>JAFAOS010000226.1 GCA_019247515.1 Chloroflexota bacterium | reverse complement strand
GCCACCGCCGCAGTCGTGCGCGAGCCATCGCACAGCGTCCAGATGCGGGCGGCCGTGCAGTTGAGTACACAGCCCTGCCCATCGCGGCTGTCATACACCACCAGTTCGTCGTCCACCGGATAGACCGCGACGTCCGCGCGGTGCGTCGGCTGGTCGGTAGCGGGTCGTTGTCGGCGACGACGCGTTCGCTTGTTGGACAAACCGTCGGTTTCTGCGAAGTCACTCACGCACGTTTGCTCTCGCGTTTAACCGAACGGCACTGCTTCGGCGCAAGCGGTGCATAGCGCTCAGGATGCCGAATCGCCACACAAAGTCGCATGCCTGAGCCGCGCTTCGTGAAGTACCCGTCAATCCAAGGCCAAGCCGTAGTGTGGATTCGAGTGGATCGGGCCAGCGTCGATACAGCTCAGTCCGCAACATGTTCGGCTCTCGCAAGACAGACAGGATCGAAGAACCAGGCCCCACCACTGGTGGTGCTCCCCAGCGTCGAAGGACCGAACTGACCAACCACGCCAGCACCTCGTTCGCACCTCGTGGGCAGCGCTGCAGGTCCGCGCCCAACGTGTGGTGCGCGAGTGCGAGTGTACGCAGCAGCTGCTCGGTATGCCGTCGCTCGCCGGCCAGGCAATAGGCCCAGTCGAAGTCGTCGGGCAAGCTCTCCACGAGCAGGCCGATATCGCACAACCACTTCGGTCTAATGAATCCGTGGCGGAAGGCGTGGACTGCTGATAACCGCAGGTGGTCCTCGGGTCCGAGCACACGCACCTGGAGCTCCCCGAGCCCAACCAGCCGCGATCGCTCCAGGACGGCTTGCCAGGGGTGGTCCGCCAGGTCACCCTGGGGACCGTGTGGCCCTGACGCCGCCCACGTCGCGCCATCCAGGACATCCGCGTGATCTGGACAGACCACACCCTCGCACATGGTTTGTGCGATGGGCCCCAAGCCGGGTGGCACGACCAGATCAACATCGACGTACGGCCGCAACGCCAATTCGGGATACAACCGCGCGGTTGACCAGCCCTTGATCACGATCGGCTCGATGCCTTCGGCCTGCAGGTGGCCGACGAGCACGCGGATGGAATGCTGGTGCAAAGCCGCCTGAATGGCATCCGCGCGATACGTGCGTCGCACCATCCCTACATCGGCGACTTCGGCCAGACCCGAATGCCAGAGCTTCCACCAGGCGAGGCTACCGACGCCAAGCGCGACCAGCAGCGAACTCACGTCGGCGACCGTGGTGCGGTCCAGATTCGCCGTGGGTGGTGTCCTGCGCCAGGAGCCGGCCAGCAGGTCAGCGACGACTCGGCCCCGCATCGAGACCGCGCGCGGCGAGCTATCCCGACAGTGCACTGCGCCTGGCCAGCCGTCGCCAGGCACTGGCATGTTCGGCGCCAAACTAAGTGCCTCCTGGCACGAATGTCCTGCTGTGGCTTGCCACCAACGCCTCCTTGCTAGCCTATCTGGGCGCAGGACGACTCAGATAGCTCTTCATAGTGGTGCTCGAGAGTCGTTGTGAGCATTGTCTGAAAGTCGTTGGCCATGGACCAGTCCGTAATTGGGTCGACAACGATCGTCACAGCGCCGCGTGCTCGAGCCTGAAACGTTGCAGTTGCTGCCGTTTGCCTATGCCTGGGTGTCAAACACGGCGCGCTCCCAACCCTGGCGCCACTCTTCCCGGAGCTGGCCGCAAGAGCGCCGCGCCTGCGTTCCGGTCGCGAGACGATCCACTATCTGGCACCGCCGTCACCCGCGTGGCCCGCCGGGCCGGTCAGGCTTCGCTTCCTGATCGTACCGCGGTATGTCGCCGGTGTTGCTGGCGTGATTGGCTGATTCTGGATTTAGCTGTTTCCCCTGGTTTCGGTGAAGACGCTGAGCACGCCGCTGATGCTGTTGACGGTGAGCGGCGTGTGGATCATCGGCGTGCTCCGATGGTGTGCAGTGTTGGGGGCGACGCACAATGAGCAGCGCTAGCTGAACAAAGAGGCCCTCTCAGTCGCAGCCACGACCAAGAGGACCAGAAGGGTGGTGCAAGCACCCTCGTGGCCATCATATGGGCCTGCGCTTTGCCAACGTCGAGTTACGTCGCGGCGGGTAAGTCCATCGTGGTGCCTGCGCTGCGATGCCCACCTGCCTGGCTTGGCTGATGCGCTGGGGTGGCTATTGGCGCTGGTTGCGGGCGCCGCTCTGGATCGAACGCATCTGGATTCGACGCGGTCGCTGTGCAGTCTGTCGGCGTACGCATGCGTTGCTACCGGACCTCGTGTTAGCGCGACGGCTCGACGGCGTAGCTGTCATCGGTCGCGGGATCCAGCTCAGGCTCATCGCCAACGTCGGTCTGCGCCCGATCGCTACGCAGCTAGACGTACCCCACTCGACGGTTCGGAGCTGGTGGCACCGTTTTCAAGCGCGATCGCCAACCAGATTGGCCCACTGCAGCGCCCTCGCCGTGGCGCTGAATGGCACCGCCGTCATGCTGGCCACCGACGGCGAACGCGCAGCCCTCGATGCGCTCCAGGTGGCGTGGCAGCGTGCGCAGATTCGGTTCGGTGATGCCGTCGGCCAGCTCTGGCGATTCTGGAGCCGTATCAGCGGCGGCCAGGCACTGGGCACCAACACGACCTC
>JAFAOS010000106.1 GCA_019247515.1 Chloroflexota bacterium | reverse complement strand
GCGGTCTACCCGGGGCAGAGCGGCGCCGACGGCCAGCTCGGCGACCACGCGCTGATCACGCCGCCACTGACCATCAGCTCCGAGCAGATCCAGTCGCTCGTGGGCGCCGTCGATCGGGCGCTCACCAGCGTCGAAGCCAGCATGTAGCAGCCTTGCGTGCTCGACGGCTGCGCAGGGCAGGCGGGGACTGAGGCCCGCGGCTCGTTGACACGCCGTCTCAAAACGACGATCATCTCCAGACGAGACGATATCTCGTCCACCGTGCGCTCATGAGCTTCCCGAGTCTTCTCCGCGGCAGCGCCCCGCAACCCACGCCGGATTCCGGCAGTGGGCCGGTGGTGGCGTTCGAGGATGCGGCAGTCGCCTTCGGCCAGCGCACGATCTGGTCGTCCGCCAATCTGGAGCTCGGGCCCGGCGAGTTCGTCGGCTTGATCGGTCCCAACGGGACGGGCAAGTCGACGCTGCTGCGCGTGCTGCTCGGCCAGGTGCCACTGGCGCGCGGGAGCGTGCGGGTGCTCGGCCAGCCGCCCGGCCGCGGCAACCCGGCCATCGGCTACGTCCCGCAGCGCCGCACCCTGGGCGCCGACCTGGCCGTGCGCGGCTTCGACCTGGTCATGCTGGGTCTGGTCGGCGACCGGTGGGGCTTCGGCCCGGCTTCGGCGGCCGAGCGGCACACGGTCGAGGAGGCGCTCGAGGCGGTGGGCGCCTCGGCGTATGCCTACCGGCCAGTCGGACTGCTCTCGGGTGGCGAGCAGCAGCGGCTGCAGATTGCCCAGGCGCTCCTCACCCACCCCCGCCTGTTGTTGCTGGACGAGCCACTGGCCAGTCTCGACCTCAAGAGCCAACACGAGATCGTCCACCTTGTGGAGCGGCTGCGCGTCGAGCGCTGCATGACGGTGATCATGGTCGCGCACGACCTGAACCCGCTGCTGGAGATGCTCGACGGCATCGTCTTCATCCTGAAGGGCCAGGTCGTGGCCGGCTCGCTGGACGAGGTGGTGCGCTCGGACCTGCTCAGCGAGCTGTACGACACGCCCGTTCACGTCCACGTCACCTCCGACGGCCACCGCTTCGTCGTGGGCGCCTGAGCCATGGAAGTCTTCGCCTACGGCTTCATGCAGAACGCCTTCCTGGCGGGCACCGTGGTGGCCGTCATGGCCGGGGTCATCGGTTACTTCGTAGTGCTCCGCCGGCTGGCATTTGCCACCGAGGCGCTCTCGCACGGCGGCTTCGCCGGCGCCACCGGCGCGGTGCTCATCGGGCAGGACGTCTTCGTCGGGATGCTGACGTTCACCACGCTGGCCGGCATCCTGATGGGCGTCCTGGGCGACCGGCTGCGCGGCCGCGACGTGGCCATCGGCGCCACCCTGGCGTTTTCGCTGGCGCTCGGCTCGCTCTTCCTGACGATGTCCACCAGGCTGGCCGGTGAAGCCGTCAACATCCTGTTCGGCAACATCCTGGCGATCTCGCCGGCCGACGTGCGCCTGGTCACCCTTTTCGCCTGCCTGAGCCTGGCGGTGATGGGGGTGATCTACCGGCCCTTGCTGTTCGCCTCGCTCGACCCCGAGATTGCCGAGGCCCGCGGTCTACCGGTTCGCGGGCTGAGCGTGGGCTTCATGGTGCTGCTCGGCTGCGCGGTGGCCACGGCGGTGCAGATCGTCGGCGTACTGCTGATCTTCGCGCTGCTGATCCTGCCGGCGGCCACCGCGCAGCAGCTGACCGCTCGGCCGCCGCACGCCATCATGCTGTCGGTGGCGATCGGCGTGGCGTGTGTCTGGCTGGGTCTGATCATTGGCTTCTACGTGCCGTATCCGCCGAGCTTTTTCATCACCACGCTGAGCTTCGTCGGCTACCTGGCGGTCAGCCGCCGATCCTTCGCCTTCGCGCCCGCGGCAAACTGAGCTCAAGCGACGCGTACCAGGGGCCAGATGCGGGTGCCCATGTGCGCGGCGGCGTGCAGGACCGGCTCGCTTCTCGGCAGGCTCACGCCGAAAGGCCGCGCCAGGGTGTTGGTGGTGATCGCGGCCGCGGCGTGCGTCAGCGGCCAGGGCGCGTGGGCGATGTCGCAGCGGTACGTGGCCCGCTCGGTCTGGGTGTAATAGCAGTAGCGCTCGGCGAGCCAGCGTCCGAGCGTGCCTTCAGCGGCGGCCGAGGTGGGCGTGTACGTGGCGGCGAAGTCGGCGCGTTCGGCGGAACGGCTGACGAACTCGATGCAGCCGCCGAGGGTGCGCTGGCAGACGTGCGCGTGTCGGTACGGCAGGCGGAACCACGGCCGCGCCAGGGCCATGGCCAGGCGATTGGGACAGTGGAGGCTCAGGAACAGCACGCCGGGGCGGTCATTCAGGCGCACGTACTACGGAAGGCGGCGCATGGGCAGCGGTGCCCGCCAACACTTGCCCCGCCTCCTCCGTCTCTCCTCCTGACATGCATCCACCACCCACACCCCCCGCGAGCCGCGAGATCCACAACGTCGCGCTGCTCGACCTCACCGGCGCCCAGGCCGCCTCCGCCCTCGACGGCGTCACCCGCATCTCCAACGTCGCCACCATCCTGGTGCCCGTCAGTCTGCTGCCCAAACTCAGCAGCATCCCCATGCACCACGTCGCGGCGACCATTCCCATCCCCGACGGCCGGCGCGTGCGCGTCATGGCCGGCCAGATCACGCTCAGCGGCGAGGCGCTCGCCCGCGGCTCCGATCAGGCCGACGACGTGCTGGTCGTCGCCGGTCAGCTGGTCATCACCAGCCCAGTGTCACAGGTCGGCAACACGGAGCTGGTCGTCCTCGGCCAGGCGATCGCCCCAGCCGGCAGCGAATCAGCGCTCGGCGCCGCGCTTACCCGCTTGAGCGGTGGCGTCGTCTACTACCCCTACGTGGAGGGCGTGACCACCCGCCTGTTGTCGGGCAGCTCGATCAGCGGCGAGGCGTTGGCCAACCTGACCGGCCAGCCCACGGACATCCTGCTGGCCACCGGCCTGCTGGTCGTCACCAGCCCGGTAAGCGCCCTGGGCTTCCAACAGGTCGTGGCCATCGGCCACCTCGTGGTGCCGAAGGACACGCCCGCCGAATTTGTCGGCAAGATGCAGTCCATGACCGGCCAGCTCACCTCCTACACTGCCCCGCCGCGGTTCTTTGACGGCAAGGACCACTTCAGCGCCGGCTTCTTCGAGCTTTTTGACGAGCCAATCACCCTCGTGCTGGACGGCTCGTTCAGTTTCGACCAGGACGTCGCGCCGCAACTGCTCCGCAAGGCGGTGGCCGGCATCGTGCTCGACGGCAAGATCCGCGCGCCGCGGCAGCTGGTGCCGATGCTGCAGGTGCTGTGCATCGCCCGAGACGGCAAGATCGAGTCGTTCGATGATCCCGAGTGACGGGTGTCGACCGCTCGACAGCAGCAGTTCGATGCGCTGTACGCCGCGCACCACGCGACGCTGCACGCCTATTTCCTCGGCAAGACCAGCGACGCGGAGCTCGCGCTCGACCTGCTCCAGGATGCTTTCGTGCGTGTCTGGCGCAACCTTGCGACCCTCGAGGGGCTGTCGCCCGAGCGCCAGCGGACGTGGCTCTTCGCCGTGGCGCGCAACCTGGTCGTCGACCAGTACCGGTCGCGGGCAAGTCGTCGATCGACCGACGCGGCGCTGGCCCAGGCGGCGGCCGTCGCTCAGACCGCGTCGCCAGCTGCTGAGGCGGATGTCCTCAGGCGCGAGCGGTTGGAGACGCTCGATCGCGCGATCCAGCAATTGCCGGAAGACCTGCGCGTCGTGCTGGTGCTGCAGGCCGTGGGCGAGCGCAACAGCACCGAGATTGGCGAGCTGCTCGGCCGTCCGCCGGGCACGGTGCGCTACCAGCTGGCTGAAGCCCGGCGTCGGCTGGCGCGCCAGCTGCAACTCGACGCGGAGCACGAAACATGACTGATGAGCTGGACGAGCTGCTTGCGCTGTGGGCGGCGCGTCAGCGCTTGACCCCCGCGCAGGCGGCCGAGGTTCGCGCCAACGTGCTGGCGAGCGCGGACACGGCCGCGATGCTCGATGCCGACCGTCTGTGGGCGCTCCTGCGGCCGGTCACCGACCTCCTCGAACAGCTGGGCGGCTCGCGCGCACTGCGCTATCTGAGCCCCGATGAGGACGACGTTGTCCCCCTCACGCCGTACCTGCGTCTGGCCTGAAAGGACCTCCAGAGATGTTGAGTTTCGATGTGCTGTGTGAAGCCCACCGCGCGGACCTGGCGCGGGAAGCCGCGCAAGACCGACTGGCCTCCAGGCGTGAGCCGCCCTCGAGCTGGCGCGTAACCGTCTCGCGCGTCCTGCACGAGATTGCGGATCGGATCGAGCCGAGCTACGTGTCGCCGCGGGCGTCCAGGGCGCTCTCTTGAGCACCCTTCTCTAGCACGAGCCGTCCTCCAGGCTCTGGGCGATGCGCGTTTCGCGCGCGCGGCGCAAGTGCTGACGGGTCGCCTGTTCGGCGGCCTCCGCGTCCCGCCGCTGAATTGCCTGCAGGATCTCGGCGCGTTCTTCAGCTGATTCGGCCAATCTGCCCGGGTACTGCAGGCTCAGCCGCAGCAGACGCCCCTGCGAGGCGCGCGCGAACTCGATCATGTGCGACAGGCGCCGGCTGCGCGTGGCGCCGAACAGCAACCGATCGAACTCATTGCTCAGCGTGATCGCCTGCTGGTCGTCGCCGGCGGCGATCGCGTTCTGGACCCGGCGCAGCACCGCGCTCAGGTGGATGCGGTCGGTCTCGGTGGCGCGTTCGGCGGCCAGCCGCGCCGCCAGGCCCTCGAGCATCTCGCGCACCAGGTAGGCATCCAGGATTTCGTTGGGCGATGGCTCGCTCACCACCAGGCCGCGGCCCGGCAGATCCACCACCAGGCCTTCCACCGCCAGTTTCTTCAAGGCTTCTCTGACGGGAGTGCGGCTCATCCCGAACTGCTCGGCCAGGTCGAACTCGCGCATGCGCTCGCCGGGCTTGATCTGGCCGTCGAGGATGGCCTGACGCAGCCGAGCGTAGACGCGCTCGGCGAACGGCGCGCCGTCGTCGATCGCGCCAGCACTGGTGGCATCCGGGCGTCGGCTCGAGCCTGGTCGCGGCATACCGGCGCGGTTGACTTCCACTCCAGGCAACGGTATACATCGGAATACCGAGGTGTCCACCACTTCGGCTCCGGAGGGACTCCAGGCGTCGTCATCGACCGCGGTCAGGGGAGGATTCGAGGGATGGAGCACACCATCGACGGCATCAGTCGCCGCGAGTTCGTCCGAGTGCTGGCTCTGGGCGCCGGCGCGGCGCTCCTGGCGGCGTGCACCGCCGCCCCGACGCCGTCGGCCCCGGCGGCCGCGCAGCCGGGCGTCTCCACCCCGATCAGCGCCGGCGGCACGCCCGCCGGCGAGCAGCCCAAAAGCGGCGGCAAGCTGAAGATCGCGCGCAGCGACGACCTGGTCACGCTCGACGGCATGTTCTTTCAGTCGAACACCCTCGGGACGACCTACGGCACGGTCTACGAACGGCTGATCGACTTCGACAACCAGCTGCAGGCCAAACCGGTGCTCGCCGAAAGCTGGGAGTTTTCCAGCGACGCGAAGCAGCTCAAGCTGAATCTGCGCAAAGGAGTCGCCTGGCATTCCGGGCGCGAGTTCACCTCGGACGACGTCAAGTGGAACGTGCAGCGCATCAGCGACAGGAAAGTCGCCAACGGTCAGTGGTACAACTTCGCCGCCTGGTTCCAGTCGATCGACACGCCCGATAAGAACACGGTCATCCTGCACATGGACCCGGCGCGACCGGCGGCGTTGGACCTGTTCGAGCAGCTGAACATGGTCGACTCGGTGTCGATGAGCGGCCCGGACGCGATCACCAGGGCCGTCGGCACCGGACCGTTCACGTATGCCGAGTGGCAACAGGGCTCGTATCTGCGCTTTGCCCGCAATAAGAACTACTGGCAATCCGGCAAGCCCTACCTCGACGAGGTGGAAGTCGACATCACCAACGACGCGCCGACGCTCTCCGTGCGGTTGGAAAGTGGCGACGCCCAGGCGATCAGCGATCCGCCGATTCAGGACCTGATGCGGCTGAAGCAGGACCCCAACTGGGTGATCCTGAACACCAATCCCGGCTACTACTCGCTGGGCGTCAATACCGATCCGCCCGGCGCCAATCCCGTCCTGCAAGACAAGCGCGTCCGCCAGGCGCTGAACCTGGCCATCGATCGCCAGCGGTTTACCGGCACGGTGCTCGCCGGCTTATCCGAACCGTGGAATCTGCCGTGGCCGTCGTATTCCGAGGCGTACGAGTCGGCCAAGCAATCCGTCACCGCCTTCGATCTGGACAAGGCGAAATCGGTGTTGAGCTCGGCGGGCGTCAACAACGCCGAAGTCGAGATCGTGTATCGCTCGACAGATGGCGAGCTGGCGCAATTCGTCCAGATTTACAAGGCGGACCTGGCCACCATCGGCGTGAACCTGACCATCAAGCCCCTGGAATCGGCGCTGTATTCGAGCGTCACCAACCAGCGCCAGTATCAGTTCGCGGCGGCGAGCTCGGCCGCGGCCCAGTACCACCCCAGCACGGTGTTCTACTTCGGCGGCGCGCGCTACTTCGGCGGCGTGGACCAGGCGACGGTGGACGCGGTCTCCTCGGAGCCGGACGAGGCCAGGCGGCGGGCTATGTACTCGACGATGAACGACTTCATTCTCGATCAGTCGCTAGACATGGTGATTGGCCAGACGCAGCGGGCGCTGGTGTTTCCGAAGTCGGTGCACGGGCTGGACCGGCGGATCAACCAGGTCACGTACTACACGGAAACATGGTTGCAGTCCTGACGGGTGTTGGGGAGGTAGCGGACGGCATGGACAGCGCAACACCGCGATTGAGTGTCGCCGTCGACATCGGCGGTACGTTTACCGACCTGGTCGCCTTCGACGAACGACTCGGGCAGGTGCGGCAGGCCAAGGCGCTGACCACGCCGCACGAGCTATCTCAAGGTGTCTGGGACTGCTTGAACAAAGCGGAGATCGCGCCGCGTGAGGCGGAGAGTTTCGTCCACGGCTCCACGATCGCCATCAACATCGCCATCGAAGAAACAGGCGCGCGAACCGCGCTGGTGGTGACCCGCGGCACGCGCGACGTGTACCGCATCGGGCGGCAGAATCGTCCCGAAGCGTACAACTTCTTCTTCAAACGACCCGTCCCGCTGGTGCCGCGTTCGCGCACGTTCGAGGTTGACGAACGGCTGTCGGCGTGGGGCGAAGTATTGACGGCGCTGGACCCGGAGGACGCTGAAGCGGTGGCCCGAGCCGTCCGCGCGTCTGGGGCGGAATCGGTGGCGGTGTGTTTTCTGCACTCGTACCTGGACCCACGCCACGAGGTCGAGATGGGCCACAAACTTCGCGAAGCGCTGAACGGGACCTACCAGTCGCTGTCGCACGAGATCGTGCGCGAGTATCGCGAGTACGAGCGGACCTCGACGACGGTGATGAACGCCTACATCGGGCCCAAGACGAGCGAATACGTCGGGCGGATGGAGTCGCGCCTGGCGGAGGATGGCTTCGCCGGCCGATTCCTGATCATGCAGTCCAATGGCGGTGTCATGTCGCCGGACACGGCCAGGAAGCTGCCGGTGGCGATGATGGAATCGGGTCCCGTAGGCGGCGTCATGGCCGCCGCCGAAGTAGGCAAACGGCTGGGCATCGGCGACGTGATCGCCTTCGACATGGGTGGCACCACCGCCAAGACGAGTCTGGTGCAGGGCACCGAGGTGTCCGTGGCGCAGGGCTACCACATCGGTGGATATGCCAGCGGGCATCCGGTGATGCTGCCCGTGGTCGACATCGTCGAGGTCGGCGCCGGCGGCGGCAGCATCGCGTGGATCGACCAGGTTGGCGCGCTCAAGGTCGGACCCCAGAGCGCCGGAGCCGATCCTGGACCGATCGCGTACCGACGCGGCGGCCTCGAGCCGACGGTGACGGATGCGAACGTGGTGCTCGGACGCATCGGCGCCAGCAGCTTTCTGGGCGGCGAGATGCCGCTGGACGTGGCGGGGGCGCGCGCCGGCATCGCCGATCGACTCTGCCCGTCGCTGGGAATGGACCCCACGCGCGTCGCGCATGGCATTCTGCAAATTGCCGTGGCCAAGATGTCGCTCGCGGTGCGTGGCGTGTCGGTCGAGCGCGGCTACGATCCGCGTGATTTCGCGCTGGTGGCGATGGGCGGCGCTGGACCCCTGCACGCCCTGGAGATTGCCCGCGACCTGCACATTCCGCGGGTCGTCATCCCGAACCTGCCGGCGCACTTCTCGGCGCTCGGCATGCTGATGACCGACATCCGCCACGACTATGTGCGAACGTACTACCGCAACCTGCTGGACTCGGATTTCCGCGAGCTGGAGCGCATCTATGCCGAGCTGATCGACGCTGGTCGCGCCACGCTGGAAGATGACGGTGCAGCGGAGGCGGGCCGCGCCTACCAGCGTTCGATGGACCTGCGCTATGTCGGCCAGGAGTTCTGGCTGCAGATTCCGGTCGGCGAAGCGGAGGTGCGCGGCGGCGACGTCGAGGCGATCCGCCGACGTTTCGACGAGGTCCACGATCGGCGCTTCGGCCACGCCGCGCAGGACGAACCGCTGGAGCTGGTCAACGTGCGCCTGACCGCGCGCGGCGCGCGGCCGAAGATCACGTTCCCGACCATCGGCGGTGACAGCACGTCGGCGCACGTGGGCAGCCGGCCGATCTATCTGGACGATCCCGGTCGCCAGGTGGAGTGTGCGGTGTATCGCCGCGAGCGCCTGGCGCCGGGTGTGCGCATCGACGGCCCGTGTGTCGTCGAGGAGTACGCCTCGACGACAGTGCTTTTCGACGGCGACCGCGCCGAAACGGCGGACACGGGCGAGCTGATTATCGACGTTTCGTAGTTTCAGGGGGGACGGCATGCCATCGATCGTCTCGAGTCCACATCTCGACTATGTCGACGAAGTCCGGCTGACGCGCTTTCACTGGGTGCTGCTGCTCGGCGTGGCCCTGGCCCAGATTCTGGACGGCTACGACTTTCAGATCACCAGTTACGCGCTGCCTGGCTTCAGCAAGGAATTCGGCCTGGACCCGGGCCAGGCGGGCGCCGTCGCGGCCGCCGGTAACTTCGGGCTGCTGATCGGCGCGATCGTCTTCTCGCAAGTGGCGGATCGTTTCGGACGCAAGCCGATCTTCCAGGTCGTCCTGCTGTGCTATGCCCTTGGCTCGCTGCTGAGCGGCCTGGCCCCCAACTACGCGGTGCTGGTCTCAGCCCGCTTTCTGGCGGGCCTGGGCATCGGCGCGGAATTCCCCGTCGCGTTCGCCCTGCTGGCGGAGCTCACCCCGCGCAAGTGGCGCTCGAAGTTCATCCCGCTCGGCCCGATCATGTACGGCGTCGGCTTCATCGTCGCTGGTTTGTCGTCGATCTTCATCATCCTGCCGTACTCGTGGCGGTGGGGCTTCCTGCTCGGCGTGTTGCCCGCGTTGATGATCCTCTACGTGCGGGCGTTCCTGCCGGAGTCGGTCCGGTTCCTGGTCGAGAAGAGTCGACTCGACGAAGCGACGCGCGTGGTCCAGCGCATCGCGCGCAGCGCGGGCGAAGTGTTCTCAGTGCCCGCCGGCAGCCAGGTGACCGTTCGCGAGCAGGTGCGTGTGCCGATGCGCCCGTACATGACCGCCGTTCTGCTGTTGGGGGCGATGATCGCGCTGCGGAGCATCAGCGACTACGGCGTCGGCGCCTTCCTGCCGACGATCTTCGCCTCGCAAGGCTACGAGCTCCTGCGCGCGTTCGCGTACACCCTGATCATCACCGGTATCCAACCCCTCGCCCAGCTATTCGGAGGCTGGTTCCAGGATCGGGTCAAGGAGCGGCGCACCGCCCTGTGGGTCACGTTGTGGGTGGGTGCCCTGCTCAACCTCGGATTCGCACTGACGATCTTCTTCGGCGGCCCGATCAATCTGGCGGTCGGATTTCAGGTCCTGGCCACGTTGATCGGCGGCGCCTACGTGGCGATCTACTACACGTTGGGCACCGAATTGTTTCCGACCAGCATCCGCAGCGCGGCGGTTGGCTGGGAAACGGCCATCGGTCGCACCGGCGCCGTGATTGGACCGCTGCTGCTCGGATTGGTGGCCTCGACGGGTCTGCCGTTTGGGACCATCCTGACATTCTGGTATGTGCCGGCGTTCCTCGCCGGACTGATTCCATTTCTTGGCTTGCGCGGCCAGACGCGCAACCGCAGTCTCGAAGCCACCGCCCAGGTCGTGGCCGAGCCCGCCGCGGGCCGCTCGGCCGTAGCGCAAGACGTCATACCAGCTGGAGGTAGATAAACATGGCTGTTTCGTCCATCGAGTCCCAGACCGCGCTGCGCACGCGCTGTCTGGAGCGGCGGCGGGATGCGGTCCGCGAGCGGATGCGGGCGGCAGGACTCGAACTGTTGATCGCGTACGGCTCGGGCAATCACTCGTTCCTGGCCATGAATCCAGGCTGGTACCTGTCGGGCTTCAAGCAGATGGGCAAACACATGGCGGTGCTGCTGCCGCTGGAGGGCGAGCCGATCCTGGTCATGACTCCGCGCTGGGATTTTCGCCGCGCGCGGGAGAAGTGCGTGACCATCGGCAGCGTCGTGGCCACTGATGACGAGCACTTCCTGTCGACGGTGGACGAGCAGTTGCGCGCGCACGGCCTGCGTTCCAAGAAGGCGGGCGTGGCCGGTGGTGGGCTGATGGCGCGCTCGGTGGCCGACGGCTGGCGGACGGTCCTGGACTGGCCGCCCGAGAGCGCGGAAAAGCTGGTCAGCGACATGGCCAAGATCCGCGACGAGTGGTCGCTGCACTGCACGCGGATGGCCGTCGACATTGCCGAGCGCGGCTACTGGCAATTGCTGGAGACGGCCAGGCCCGGCTGGCCCGAGCACCAGGTCGCCGGCGAGCTGGAGACGTTCATGCGCGAGATGGGCGCCGAGGATAACTTCCAGTTGATGTCGGCGTCACAGCACAACCGGTTGGTGCACCAGCCGACAAATCGCGTGCTGGAGCTCGGCGATATTCTGCTGGGCGAGATCACGCCAGCCGTTGAAGGGGAGTTCATTCAGATCTGTCGGACAGCGGTGATCGGCAAGCCGACGCCACTGCAGCTGGAGAAGTTCGCCATCCTGGACGCCGGGCTGCGGGCGGGGATGAAGGCCGCGGTACCCGGCACGCCCGTGAAAGCCGTGGTGGAGGCCATCAACAAGCCGATCGCCGACGCCGGCTATGAGAAGTACACGAAACCGCCGTACATGCGCACGCGCGGACACAGCATGTCGCTGGGCTCGATGGAGCCGGAGATCGCGCCCGACCGCGACCATGTGCTGGAAAAGGGCATGGTTTTCGTCATGCACCCCAACCAGTACATCCCTGATACCGGCTACATGATGTGCGGCGAGCCGGTCATCATCACCGATCACGGCGCCGAACCGCTCACGAGCAAGATGGGACAGCTGGATTCGATCGGCTGAGACCAGGAGGAACTTGCGAATGATCAACATGGAGCCCGTGCTCAAGCGCGGGTATACCGCCTGGGACCAGGCGCTCCTGCCGGCCGACGAGTTCACCGAGCGCGTCAGCAACGTGCGCGCGGCGATGCGCTCCGCTGGCCTGGACGCGCTGCTGGTATGGGGCAATCAGTACGAGTACGCGGACTTCTCGTACCTGGCGGGCATGCCCACCGCCGGCACGCTGCTGTTGACCCACGAGGGCGACCCGTCCATTTTCACCGGCGGCGGAGGTCGCGAATTACCGTTTCAGCGGACGCTCACCTGGGTGGGACAGCTCAGCTCGGCGGGACCGATGCCAGGTTCCACGTTGAAAGCGGCTCTGTCCGACCGATCGATCAGCACGGGAACGGTCGGGCTGGTCGCCACACATCTTCTATCAGCCCCCGCGTACGCGAACGTCACCGACAGTCTCGAGGGCTACGCGTTGCGGCCATTTGACGCCGAGTTCCAGAGGCTGCGCGCCAGCAAGCGGCCGCGTGAGGTGACGACCGTGCGCACCGCGCTGCGAATTGCGTCTGACGCGGCTGAAGCGGCGGTGAACGCCTTCGACAGTGGCGCCACCACTACTGAGGCGATGGTCGAAGCCGAGCGCACCGCGCGCGTCAATCGCGCACGCGACATTCGGATCCTGGCCAACGTCGACAGTGACGACCTGCGGCCGTTCGAGGGCCTGTCGCCGGCGTGTCGCACGCCGCTGCTGCTGTGGATCGGGGTCGACTATCACGGCTACTGGGCCGACGTGGCGGTCACCTCGCCAGCATCCAACGGATCGGCGCCGGCGCCCGCGGACAGAGCCGTCGCCGCGATGGTCAACGCCGCGACTCCCGGCGCGGCAGCGGCGGACGTGGCCGGCGCAGGGCTGGCGCAATTGTCGACCGCCGCTCAGACGTCCGCCCAGGACTACGGTCTCGGCAGTGGCATCGGCCTGGCGCTCTCCGACTGGCCGACGATCGGCGTTTCGTCTGATGCCCAACTTGTCGACGGCGGATTGCTGTCGCTGCGCGCGCTGGCCCGCGATGATAACGGCGTGTCGTTTGCGAATGTCATCGTCCAGGTCGCCGCCGGCGGCGGACGGAAGCTCGAGCCCCGATGACCGTTATCGACGCGCCGCGAACCCTGGACCCGGTCACGCTGGAGGTGATTCGCAATGCGCTGCCGGCCATCTCCGACGAGATGAGCTTCGACCTCCAGCGCACCTCCTACAACATGATGATCTACGAGGTGCGCGACTATTGCACCGCGTTGCTGGATACGCAGGGGCGCCTGATTTCGCAAAACATCGGCGGTGTCTCGCATTTCGTGGCGGACCTGGGCGTCGTCATCAAAGACGGCATCCAGCGCTTCGGTCTGGATGGTTTCGCACCCGGCGACGTCATCCTCCACAACCACCAGGCGGTGGCCGGCCAGCACCTGAACAACATGGTGTGCTACACGCCGTTCTTCCATGACGGCGAGCTGCTCGGCTTCGCGGTGGTCCGCGCCCACTGGGTGGACATCGGCGGCCAGTCCACTGGCTTTGGCGCCGGTGGCACCGCGTACGACCCGTGGAGCGAAGGTCTGCAAATCGACCAGCTCAAGATTTACGAGGCAGGCGTCGTCGATCGCAAGCTGCTGAAGCTGATCCGCGACAACATCCGCTATCCCGATGCGGCGATGGGCGACCTGCGTTCTCAGATGGCCGCCTGCCGGCTGGGCGAGCGGCGCTTCACCGAGCTCGTGGAGCGCTACGGGCGCGACACGGTGCTGCGGTCGATCGACACCATCTATCGCGAGACGGAGCAGAAGTGTCGCGGCGTGGTCGCCGAGATTCCCGACGGCGTGTACTCCGCCGAGAGTTTCCTGGATGCGGCCAGTGGCCGCTACGACATCAAAGTCAAAGTGACCATCTCCGGCAGTGACATGGAGATCGACCTGTCGGGCTGCTCGCCCCAACGTGAAGGCGGCATGAACTCGCGCACGTTTGCCGGCGCGTACATCGCCTACAAGGCGCTGACGGTGCCGCTGGAGCCGGTCAACGAGGGTTCCTTCGCCGGCCTGCGCGTCGTGATTCCCGAGGGCAACATGATGATGGCCAGATACCCGGTGATGATGGCGTCGTGGAGTGGCGCGCTGCCCACGGTGGTGGACACCGTGTGGCGGGCACTGGCCGACGCGCTGCCGGAGCGCATCCCGGCCGCGCACAGCGGCTCGCTGGGCGCCACCTTCGTGTTCTTTGGCTACGACCCACGCCGCGACCGACGCTTCGTGGTCCAGAGCATCGAGTCCGGTGGGTGGGGCGGGCGACCAACCGAAGACGGCGAATCGGTGTCGATGTCCGTGTGTCAGGGCGACGTGCGCAACGCGCCGATCGAGAACATCGAGCTCAAGAATCCAATCCTGGTGTTGGAGCGGGCGCTGCGCCAGGACTCGGGTGGTCCTGGCAAGTTCCGCGGCGGGTTGGGCATCAACACGCGCGCGCAAGCCCTGGTGCCAGGTCGCTGGGCGGCGGGTGGTGGGGGTGGTCGCGTCAACTGTCCGCCGTGGGGCTTGTGGGGCGGTCAGCCTGGCAAGATTGCCGAGACGCTGATCAAAGGTCCCGCCGATGCCGAGTTCCGGAGGTCCGAATCACCCCGCTACATTGGCGACGCCGGCAGCGAAGTGATCCACCGCACCGCGGGCGGTGGCGGCTGGGGCGATCCGCTCGAACGCGACCCCGCTCGCGTTCTGGTCGACGTTCAGGAGGGCTACATTTCCGCGCAGTCGGCGCTGGACGACTACGGCGTGGTCCTCACGCCGGACCTCGCCAGGGTAGATCTCGAGGCAACGGCAAAGCTGCGCGCCCACCGATCTATACTTCGGCGCTGATGACCACAGCTACAGGCATCCCGACGCAGCTGGGCCACGTGGCCCTGCGCGTGCGAGACCTCGATCGCGCGGTGGAGTTCTATCGGGACGTCGTGGGCCTGCCGCTGCACTCCCGCCACGGCGATCGGGTGGCATTCCTGGGCGTGCGCCCCGACGCCTCGCACGAGGTGGCCCTGTTCGCCCTCGGCGCCGACGCCCCCGGCCCCGAGCCAAATCGGGTCGGCATGTACCACATGGCCTGGGAAATGGCCTCATTCGAAGACCTGGAAGCCTTCCACGCCCGCCTGCTCGCCCACGGCGCGAACATCACCGGCTACAGCGACAGGCAGTGCAACGTGATGTTCACGGACCCGGACGGGAATGAGAACGAAGCCCTCTGGGAACCGACGCAGAAGCTCGAGGTCCTCCCTCGGCTCAAGACATAGATACCCCGCTGCACATCAGGTTATGAGCATGCTTATGCACGCCGCTGCGCGGCGGAGGGGCGCTGCCCCTCTACCCCGCTGGCGCGGCCGACAAGAATCGACCACAGCTGTCGGCGAGGGAGCGCTGCGCTGGGGAGCTCCGCTTCCCAGTCCCCACGGCCTTCGGCAGCCGCGAACATCTTAACGGTCGGTCGCTGACACCAGTTCACTGACCGACCAGGGGTCGGAATTGCCCGCGGCATCAACCACCTCTCCCAGAGGGAGAGGGAGCGCAGCTGATAACTGTGGTCGACTGTTGTCAAAGCATACGCATCTATCTCGAATTGCTAAGGGCGTCTTGATATTCCTTGCGTATAGCGTCGCCGCCGTTGGTGCGCCAGTCCGCTACCAGCTGGTCGTAGTCGCTGAAGGGGCGGCGGCCGATGATGATGTCGCGGACGCCGTCCGAGAACTGCTGGGTGACCACCGCGCCGTTGCGCACGGCGGTGGGTGAGACGTAGCCGTTGGTGGGATCGGAAATACCAAGCGGCAGCAGTTGCTTTTCGGCGTCCACCAGCTGGGTGGTGTAGTCCGGAATATCGGGCAAGTACAGCACCGATGGGTGCTGGGCGATGTATTTGAACGGCAGGTAGTTGGCATCCGGGTTGCCGCGATCGGTCAGCACCGGGTTGCCATTGGCGTCGAGCGAGTAGTCCGGTCCATCCACGCCGTACGACAGCAGCAGGTCCTCCGCGGAGCCAAACGGCGCCGCCAGATAGTTCAGCACGCGCAGCAGTTCTTTGACGCGATCCGGCGAACCCTTCTTGATCGCCGTCGCGCCCAGGTGCGCCGCGTTGAGCATGTGGACTGGCTTGCCACCGTCGTGGGCCGGGAACAGCGGAATCATGTGGACCTCGAACGGGGTGGGCGCCTGCCGCGCGCGTCGCCACGGGTCGCTCCACGCGGTGGCAAAGCCGTCCAGCCAGATGGTCCACTTGCCCGCCGCGAAGTCGGACCGGCCGTTGGGTCCGCTGCTCATCTGCGCCGTGTTCGGGTGGTAGAGGTTTGCGGCGTACAGGTCGTGCACGAAGCCAACCGCCTCTTTGTATTCGGGTGCTTCAAACGAGCGGGTGAGTTTGCCATCAGAGCCAAGCTGCCACTCGTTCGGAGCGCCGAACAATTGAGAAAACCACTTGATCCCGAACGCGTCGCCCGACGCGGAAGCGCCCGCGGCGGCAATGGCGTAGTGGTCCTCCTGCGGCTGGGTCAGTGCCTGCATCACGCGTTTGAAGTCGTCCGCGTTCTTCGGCACGTAGTCCTTGCCGAGCGCCGCGTCCCACTGAGTGACGTTCTTGAGGAAGACGAACCCCTCCGAATACAGCGGCTTGGGCACCATGATGACCTTGCCGCCATACACGCTGCCGGAGTTCTTCCAGGCGCGGGTCGGGATGTTGGCGAGCGCTGGGTAGTCTTTGATGGCGTCGCCAGCCAGGTAGGGGGTCAGGTCCGCGCCCTGGGCGTCGACGAACTGCGGCACGCCCGCGACGGCCGTAATCGCCGTCTGGAGGTTGTAGTAGAAAAACAGCAGGTCCGGCATGTCGGAGCCGGCCATGACGGTGGCGAGCTTGGCCACGTAGTCACCCGGCGCGACGATGTTCATTTTGAAGTCGGCGTTCAGCTCTTTGTTGATCGCCTGCCAGGCGGGGTTGTTTTCATACGGCGTGGGCGGTGGAAACAGGCCGATCGTCATCGACGTGATCGTTCCGCCTGAGCCGACCGGGCCCGTGATGGACTTCGGCGGGTTGTTCGGGTAGTTGTTGTAGCCGTCCATGTAGGGGTCGCCCGACGAGGGGAAGTCGGGCGTCGGCTTGTTGGGGAACGGGACGTAGGTTGGCATCAGGCCGGCGCTGCTGCTGCTGGCGCCGGTGGTGGCGCTGGCGGCTGGGACAGTCGGCGCCGAGGGTGCGGTTGGAGCGCACGCCTCGAGCAAAGCCGGCGCGACCAGCGCGCCGACCGCCAGGCTGGTCCGCTCGATGAACTGACGGCGATTCACGGCCGCATATGATACGAATCAGGAGCCATGCCCCAACCATATCGAGCCGACCACGTCGGCAGCCTGCTTCGTCCGCCCGAGCTGGTCAAGGCACGCGAAGACTTCGCCGAACAGCGCATTTCCGAGGACCAGTTGCGTACGGTCGAGGATGCCGCGGTGCTCAAAGCGCTGGACTTGCAGCGCGAAACGGGCATCGGGATCTACAGCGGCGGCGAATATCGTCGGTCGGGGTGGAGCAACGTGGTGCGTGACGCGGTCGAGGGACTGGTGCCGGTCGAGGGCTCGCCGATCGCCGGCTTTCTCGGCGACTGGCAGGGGCCGCACGCGACGATGGCCAATTCGAGCATGACCACGCTCACCCGCGGCGGCGCCATGGTCGCGGGCGAGAAGCTGCGCCAGGTGCGGCGGCTGGTGGGCACGGACGCCGAGTTTCTGAAGCAGAACTCGCCGGGGCCATGGAAAATGACGATGCCGGGCGCGCTGTCGGCGTCGGGTCAGTTGTGGCGGGCGGGCATCAGCGACAAGGTCTACCCGCGGCGACTCGACCTGGCGCGCGACCTGGTGCCGATGCTGCGCAGCGAGATTGCCGCCCTGAAGGCCGACGGTTGCGCGTACATCCAGATCGACTCGCTGCATTACGTGGAGCGCGTGGCGGACAAGACGATTCGGGCGCGAATGATCGAGTCGGGTGAAGACCCGGACACGTACCTGGACGAGCTGATCGCCATCGACAACGCCGTGCTCGACGGCGCCCAGAGTGCCGAGGTGACCGTGGGGATGCACATGTGCCGCGGCAACAACCGCAGCGCGTGGCACGCCGAAGGGTCCTACGAGCCGGTCGCCGAGAAAGCGTTCAGTGCGCTCCAGGTCGACCGGTTCTTGCTGGAGTACGACACCGAGCGCGCCGGCGGCTTCGAGCCGCTTCGCTTCGTTCCGCGTTCAAAAATGGTGGTGTTGGGCCTGATCAGCTCGAAAGAGCCAGCGCTCGAGTCGGTGGACTCGCTGCGCCGCCGCATCGACGAAGCGGCGCGCTACGTGCCCCTCGAAAACCTGGCGATCACTCCCCAGTGCGGCTTCGCCTCGACGTTCCTCGGCAACCTGCTGACCTGGGACGACCAGAAGCGCAAGCTGGAGCTGGTCGTAGAAACCGCCCGCCACGTCTGGGGCACACAATAGCCGCAGCAATAGTTCGCTCTTACGTTTGGTTCTGCACGCCGCTGCACATCATGTTATGGGCATGCTTTGGCACGCCGCTGCGCGGCGGAGGGGTTCCACCCCTCTACCCCGCTGGTTTGGCCGACAAGGATCGACCACAGTTGTCAGCGGCGTGTTCGACAAGAGGGGAGCTCCGCTCCCCCCGGAAACCCCCACGGGCTTCGCCGGTGGGCCGCATCGTGACCTTCGGTATCAGATCTTTTTTTTCACCCTGGTCGGTGACCTAGGTGGTCGGTCAACTTGTGAGGTGAGCGACCGAAGGTCCGGATGTTGGCAGCCGCCGAAGGCCGTGGGGACTGGGGAGCGGAGCTCCCCAGCGTAGCGCTCCCTCGCTGACAGCTGTGGTCGACTCTTGTCGGCCACGCCAGCGGGGTAGAGGGGTGGAACCCCTCCGCCGCGCAGCGGCGTGCCAAAGCACGCTCATAACCTCAAGTGCAGCGGCGTGCCAAAGCACGCTCAAAACCTGATGTGCAGCGGCGTGCCAAGGCAAACGTATGGACTAAACGCGGATCCCCTCGCGCTCGAATTGCTCCTTCTGGCGGTCGAAGGACTGTGGGTCGCGGTGGCCCGTCTCGCCATAGACTTTGACGTCCTCCTGGATCAGGCGCTTGACTTCATCCAGGTCCCGGGTCAGGTCGACGGCGACGCCGTACGGCTGATGGGCTTTCCACGGGGTGGTCCAGTACACCTCGCAGACGTTGTCTTCGGGGTCGAAGAAATACAGGCCGACGGCGTTGCCATGTGAGGTGACGCTGCGGAAGCGCACGCCGTTGTCCTTGAAGCGGTTGTAGTAGCCGACGATGTCTTCCAGGCTCTCGCAGCTGAACGAGATCTGCTGGACGCACGTTTTCTGGTCGGGCGTGCCCGTGAAGAGCACGAACTCGTGGTGCTCGCGGTCAGGGTCCGAGCTCATGAATACGGCGTTGGCGGCCTCATCGGCGATCTGCAGGCCGACGATGCGGGTATAGAAGTCGCGCATCTTCGGCAGGTCCTGGGCGTAGATGCCCACGTGGCCCAGTTTCTTGATCGGCACGGGTACGTTCTCCTTCTTCAGGTATTAGCTAGAGTAAATCGCGGAATGCGAAGAAGCACAGACCGAATCATTGTTTCGCACGCGGGCACGCTGCCGCGACCCCCCGAGATCGCCGCCCTGTTGCAGCAGGGCGAGAGTAGCAAGGCCGAACTCGAGCGGCAACTGCCTGACGCAGTCAAAGAGATCGTCCGCAGGCAGCTCGAAGCCGGCGTCGACGTGGTCAACGACGGCGAGATCCCGAAGCGCGGCACGTTCTCGAGCTACATCCAGGAGCGGCTCGAAGGCATCGAGGAGCGCAGCTTCAGAGTCGGCGAAGGGCCCGCGGCGCGCGACGTCAACGGTCGCGACCGCAAAGAGTTTCCTGGCTTCTTCGGTGCCGGCCTGGGTGGTTTCGGCGGCGCGCGCGGACCATTCGGCGGCGCATCGACGCAGCGGCCGGCCGAGGCGCAGCGCAGTTTGTACTTCTGCACGGCGCCGCTGAAGTACGTCGGCAAGGCCGGCGCCGAGCGAGATATTCGTAACCTGCAAGCCGCTGTTCAGGGGTTAGATGTCGAGCCGTGGCTGCCGGCCATCACGCCCGGCACCGTCGAGCACTGGCTGTGGAATGACCACTACCGGAGCGACGAGGAGTTCCTGTTCGCGATCGCCGACATCATGCACGAGGAGTACCGCCTGATCGTCGACTCGGGCGTGATGCTGCAGCTGGACGATCCCGACCTGCCCGACGGATGGCAGATGTATCCCGAGATGAGCGTCGCCGACTATCGCCGGTACGCGGCGGTGCGAGTCGAGGCGCTCAATCACGGGCTGCGCGGCCTGCCCGAGGACCGCATTCGGTTCCATACGTGCTGGGGCTCCAGTCACGGGCCGCACAAGAACGACATCCCGCTGCGCGAGATCGTCGATCTGATTCTGCAGGTGAAGGCGGAGTGCATTTCGATCGAGGCGTCGAATGCGCGCCACGAGCACGACTGGACCGTCTGGGAATCCGTCCGTCTGCCCGCTGGCAAGTCGTTGATGCCGGGCGTGGTCGGCCACTCATCCGATTTGATCGAGGACCCCGAGCTGGTGGCCGAGCGCCTCGTCCGCTACGCGGGGCTGGTCGGCCGCGAAAACGTGATCGCGGGCACCGACTGCGGCCTGGGCCAGCGGGTAGGGCATCCCGAGATCGCCTGGGCCAAGCTCGCCGCCAGCGCCGAAGGCGCACGCCTCGCTAGTCAGAAACTCTGGAGTTGAGGCTCTATACGCATGCTTTGGGACGCCGCTGCACTTCGTGTTGCTGAGCATGCTTATGCACGCCGCTGCGCGGCGGAGGGGTTCCACCCCTCTACCCCGCCGGCGTGGCCGACAAGGATCCACCACAGTTGGCAGCCATGTGTTCGACAAGAGGGGGAGCTCCGCTCCCCCCGGAAACCCCCACGGGGCTTCGCCGATGGGCGACACCGTGACCTTCGGTATCCGACAATTTCGTGTCAGAAGCCTGGTTGGTGACCGAGGAGGTCAGTCAACATGTGTGGTGAGCGACCGAAGGTCCGGATGTTCGCGGCCGCCGAAGGCCGTGGGGACTGGGGAGCGGAGCTCCCCAGCGTAGCGCTCCCTCGCTGACAGCTGTGGTCGACTGCCGTCGGCTACACCAGCGGGGTAGAGGGGTGGAACCCCTCCGCCGCGCAGCGGCGTGCATAAGCATGCTCAGAGCCTCATTTTCAGCGGCGTAATGTGTTCGTGTCGTTGAGTATCTAGCACGGCAGAGATACGATTTCAGGTACTATGGCGCGCCTTCCTGATCGGGCTGGCGAAGCCCGTCCCGTCAATCGCTGGTGGTACCTCGTGCTCCTGGTGCCGTTCGTGGCCGTGTTGTGGGTGCCGTTCTACTCGTCGGGCACGCCCGTGGTGCTCGGGTTCCCCTTCTTCTACTGGTACCAGTTCCTCTGGATCTTGATCTCGGCCCTGCTGACCGGGCTGGTCTATTTCGTGACGCGCGAGCGTGAAGGCGAGCCCGCCAACGGCAACGGGGCCGGGTCACCGGTGGAGGATTACCACTGATGCCGCCGCTGGATGTCGTCGCGCTGACGGTGTCCATCATCATCTTCGCCGCGGTGACGGTGCTGGGCTTCCTCGCGTCCCGCTGGCGTCGCGGCGACCTCGACCTGCTCCACGAGTGGGGACTGGCGGGCCGACGCTTCGGCACCGTGGTCACCTGGTTCCTGCTGGGCGGCGACCTGTATACGGCCTACACGTTCATCGCCGTCCCCGCGGCGGTGTTTGGCACCGGCGCTATCGGCTTCTTCGCCGTGCCGTACACGATCATCGTCTATCCATTCGTGTTTGTGGTGATGCCGCGACTATGGTCTGTAGCGCGGCGGCACCACTACATCACTGGCGCGGACTTCGTGCGCGGCCGGTATTCGAGTCGGAGTCTGGCGCTGGCGGTTGCCTTCACCGGCATTCTGGCGACGATGCCGTACATTGCCCTCCAGCTCGTCGGCATCGAAGTGGTGATGGCGGCGATGGGCATTCCGGGGGATGCGCCGCTGGTCATCGCGTTCGTCATCCTCGCCGCATATACCTATTTCAGTGGGCTGCGGGCGCCGGCGATGATCGCGCTGGTGAAAGACGTCATCATCTACATCACGGTCTTCGCGGCCATCATCATCATTCCGATCAAGCTCGGCGGCTTTGGCAACATCTTCACCTCCGCCAACGCGGCCCTGCAGGCCAAGGGTGTGGCGCAGGGCGTGCTACTCGCGCCAGGTCAGTTCGTCGCGTACTCCACACTCGCATTGGGGTCGGCGCTGGCGCTGTTCATGTACCCGCACTCGATTACTGGCGTCCTGAGCTCCAATAGCCGCCACGCCATCAGGCGCAACGCCGCGTTGCTGCCGGCGTACAGCTTCCTGCTGGGATTGATCGCCCTGCTCGGCTTCATGGGTCTGGCGGCGAATATCCAGCCGGTGGCGCCGTACGGCGCGCAGTGGGTGGTACCGGGGTTGTTCCTGCAGGCGTTCCCGTCGTGGTTCGCCGGATTCGGCTTCGCGGCGATTGCGATTGGAGCGCTGGTACCCGCGTCGATCATGTCGATTGCGGCGGCGAATCTGTTCACGCGCAACGTGTGGCGGGAGTACATCAATCCACAGGTGACTGATCGCCAGGAGTCCAGCATCGCCAAGCTGACGTCGCTGGTGGTGAAGTTCGGCGCGCTGATCTTCATCATCTTCCTGCCAACCCAGTACGCGATCAACCTGCAGTTGCTGGGCGGGGTGTGGATTATTCAGGTACTGCCCACGATCGTGATCGGGCTGTACACGCGGTGGCTGCACCGCTGGGCGCTGCTGGTCGGCTGGGCGGCGGGCATGATCGTTGGGACGGGGATGGCGGTGTCGCAGAACTTCGCGTCGGTCTACCCGCTGTCAATTGGCGGATCGACGATCCCGGGCTACGCCGCGCTGTACTCGCTCATCGTCAACCTGGTGGTCGCGATCGTCCTGACGTGGGTATTCAACGCGGCATCCGCGCCGGCGGGAGCGGACGAGACCGCGGTGGCGGACTATACCGCCGCCGCGGCGTAATACCCTTGCGTGTGTGAGTGACGAAGCGAGTCTGAAGTTTTTGCGCGGCCTGCGCGCCGTGCGCGAGTTCACGCCCGAGCCCGTGGACGACGCCACCCTGAACGAGATCCTCGAGGTTGGGCGCTGGACGTCGACGGGTGGCAATCGCCAGCCGACCGAGGTCGTCGTCGTGCGTGACCGACCGACGCTCCAGAAGTTCGCCGAGTGGGGCGCCAGGCCGGGCGGGCCGTCAGCGGTCTCGCTGCTGCTGGTCTCGAACAGCGATCAGGCGACGCTGGACGAGGGGCGCATGGCCGAGCGACTGGCGCTCGCCGCGCGCGCGTGCGGACTCGGCGCGGTTATCGCCACGCTGAAGAACGAAGGTCCTGCGGAGGCCAAGAAGCTGCTGGGCATCCCCGAAGACCGGCGCGCGACCGTGCTCGTCGCGATTGGCCACACCGACCGGGAAGCCCGCAAGGCCATGCCCAAGCAGGGCGCCGCCGCGCGCAAGCCGATGACCGAGTACGCGCACTGGGGCAAGTTTTGACGTCGGGCGGGAAATCCTGGGAATGATTGGCCGGGTTCGTGCGTTAATGAGTGCAGGCAGGCACCTCTTCCATGAACGGCCTTTCTTCCTACAGTCCACTCCAGCAACTCAGCTTGACCCGCTACGGGCGGCTGAAGATGCTGCACCGCGACGTTCTGCCCAAGCTCGACGCGTCTGATTTTCGCGTCAAACTCACGCTCAAGGCCCTGTACTCGACGTATCAGGACCTGCAGCAGTTAGGTCTCGAGGAGGAGGCCCGCCTGCTCACCGAGCGCGACAGCGCGCCCGAATCACTCGAACCTCCCGAGTCCTGAGCCGCCCTACCTACTCCAGGTCGATCTGCAGACCGACGAGGAAGCGGGAGACCATGTTGTAGTAGGCGACGGTGGTCACCAGCTCGACCATCTGGCGTGGGCTGAGCTGGTCGCTGGCCTGCTTGAACGTGGCGTCGTCGACGGCGACGTTTGTGGTGAGCTGCTCCGCCAGGGCCAGGACCGCGCGCTGGCGAGCGTCGAACTCGCCGCTGCGCCAGTCCAGGAGGCCGTCCAGGGCAGCCTCGGAGAATCCGTGTTCGAGGGCGATGCGGCGATGGGCGCGCCACTCGTACTCGGCGCCGGTGGTGCGGGCGACCAGGCAGATGGCCAGCTCGCGGGTGGCGTCGTCGAGCTCGGACTTGAAGCGGACGGCGCTGCCAAGGCGCAGCCAGCCGTCGGCGATGGCCGGGTTGTAGAGCTGCATGTGGAACAAATGCGGAAACCGGCCGCCGCGCTCCTTGCGGATCTGCTCAACCATCTGCTGAGCATCGGGCGAGTCAACGTTCGGATACTCCACGCGAGCCATGGAGGCTCACAATACCAGGAAGCTTATGAGCTGATGAGCGTGCTTTGGCACGCCGCTGCACTTGAGGTTTGACGCGTGCTTTGGCACGCCGCTGCGCGGCGGAGGGGCGCTGCCCCTCTACCCCGCTGGCGCGGCCGACGGCAGTCGACCACAGTTGTCAGCGCGGGTGCGCTCCGCTGGGGAGCTCCGCTCCCCAGTCCCCACGGCCTTCGGCGGCCGTAAACATCCTGACCGTCGGTCGCTCACGAACACAGGTTCGCTGACTTACCAATCACCGACGAGGGCTCCTGGGAAAAGATCTGAGACCGAAGGTCACGATGCCGCCCATCGGCGAAGCCCCGTGGGGGGTTTCCAGGGGGAGCGGAGCTCCCCCTCTTGTCGAACACGCGGCTGACAACTGTGGTCGACCCATGTCGGCCACGCCAGCGGGGTAGAGGGGTGGAACCCCTCCGCCGCGAAGCGGCGTGCATAAACACGCTCAGAGCCTAATGTGCAGCGGCGTGCATAAACACGCTCAGAGCCTGATGTGCAGCGGCGTGCGCAAACACGCTCAGAGCCGGATGTGCAGCGGCGTGCATAAACACGCGCATAGCCTGATGGGCATGGATATTGTGGTTCCTGATGATTATCCTCCAACGTACGCCAGCCTCGAGCAGGTCGATTTGCGGCGGCTGGGGGCTTACGGGACGGTCAGGCTGCATACCACGCGGGCGGCGGATCGGGCGGAGCTGTTCGATCGGCTCGGCTCGGCCAGCGTGGCCATCAACGTGCGGGCCTACACGCTGTTCGACGACGAGCTGCTCGAACGGGCCAGGCAGCTCAAGCTGATCTCTATTCTCGGCACGGGCACCGACAACGTTGACCTGGCGGCGGCCAAGCGGCGGGGCGTGACGGTGACCAATACGCCCGGCGTGGGCGCGCCGTCGGTCGCCGAATTGACCATCGGCCTGATGCTGGCTACGGTCCGAGGAATCCCGCTCAGCGACAAACGCGTCCGTGAGGGCAAGTGGCAGCACGTCGAGGGTCCGGAGCTCGAGGGCAAAACGCTGGGCCTGCTGGGTCTGGGCACCATCGGCGGGCGCGTGGCGCGCATGGGCCGCGGCCTGGGCATGCGCGTGATCGCCTGGAGCGTCACGCAGGACCCGCAACGGGCAGCGCGGCTCGGGGTGGAGCTGGTCGAGCGCGACGAGGTGTTCCGTCAGGCAGACGTGGTCTCGGTGCACCTGCGCAATACGCCCGAGATGCGCGGCCTCGTCGGGGCCCGTGAGCTGGCGCTCATGCGGCCCGCGGCGTACCTGATCAACACCGCGCGTGGCGCCCTGGTAGACGCCGAGGCGCTGGCGTCAGCGGTGCGCGACGGGCGGCTGGCCGGCGCGGGTCTCGACGTCTTCACCGAGGAGCCGCTGCCGCCCCAACGCAACCCGTTCCTTGGTCTGGGCAACGTGGTTCTGACGCCGCACGTCGGCGCGGTCACGCGCGAGGCCAACGCCCGTTCGCGGGCGATGCCGGTCGACAACATCATCGCCTTTCTGGAGGGTCGGCCCCAGAACGTGGTGGTGTGAAACGAACACGCTAGCGCCGAGCGGCGCGCAGATCGTCGTCGAAGACCGATTTTGCCTTCTTCAGGTAGTCGGGGTTCGTCAGCAGATCGACGGCGGTCATGGCCAGGCCCTTGGCGGCCACGAGCATGGCCTGGCGACCCTGGTCGGAGCCGGCTGCCTCGCGGAATGCCACCGAGTGCCCGGGAGTTTCCAGCACGTCGGTGATGGCGATGCGCGCCTCGATGCCCGGCACGCGGCGCGAGACGTTGCCGAAATCGGTCGAGCCGCGGCCGCTGCGCCGCCGCTCGTTGTTCACGGCGACGCCAATCGACCGCAGGTTGGTCGTCATCAACTCGAGCAGCACCTTGTTGGGCATGGTGTTCTCGTAGCCAGGCATGTACTCCTTCCACTCGAGCCTGCAGCCCGTCGCGCGCGCGGCGCCTTCGGCGCATCCGACCACGCGCTGCACGACCTCTTCGAGGTACTCGGAGTCGTCGGCGCGCGTGCGATAGCGGATGGCCGCGTAATCGGGAATGATGTTGGCGGCGGCGCCGCCGCTCAGGATGATGCCGTGGATGCGCACGTCCGAGCGGACCTGCTGGCGCAGGACGCTCACGGCGTTGTACATGAGCACCACCGCGTCCAGGGCGTTGATGCCTTCTTCGGGGGCGCCGGCCGCGTGCGCGGCACGCCCGTGGAAGTAGAACTCGAAACCGCGCGCGGCGAGCGAGCGATCGAGCGTTACCGCCGATTCGGTGCCCGGATGGAACATGATCGCGGCGTCCACGTCGTTGAAGACGCCCGCATTGACCATGTGGACCTTGCCGCCCGAGTTGGGCGCGGCGCTCTCTTCGGCGGGGGTGCCGAGAACCCAGATCGAACCGGTCAGGTCGGCGGCAACCTCCTGGAGCGCAAGGCCCGCGCCGATGGCGGAGGTGCCGATCAGGTTGTGGCCGCAGCCATGTCCGAGACCCGGCAGTGCGTCGTACTCGGCCAGGATGGCGACCCGTGGCCGAGGCGTGTTCGCTGGCGCGCCCAGCACGGCCTTGAAGGCGGTCGCCATGCCCGCGGTGCCCATCTCGACCGGGATGCCGGCGGTCTCGAGCATGCCGGCCAGCCGCTTCGAGGCCTCAACTTCCTGGTGGCCGATCTCGGGATGGGCGTGAATCCAGTCGGCGGTATCGATCAGTTCCGTCGCGCGGCGGTCGACCGCATCGCACACGCGCTGCTTGAGTTGCTTCACATCCACCATCAACAACTCTTGTACCCCAGAGGGGACCCATCCGGAGACGTTACGCGTCGGTGACGGGTGACGTGTCAAGCTGTCGAAGAACAATCATGAACGCACAACCCGTTTGACACTGTGTGGGTCAACACGCTGGCGGCCAGTCGTTGATCGGCTCGAGCGTGGCTCGAACGCCTCGGCGCGGCACGCTGTCGGCACGGGGTGACGGTATGATCTCGCCAATGGCTCTGACGCCCGGTGGCGGACGGTCGCCGAGCATGCAGTCGCCGCCGTCTCCCGAACGGAATGGTGGTCCGAAGTCGCTTCGCCCCGTTCGCAGGCCGCGCTGGTCGCGCTCGACCACGATCAGCGTCCTCCGCCTGGGACTGCTGATCGGCGGGCTCGTGATCATCACCGATCTGGCGGCCCTGGCGATGAGTGAGCGCACGGTCAGTGCCGACGACCTCGCCACCATCGGCGCCGTCGACGAGATCCTCAACTACGTGCTGTTCGCTTTGCTGGGGGTGCTGGTCGTGCGCGAAACCAGCGTGATGCTCTCGGGTGTCGTGGCGGGCTTTTTCGCTTCGCTCCTGGACGCGATCGTCGTCAGCGCCGCGTCGCTGATGGTGCCGCCCACGCCGCCGCCGGACGCGCTGCTGCTCGGGTTTGGGAGGAACCTGGTCATCGGCACGGTGTTCGCCGGCCTGAGCGGCGTTGTGTACGCGCTGGTGCAGCGCTGGTCCGGCGGCCGGCGCTCGCGCCGATGACCGAGCACGGTCGCGGGTGGTGCTCCTTGCGCCTCCGCTTTGACGCGCGCGAGCTGGAGCTGTTGCGGGGCGCCGAGCAGCTGCGCGGCGCGGCCATTGCGCGCTCCAGCGGACGTGAGGAGCTGCGCACGGCGCTCCAATTGGCCAAGGCAGGTCAAAAGGTTGGCCGCTCGGCGCCGGGTGGCTCAATCAGCCTGGACGAAGGCGAGCTCAGCTTGCTCGTGGAGGCCCTGCGCTTCGCGGCGCGCGAGGCGCCTGCCGCCTTGCGAGCGGATGGGCCCGACGCGCAGCGGCGAGACGCGGTGTTCGTCGCCTTTCCCGAGCTGGCCGA
>JAFAOS010000104.1 GCA_019247515.1 Chloroflexota bacterium | reverse complement strand
CTGCCACCTGCCACCCGGAACCAGCAAGTGGAACCTGATCGAGCACCGTTTGTTTTGCCACATCACCCAGAACTGGCGTGGCCGACCGCTGGTAAGCCTGGAGGTGATCGTGAACCTCATCGGCAACACCACCACGCGTGCCGGACTAAACGTACGATCGGCACTCGACATGGGCACCTACCCCATCGGCATCAAGGTTCCAGACGCTGAACTGGCAGCCGTCCAACTCGTACCTGCGGCGTTCCACGGCGACTGGAATTACTCCATCACTCCAAATCACATCGAACAGGTTATTTCCTGACACATCCTTAAGTGACGGACAATTCCGCCGCGATGCTTGGCAGACCGACCTTCAAGGCCAATAGTGATGAGCCGGGTCGGGTTGGACGTGATGCCACTTCGCCGAGCATCGGGGTGGTCGCCCCACCGCGGTGGAAGGATTGCCCTCCGGGGACCGATCCAGAGCGGACATGGCCGTGCGAGAATGGAACCAGACTTGAACACATGTACTGGCTGCGGCCGATCTCTTGCACGTCGTGGACGTACTGGACCACGCGCCACCGGGGTCGCAGCGCTGAAATCGTGGTAAAAGCCGCTGAACCGCAACTTGTTTCGTGGTAAAAAGTCGCCCTTACCACGGTTTTTACCACGGTAAGGCATGGATGGCGGCGTACAGACCTGGACAATCCGCCATCACACCAAGATGGAATGGACATCAATCGACCACAAAAGACGGCTGTCGTATCTTTCCCAAAGTTGAGGTCGCGGGTTCGAGCCCCGTTCCCCGCTCCACAAAATCGAGTTCAGATCCCGAGCGGCTGTGCGGATGTTGTTCGGCAAGACTGGACCCAACGCTTCGTATTTGGACCATCTTTGGACCATTTTCGGCAATCGTGACGGGGTTTTTGGACCATTTGGACTTAGCTTTGGTTTGGAGCCTTGTTGCTCAGCACGGCGGCAACGCGCTGAGCGGCCTCCGCGTCGAGGTGAGCTGCGACGCGACGTGCTGATACAGATCAGCCGTGATCGCGATGCCGCTGTGCCCGAGCCTGGCTGACGCCGTCTTCAGCGAGATGCCTGCCCGCAACAGAAGCGTCGCGTGCGCGTGCCGAAGATCATGGAAGCGGATCGACTCCGGCAGACCAGCCCGCCCCAAGGCCAGCTTGAAGGCGCGCAGCACGTTGCGACGCATCAGCGGCGTACGGACCTGACTGCCAAAGACCAGATCGAACGCTGCCCAGTCGAGAGCGGCCAGCCTGTCCTCAGACTGGCGCGTCTTATGAGCGCGCAGGAGCCGCACCGTCTCAGTACCTCGTGCGTTGGGCCAGACGGAAATACAAGCGACTGCAACGCCACGACCGCCGTGCCCGGCGATGGCTGGTGCGCGTCGCGAGACGCGATCCAGCTCTGTTCGTGCACTGGAAGTTGGGGTTGCGGCCCGACGGCTGGACAATGGGAGCCGGGTGAGCTGCGAGGTTCATGCCCGGTTCTACGAGAGCCGAGGGGTGAGATTCCCCTCGGCCACTCACCTTGTCGTGCTCTGCACCAGCCGAGCGCACGCTGAAGAGGCGCAGCGGCGGGTGGGCGCAATCCTGGCGCAGTTGGGCTTGCAGTTGCACCCTGACCAAACCCGGCTTGTGTACCTCATACGCGGGCAGCAGGGCTTCGACTTCCTCGGCTTCCACCATCGCAAGGCGGAGTCGTGGCGTTGGCGTGGTCACTACTACCTGAATCGTTGGCCATCGGACCGCGCGATGAACGCGATCCGGACCAAGATTAGGGAAGCAACGGCCCGCGACAAGATGGCCGCATCTATCAACTATGTCGTCGTGAGCCTCATTCTCCATCTTCGATGGCGCCAAGCACGGGCGTACTGGTCGCAACTGGCGACGCCATGACAACGCGTGGCTAGAACAACTGGGCGTCTATCGTCTCAGCCGAGCGATCGCGACGGTGAAAGCGCATGCCTGACGGTGAACGATGTCGGCGCCGCCACGATGGCCCGCCTCAGATCCACCACGCCGCTGGGCAGTTCAGTCGACAGCGCGAACTCCTGCTCGATGGGCGACGGTCGCGACGGCTCCGGAAACACCAGCCGGCCCGTGGCGGCAAGCCTCCCATCATGCCAGCCGGCCACCAACACTGCCTGGTCATCGTAGCTGTCGCGCTCCAAACCCTCCGGAAAGTCTGCGTCGATCGCCCACCCCTGCTTGACGACCGTCTCGAACCGCAGCCGGAACGCGGCCGCGCGCTCCTCCTCCGACTGGGCGAGCTCAAAGCGGATTGGGGCCGCCCGCGTCACGAGCCGCCGCGCAATCGCGTCCAGCCGTCTCAGCAGGCGCGCGTCGTTCTCGTCCATAGCGCCCTGGGATTAGACACAATCACGGGTCCGCGCGGAGCGCGTGCGCACCGGCCACTATGGCTAACCGGCGCTTCGACAACATTCGTGGGGAGGGAAGCTCATGAGGCGTGTACTGTGGTTCGGGCTGCTGCCAACCGTCGGCGCTCTTGCTGCCATGTTCGTCGGCGCGCAGCTCGCGCCAGCTGACGAACGCGTTGACCTCGGCGACGATCGTCCTTTGCTGTCGTCGATCGAGTTCGTTGGCCGATCGGAGCAGGTTGGCTCCAGCGAAACCCACTTCGGCTACATCACCCACCTGGCCGGCGTTGATGACGCTGAACTGTTCTCGGATGCGAATCCCGCCGCGCGCAACGAGACGACGGCTCACCTCAGCTTCTTTGCCACCACCACCGTGGAGCAGAACTTCATGGTCCTGCCACCACCCGCTGTGCCGAGCCTGTTCGACGTCGATTCCAGCGGGACGCTCACCTTCTACTTCACCGAGACACCGCCGGCGCGGAGCTTCGCTACACCCACCTCGTTTGCCACGGGAGACGCGGTGGCGAGCAACACCGTACGCCTGCAGGATGTCGTCGCCGCGCTCGTTGGCGTCGATCCCTCCCGCGGGGTCATCGACGGCGACGGGCAGCTCTGCCAGCAGTCCGCGACGCCCTTCCGCCTGGGTGGCGAAGTCCGGCGCCTGGGTCAGAACGGGCTGCTCCAGAAGTTCTCGAGCCACGGCTGGACGGTGCGCACCAGCCCGAGCCCGCCCCAGTCGTTCACTCACTTCGGAGGCCACACCGCGCCGGTCGGCGACGCGCGCTGCTGAATCTAACCGGGTCCTCCGGAAAATCGTCGGCGCATCGCCGTCACGTGCAGCAGCGCGAAGATCAGCCGATTAGGAAACGGCGCACCCGCGTCGGCGGCATTCAATGCTAGCTGTTCGCTCTGCTCGCGGATCTGTGCTGGCAGAGTTCGCCGGCCGCGTATCGGCGTCAACCTGACCCTGCTGCGGGTCGGAACCGCGATTTCTGCGACCGCGGGCTGGTCGACGCCAACGCCTCTCGCCAGACCCCTCGCCGATTGGGCGGTCGCTCCCATCGGCAGGTGACGTTCAGCAAGTGTGGCAGCGCATCAGCATTCCGCGGTGGCCTGCACCCTAAGCTGTCGGTGGGTGCTACAGGTGGACGAGACCACACGTGGCGCGGACCGGGCGAGGGTCGCGCCGTGCTAGCGTTCAGATCGCGGTCAGCCCGATCGCGCTGAACGGCAGGCTGATGTTCGCTGGATCGACGACTGCCGTCAGGTGGCCATCGTCCCCGATCCGGAACCCGCTCAGCGCGGCAGGACCGGGCGGCACATTCAGGAGCCGACTGTCGAGCACGTACAGGAACTGACTGTCGCGGCTGAGGGCCTCCTCGATGGGGAAGGTGTCGCGGGGGGTGGTGGCCGTAACCCCATTCGGGTCCAGCAAGCTGATCGTGGCGTTGGAGTGGATGCGATAGCCTGAGATGCTGAAGCTGTCCGCGTTCGAAACGTAGGCAAAGCGGCCGTCTCCGGTGATGACGATCCAGCACGGCGCCACGCCAAAATCGGGCACCGGCCCGTCCACCAACCGCAGCTGCATATCGAACTGCTGGTAAGCGGTGACTGCCCCGCTGAACCCGTCGTCCACCAACAGTTCATGGAGATGGGTGGGATCGAACGCTATGCCGAAGGGATAGTTGCCGACGGAAGGCACCGTCGTCGGGCCACTGAGACTGCCATCGCCGGCGACCCGATAGAGATCGATCAGGTTGTTGCTTTTCTCGGTGACGATCAACTCGCGCCCGTCCGGGCTGAGCTGGACCTGCGCCGGATTGGGGTGGGCGGTGCTCAGCGGCTTGGTTGCCCCTGGGATCGGATGCAACCCACCCCAGCCATCGACCCGGAAGCCCGCCACGTTGGCCGACGCATTGGTCGGGACGGTGCCGGGGTTGGCCGCGTTCAAAACGTACAGCAGGCCATCGTGATAGCTCAGACTGACTGGGCCGGCACCGCCCGAGGGAAACACTCCCCGCAGCCGCAGACCGCCGTCGTCATCCGTGTCGAGCACAGAAATCTGATCGCTGCCGGCGTCCACGGCGAATAGCCGTGAGCCGTTCGGCGTGCGGATTAACGAGCCCTGCGTGCCGTCCAAGAAGGCCGTCACGCTACCGAGACCGCCGATCGGAGTGGTCGCCTCAGCGTGGAGCGCTCCATCGGCGGTCCGTGCGAAGATAGTAATCGAGTTGGTGCCGGTCAGGTTGTTGTCGAGAACGTAGACGTGTCCGACGGCGAAGTCGCGATCCCGTTCCGCAGCGCGAGCGGTGGCCGGCCCGGTCGCAACCAGCAACACCAGCGCGGCGAAACACCAGCCACGCACCGCCGCGCGGACGTGGAGCGGTCCTGTCCAGAAGCGCATAACAGCCCCTCCTGCCACTGGTCGATTACGCCACGGTAAGGGTGACGGTGCGGCCGCCGAAGGGGGCCAGCAGCACACCCCGACCTCGGTCGATCGTCATCTGCACCTGGGGACTTTCACCCGGCTGCAACTGAGCGCGATCCTCGATCACGCCTCGCACGTTCACTTGGGCGCCGGTGGCCTGGACCTGGGTGACCTTGACGACGCGTGCGGTGCCAGGCAGACCGATCTCGCTAGGGTCGCCCGGGTGGCCAGCCAGGACGCGACTGGCGATCAGCCCTGTGCCATTGAGCAGGTTGAGGCTACCCTCCACAACATAGGTTGCGTAGCTGGGCAGCGGCGCCTCGGGCAAGCCGAGCGTGGCGCGGAAGCCGAAGATGCTGCCGTCTCGTGCGGGTTGTCGGGCATAGCGGCCAACCACGGGCAGCGTGGTGGCGGCGGCCACGGCCGAGCCAACTCCGGCCAGCTTGAACAAATGCCTGCGGTCGATGTTCTTCATGTGGCCTCCTATACGTGGGGCTGGTGGGGCTTACCCACATACGGGAACTGGGATAGGTAATCGGTGTGCGGTCCGACCTTGTCTGTGGTGATCTTGCCGTTGGTCACCAGGCTGAGCGAGATGTCGATGACGTCGTCCTGCAACCGGCGGCCGTTGAGATAGCCTGCGGGTTTGGAACGGTCGAACGTCAGGATGTCGGGCAGCAGGATCTCTGCGATCGTCAGCGCCTGGGCAGGGCTGTAGCCACCAAGCGCTTCCAGGGTGTCCCTGAATTTGTCCAGGAATGTTTCCCCGGTGGTGGGTGGGTCGACACTCTTGGTTTGCCGCATCTGGTCGGGCTGGATCATGTTGAACAGGTTCTTGTCGTTTCCGTGATTGAAGACCGTGTTGATGGCCGGTCGGCCCATCTGGTCCACCTGCGTCACGTGGTCGGGCTGATAGAGCATCGGAATCAGCGTCCTGGTCCAGACCCCGATGTTCGGATTGCGGCCAAGCAGACCATTGGGCACGTCCAGGGCGATCGAGAAAACGTTCAGATTGAGGAAGAAGTCGGTTCCCGTGAACATGAAGTTGTTCAGGAACCCCATCAGATCGAAGAAGAATGGGTCGCTTCGGAAGCCGGCGTAGAACTCCACATCGTGACGACCGCGCGTGATGAGCTCGTCGCTGCCAAACGAAACCGGCGCGAATGGCACCAGCAGGTCGGCGTCGGTTTCAAGCTCCAGGTGGCCATCTTCGAACTCGTGCTGCAACTCGACGCGGAAAACGGTGGCGAACTGCCGGTCAGCCTCCTTGCGCGAGAATCGGTACCGAAAGCTAATCTCCGGCTTCGCGTCACCATTCGCGTCCACGAGCGTCTCGTAGACTGCATCGGGCCGAAACTCTTGGGCGTGGGTGGGAGCCAGTGGATTGACGTTCAGGATCAGAATCGTGTGGTCCGACTGACCTGGTTTCTGGAAGACGTAATGGTCGGTGATGTCCACCCGCGCATCCATCGCGGGCGACGTCAGGCCTGGGGCGTCGAGATGATCTGCCATGACCTCCTCTTCATCCAACCGGCAGCCCTGCCGTGGTGGCCGGTAGCTGCGGCTGAGGTCTCAAGCGTGTGGGTTCCTGAAGGATCGCCGACGCGATCCACGCCCGATCATGATCTTCGTTCCCGTTTGGCCCTCCCCTCTAGAGTCTTTTCAGCACTTCTACGCGTTCGACCGCTCCCCGGATCACGGGTTGAGTGCTGGCAAACGATCCGCGCTGCTGTACCGCAGCATCACCGGCCAGCATCATCCCGCCTCAACCCATCCACGCGTGTTGGATGGCCTCGCTCGCGTAGGGCATGATTCGCCAGTCGGGCCGAGCGGACGGCTGACCGACCCGTTGCCGTCGCCGTTGACGGGCGCAGCTCTGGTGGCAAGCGCTCGAGGAGCTGGTCAATCCAACCTGCTGAGACGGGTCGACGCGCCAGCTCCGCGCTTCATGATGCTCGAGATCATCCGCGAGTACGCCGCCGAGCGCCTGGCCGACATGCCGCAGGAGGCAGCCATTCGGGGATCCCGCGCGGCGGTGTTTTGTCGCGGCGGCAGAGGAGGCGCGCCGTCAGCTCACGGGGCCTGGCGAAAAGGAGTGGTTGGAGCAGCGTCGGCGGCCATTAGAAAATCTCAGGGCCGCCGGTGGGCAGTCTTCGGTTCTCGATCGAGTTCGATATTGCTGGCGAATCCGACCGATGAGCCGGGTTTGTGACGCGTAGGGGCTACCGGGGGCTTGAGCGCCGGCTTTAGCGTGCCGCTCATCTCAGGGTGAGAGGCAAATCGCTATGTCGCTGCGGCCTTCGCCAATTGGTCCGGTTCCCGAAGAGACGGCGCGAGTCGCCCGTGCCGCATTTCCGCGTGGCTGTGCCTGGATGCGTTTGCGCGATGAGCTCGGGCCGATGTACGACGACGCCGCGTTTGCCGCTTTGTTTTCGCAGCGCGGGCGACCAGCTGAAGCACCCTGGCGCCTGGCATTGGTCAGTGTCATGCAATTTGCCGAGCGGCTGTCCGACCGGAAAGCCGCGGATGCCGTGCGTGGCAGAATCGATTGGAAGTACGCCCTCGGACTGGCACTCGATGATGCCGGGTTCGATGCCAGCGTGCTGTGCGAGTTCCGCGCTCGCCTGCTGACAGGTTCGGCAGAGCAGCAACTGCTGGATGCACTCCTAACGTTGTGTCGGGACCGGGGCTGGCTACGTGCGCGCGGTCGCCAGCGGACCGATTCGACCCATGTCTTGGCTGCGATCCGTGCCCACAATCGCGTGGAGGCCGTCCGTGAGACTGTCCGACACACGCTGAATGTGTTGGCAGACCAGGCGCCCGAATGGCTGCTCCAGCACCTACAACCGGAGTGGGCGGAGCGGTATCGCAGTGGGTGGGATGACACACGATTGCCGAACAAGCAAGCCGAGCGCGACGTGCTTGTCGCTCAGATTGGCGCGGACGGCCTAGCTCTGCTCGACGCGGCGCTTTCGGACAATGCACCAGCCGAGCTCCGTTCACTACCAGCCATCGAACTGCTCCGCAAGGTGTGGGTCCAGAACTACGTGCCCACCGAGGGCGGGCTCCGCTGGCGAACGACTGACGATGGCTTGCCACCGGCGACTCAATTCATCAGCTCGCCGTACGATCCTGAGGCTCACCTGGCTCAGAAACAGTCCACAGCGTGGATCGGTTACAAGGTCCACCTCACGGAAACTTGCGAGCCTGAGACCCCGAACCTGATTACCGATGTGCAAACGGTGCTCGCCCCAATTGCGGACTGGGATAGCCTGCCTGTGATCCACCAGGGATTGGCCAAGCGAGCTTTGCTCCCGGATCAACACCTGGTGGATTCAGGCTACGTCGACGCAGATCTTCTGGTTGCCAGTCGGCGGGACTTCGGCATCGACCTGGTTGGCCCGCCGCGTGGTGATCAACACTGGCAAGCGCGCGAGAAGACTGGCTTCTCAGCCGAACATTTCCGCATCGATTGGCAGCATCAGCGCGCGACGTGTCCTGAAGGCCACACCAGCGTCAGTTGGAGTCCAGTGGTCGACAACCGACGCACCGACGTCATCAAGATCCGCTTCTCCGAGAAAGACTGCTCGCGGTGTCCGAGTCTTGCACGGTGCGTTCGGTCGAAGAAGAAGTACCCACGCCGGTTGATCACCGT
>JAFAOS010000103.1 GCA_019247515.1 Chloroflexota bacterium | reverse complement strand
CTGCCCGAACGAGCCCCCGGATGAGCGCACCCGCGGGACGCCCCATCGAGATCCTGCTCGTCGAAGACAATCCGGGCGACGTCCGACTCACGATCGAGGCGCTCAACGAGGGCAAGGTGCGCAACCATCTGCGCGTTGCGCGCGACGGCCAACGCGCAGAAGTACGGTCGAGATGACGGTCACATCCAGGTCCGACTGGAAGAGCGTCCCGGTCGGGTGCTCATCTCGGTCACCGACGACGGACCGGGTATTCCACTGCAGGAGCAGGCGCGCATTTTCGAGCGCTTCTACCGCGTCGGCGGCTCGGCGGCCGCGGGCACCGGGCTGGGGCTGGCCATCGCGCGTGGACTGGTCGAGCTGCACGGCGGCACGCTCACGGTCGAAAGCGCGCCCGGCGCGGGCAGCACCTTCACCGTCACTCTTCCGCGGACGGATTGACCATGCCGTGTCGCACCGCGAAGGCGACGACCTGCGCCCGATTCTGGACGTGGAGCTTGTCCAGGGATGTTGCGCAGGTGGTACTTGAGCGTGTTTTCGCTGACCACCAGACGCTCCGCCAGCTCGCGATTACTGGTGGCCCCCTGCACCAGCAGGTCCAGCACTTCGCGTTCGCGCTCGGTGAGGCCAGGCGACGGCTCGACGGCGGCCGGCGCCGTTGGCGCGGGGCGCGCGAACTCGCCGAGCAGCTTTCGGGCGAGGCCGGGCGTCAGCGCGGGCGCGCCCTCCGCCACACCCTCCAGCAGGTGAAAGAATTCGGCTGAATCCAGGTTCTTGTACAGATGGCCCTGGGCGCCGCCAGTCCGTCCACCTCGGGCATGTTCAGGTCCATCAGCACCACCTCGGGCTGGAGCCGCCGCGCCTGGTCGACCGCCTCCCGACCGTTGCGCGCCTCGCCGACCACGTCGATACCGCGCACCTCCAGCAAGCCGCGCAGTCCGTCGCGAAAGAGCGGATGATCGTCGGCGATGACAACCCGCATGTTCGGCCTCAGGGGCGGTGCTCGCGGTACCAGCGCTCCGCGCCCGGATGGAGCGGCACGTCCAGTGGGGTGACCTCCGTGTCGTCACCCAGCGTGTGCGCTCCGCCGAACGAGCCAGGTTCCCACGGAATCTCCTCCGCACGCTGGGCAATCGCCTCGCACACGCGATACGCGACGTCCTCCGCCAACGCCGCGCGCGTGTACAGCGGCCAACCACTGTAGTCGACGACGTGCACGTCGCGCTCCAGCTCCGGAAACCGCGCCTTTGGCAGCACTGCGCTCCGCCAGCCGATGGCTTGCAGCTGGGAGAGGATGTCCGGTTCGAGCTCGAGCACTTGCATGTCATGCGACAGTGCCGTCGGCAGCCAGCCGCGGATACCTTCGTCGAACACCAGGTCAACGCTGCCGGCCTCGATCTCTGCCAGTCTGCGTCGGTCGTGTGGTGGCCCGTTGAGCTGTTGCGAGCCGCCCCAGGTGGTGAATGACGACAGGTCGAAACCGTACAGCGGCAGAAGTTGATCGATGAGCACGCGGGTGGAGTGTGTCGCGTCTTCGCGGATGGACACCCGCAGCGCGAGTCGACGGTTGACCACCTCCTTCAACGAGCCGATGCCAAGTCGCCGGTGCGCGGCGATGACAAAGCGGTCCCATGACGGATACGAGGCAATCACCCGCACCGGCAGCGGCTCGCGGTACAGCCCCGTGCCACGATACGCCTGCGTCAGGAGGCCGGACGGATTCACGAACGCCATGTCGAGCTCGCCGCGCGCAACGGCGTGCGACAGGATTGGCGAGCCGGGGGCCATGCTCACCGACGCGGTGAACTTCTCAGCCGAGCCATTGCCGATCACCAGGCTGATGTCGCGATTGCCGTAATACGGAATCGACGGGTCACCAGCCATCCCGAGTGCGATCTCCCACAGCATCTTGGCGCGAATGAACTGCGCGCCGCCTGGCAAACGCTCCATCTCCGCGCAGTGTACGCGCGGCACGTGGCGGTCGCCTCGACCGTGGTCAATGGTCAGCGCGTCGGCGTCGATCTCAACCATGTCGGCGTGTGGTTCGCCGATTCTACGCACGGAAACTCACACGAGAAGGTGCACAAATGTAGATGTGCGCCGCGGGCAAACGCCCGTACTGTTGAGTCTACGTGCTGCGCGTGTTCTTGCTCGAGCCCAAGGCCGACCTGCGCCGCGCGCTCGAGGAGGTACTCAGGGCCGAGGGATACGGTGTCGAACCGTGCGACTCGCTGCAGGACCTCGTCGAGCGCAACGCCGCGGATGGCTGTGACCTGGCGCTGACCGCGTGGCAGAGTCTGCAGGGCCTTCTCGCGGACGAACGTCGCCGTGACCTGGCCCAGCTGGCGGCGCATATGCCGATGGTCATCATGCTCCCGCGCTCGTGGCTGAAGGTGCTGCAGCCGCTCGATCTGCCCGTCCGGGGTCTGCTGGCCAAGCCGTTCGATGCCGAGGAGCTCCTGGAGTGCGTGTCGCGCAGCATCGGGCCGACCCAGGCATCCCCCGTCGCCTAGCGAACGCCAACACATACGTCTCCAGACGCCGCGACTGTGCGACTACTGCCGACCAAGAGTACGATGAAAGTGAGCCATGTCTCAGACCGAGGCTCCGGGGCCGCTGGTCGTGGTCGGCGCGTCGGCGGGCGGCATCGAAGCGCTCTCCACACTGGTCAGCACGCTGCACCCGAGCTTCCCGGCGCCGATCATCCTCGCCCAGCACCTGGATCCGTCGCGATTCAGCCACCTGCGCGAGATCCTGGCCAATCGCGCCGGTCTGCCCGTCCAGACCGTCCAGGATCGCGAGCCATTACGCAACGGCACGATCTACGTCGTTCCAGCTGACAGGCATGTGGAGATTTCCGATCACTCGGTCCATGTGCTGACCGAATCGCGCCGCGGACGTCCCGCGCCGTCGATCGACCTGCTGCTTGGCAGCGCCGCCGATGCATTCGGCGAACAACTCATCGCCGTCATCCTGACCGGGCTCGGATCGGATGGGGCGGACGGCGCCCGACGCGTCAAGGAGATGGGCGGCACGGTCATCATCCAGAACCCCCAGACGGCCAGCCACCCGGACATGCCATTGTCGCTGGCGCCGACGACCATCGACGTCGTCGCCGAGCTCGAGGCGATCGGGCCACTGCTCAACGAGCTGTTGTCTGGCACGTACGTCGCGGCCGAGCCCGACGACGATCGACGGCTGCGTGCCGTGCTCGAACAGTTGCGGACGCGCAGCGGTATAGATTTCTCGAGTTACAAGGAGCCGACGATTCGGCGGCGGTTGCAGCGCCGCATGCTGGATACGCACAACGACAAACTCGAGGACTACGTGCGTTACCTCCGTCGCCATCCCGAGGAGTACGACCGGCTCGCCAACAGCTTCCTGATCAAAGTTACGGACTTCTTCCGAGACGAGGACCTCTTCAACCATCTGCGCGACCAGCTCATGCCCACGCTGATCGAGGAGGCACGTGCGCATGGCAACGAGCTGCGCTTGTGGTCGGCAGGTTGTGCGACAGGCGAGGAAGCCTATTCGCTGGCGATCCTGGTCTCGGAGCTGCTCGGCGATGAGCTGGAGCGCTGGACGGTGCGCATCTTCGCGACCGATCTCGACGGCGAAGCCGTCGCCTTTGCCCGGCGCGGCATCTACCCGGGCTCCGCGCTGAAAAATTTGCCCGCCGACGTGCGCGACCGCCACCTCAGCCGTCTGGAGTCGGCATGGGAAGTGCGTAAGCAGCTGCGTGCCATGGTCATCTTCGGTCAGCACGACCTCGGTCAGCGCGCGCCGTTTCCGCGGATCGACCTCGTGCTGTGCCGGAACGTGCTCATCTACTTCACGCCAGAGCTGCAGCGGCGTTCGCTGCAGCTGTTTGCCTTTGCGCTGCGTGAAGGTGGCTACCTGGTACTCGGCAAGGCTGAGAGCACGTCGCCATTACCCGAGAACTTCACCATGGTCCAGCCGCGCCTGAAGATCTTCCGTCGTCACGGCGAACGCGTCCTCATTCCGCCTTCGCGGACTGGTGACGCCGCGCCCACCCCGGTCACCGGCGCGTCGGCGGGCCGGCCGATCCTGGCCGGCATCGAGCGTGAGTTGGCCCGCGCCCACACGCGGCAGATGAATCCACCGACGGGCTCGGAGCGTGCAGAGAAGGTGTTGCTCGAGCTGCCGATTGGCGTGGTCGTCGTGGATCGGAACTACGATATTCAGAGCATCAACGCCACCGCACGTCGCTTGCTCGGCGTTCACAACCCCGCGCTCGGCGAAGACCTGATCCACCTCGCCTATCGTCCGCTGGCATCCGCGCTCCAGGATACGATCGACGCGAGCAAGAACGGTGACCGTCGGCCCGTGGTCCACGGGCTCACGTCGTTTCCGGATGATCCGGGCAACCCGCGCTTCTTCGAGATGTCCGCGTTTGTCATCCTCGGCCAGTCCGAGCGCGGTGACTTACCCGATCTGACCGTCGTGCTCATCGACGATGTCACCGAGCGCGAAACTCGGCTCCGAGAGCTCGATGCCGCGCGCGCGAATTCCGAGAGTGGCGCCAGGCGGCTCCAGGAGTTGCTCGACGAATCAACTCGCTCCGTCCGCGAGTTGCTAGCGGCCAACCAGGACCTCGCCACCGCCAATGCCGGATTGCGGAGCGCCAACGAAGAGCTGCTGGTCGGCAACGAAGAGGCCGAGGCAGCGATGGAGGAAATCGAAACTCTCAACGAAGAGCAGCAGGCGACCAATGAAGAACTCGAGACCCTCAATGAAGAGCTCCAGGCAACCGTCGAAGAGCTGAATGCCACGAACGAGGACCTGCAGGCACGCACCGTCGACTTGAAGGTGCAGGCTGCCGCGCAACAGGAGTTGATGGCCAGCTTGCGCGAGGAGCATCAACGTCTGGATGCCGTCCTGGACGGCATGTCGGATGCCGTTGTCCTGGTCAACTCAGCGGGTGAGCCCGTGTTGACGAATGTCGCGTTCAGGACCATTTTCGGCGATACGCTGCCCGCGCTCGTCGATACCTCCGGGCAGCGCCTGTCACACCGCGCGCATCCACTGCGTAACGCCGCGCGCGGCGAGACCTTTACCCAGCAGTTCGGCCTCGAAACAGCTAACGGTGAGCGGCGAGTCTTCGAGGCGCGGGGTCAGCCCATTCGCGCGGATGGGCTCGCCGGAGGGATCCTCGTCATCCGCGACGTATCCGATAGCGGAACCGGGACCGCGCGCTGACGTGGCTGCATGAGCACCATGTCCGGCGCCCACGACCTCGTCGTGGTCGGGGCGTCCGCCGGCGGAGTAGAAGCACTGACGCGGCTCGTGGCAGGCTTGCCGCAAAGCATCGACGCGTCCATCGTCGTCGTGCTGCACATGCCGCCGGATACACCCAGCCAGCTGGCGGCGATACTCGGACGCGCGGGAGCATTACCGGCATTTCAGGTGGACAGCCGGCGAGCAATCGAACCCGGACACATCTTCGTCGCTCCGCCCAATCGACACCTGGTCGTCGACGACGGACACCTGGACCTCGAAACCGGTCCTCGAGAAAACAGCGCCCGACCGGCCATCGACGTGCTGTTCCGCAGCGCCGCCCGCGCCTACGGGCGCCGTGTCGTCGGCATCATCCTTTCTGGCGTCTTGCACGATGGAGCGCTGGGTCTGGCCGCCATCAAAATGCGTGGCGGCATCACGATCGTCCAGGACCCCGAGGACGCGCTGTTCGCGGGCATGCCGCAGAGCGCTCTGAACGCATCGCCGGTGGATTACTGCGTCCGAACCAACGAGATGCCCAAGATCCTGCTTCAGCTCACCAGCGACGGCTCCGCGGGGAAATCGCCAATGGCTGCTCCACTGCCCGAAGGCCTCGAGCCGTCCATGCACGCCGCCGACGAGCCGCGGCATGGCTCCACACCTAAACAGTCCAACGCAGCTTCGGGGTTGACCTGTCCAGAGTGCCACGGCTCCCTGTGGGAGGTTGACTCGTCCGGGCCGGTGCGCTTCGAATGTCGCGTCGGTCACACGTACAGCGTCGATGCCCTGCTGAGTGAGCAGGGGAAGACCGTCGAGGCCGCACTCTGGTCGGCCGTCAACCTGCTGCAGGAGCGCGCGGGTACCTTCCGGCGTCTCAGTGGCTCGGTCTCCGCCAATCTGGCGGCGAGCCTCGAGGAGCGCGCCGTCGACAGCGAGCAACACGCCGAAACCTTGCTGCGCCTGCTGTATCGCATTATCGGCAAATGACCTGACGACAATATGCAGGTCTGCACATGGTCTGGGCCGCCGTGCCGCGATAGATTGAGTATGCGGACCCTGGCGAAGCAGCACGTACCCGTCACGTGCTGGTCCCTTCGTGAAGACCGACACGAGGATGCGCCGCGCTGGGACCGGGGCCTTTTCTCAGCGCGGCGCGTTCTTTTGCCCGCAACCCACCTGAAAGGGCATCCCCTATGACCTCGGGGATGTAGCCTGAGGGCTATGATCGCGCACGCTCCTTTCCGCTCGGCAAATGACCTCAGCCTGGCCGAACAGAAGGCCTACTACGAGGACCAGGGCTACCTGGTGTTTCCCGAGCTGCTCAGCGCCGAGGAGCTGGCCAGGCTGCGCTCCGCGCTCGCCGAGGTGCTGGTCGACGCCGAGGGCCTCCAGGCGAGCAATGCGAAGTTCTCGGTGACCCAGACCGACGACGGCGGCTGGTCGCCGCGGCGCATTTACAACCCGACGGTACGCCACCCGGCGTTCTACGATCTCGTCTTTCACCCCAAGATCCTCGACTGCGTGGAAAACCTGATCGGGCCGGACATCCAGCTGCACCACACCAAGATCAACCTGAAGCCACCGAGCAATCGCCAGGCGCGCTTCGAGTGGCACCAGGACTATCCCTTCTTCCCGCACACCAACTTCGACCTGCTGGCCGTGATGGTGTACTTCGACGACTCTACCGAGGAAAACGGCTGCCTGAGCATCATCCCTGGCAGTCACAAAGGCGGACCGCGCAACCACCTGTTCGCCAGGGACGGCGCGTTTTCCTCGCAGCTCGAAGACAAGAACGTCCTCACCGACCCCGCGCGCTGGCTGAAGGTGCCGGTACCAGCCGGTGGGATGGAGCTGCACCACTGCAACATGCTGCACAGCTCGACCGCCAACCGCGGCACGCGCCCGAGAACGGCGATGGTCATCCAGTATCGCGCCGCCGATAACGCGGAGCTAGGCGGCGGCAACAAGGACCGTGCCCACAACGGTCTCCAGGTGCGCGGCACCAATCCTTACCGCGCCCGCATGATCGCGGGGACGTTCAAGCTTCCAGGTCAGATCGACGACCCGCTCCAGCGCGACGGCTGAGTCCAAATCCTCCGGCTCGTCGACCACCGGCCTGCGGCTCGGGAGTGCCTCGGGCAAGTGGGTGGTTGCCGCCGCGGTGCTCGGTTCCGGAATGGCGTCGCTCGACGCCACGGTGGTCAATATCGCCTTGCCCGCATTGGGCGAGGATCTGCACGCCGAGTTCGGCGGCCTGCAGTGGGTCATCAGCGGCTACACGCTCACCCTTGCTTCGCTGATCCTGCTGGGTGGCTCGCTCGGCGACCGGTTCGGGCGTCGGCGCGTGTTCGTCATTGGCACGCTGTGGTTCGCGCTGGCGTCCACGTTGTGCGCGATCGCGCCAACTGTCGAGATACTGGTCGCGGCCCGAGCGCTGCAAGGTGTGGGTGGGGCACTGCTCACGCCCGGCAGCCTGGCGATGATTCAGGCCTCATTCGCCGAGGATGAACGCGGCAAGGCTATCGGCGCGTGGTCCGGGTTTGGCGGGATTGCCAGCGCCATCGGACCGTTTCTCGGTGGCTATCTGGTCGCGGGCCCCGGCTGGCGGTGGGTCTTTCTGATCAATCTGCCGGTCGCGGTGGTGGTGATTGCCCTCGCGCAACGCCACGTTCCGGAGTCGCGAGACAGCCACCCACCGGCCCACCTGGACCTCGTCGGAGCAGGGCTGGGCGCTCTCGGCCTGGCAGGCGTCACGTACGCGTTGATTGGCGCCGGTGAAGGCTGGACGGCAATGCTTCTCGCCGCACTGGTGCTCGGGCTGCTGGCGCTGGCCGCCTTTGTTGTCAACGAACATCGCAGTCCCAACCCCATGGTCCCACCGGACATGTTCCGAAGGCGTCAGTTCACCGCATCCAACGTGGTGACATTCCTGGTGTACGCCGCGCTTGGCGGATTGTTCTTCTTCCTCGTCATCGACTTGCAAGTGGTCGCCGGTTTTTCCCCCATCCTGGCTGGCGCGGCGCTCCTGCCGGTGACGCTGATCATGCTGTTGCTCTCGTCGCGAGCCGGCGCACTTTCCGCGCGAATCGGGCCGCGCCTGCCGATGTCGGGGGGTCCGCTGGTGGCTGCCGTCGGCGTGCTGCTGCTGCTGCGCATCGGACCGGGCGCATCCTATGTGACCGACGTGCTGCCGGGCGTGACGGTCTTCGGTCTCGGACTGGCGCTCATCGTTGCCCCGCTCACCACGACCGTGCTGGCCGCGGCCGGCGCCGACCACGCCGGCGTGGCGTCTGGAATCAACAACGCGGTCGCGCGCGCCGCTGGTCTGCTTGCGGTCGCCGTGCTGCCGCTGATCGCCGGCATTTCCGGCGACGCGTATCAACAGCCGGAGGCTTTCGCCGCCGGATTTCGCATCGCGGTGATCACCTGCGCGGTACTGCTGTCAGCCGGCGGCCTGACAGCCGCGCTGACGATCCAGAATCCGCCCGTCGTGCAGGCAGAGAAGCCGTCGGCGCGCCGCCACTTCTGCGCGGTGGACGGCCCACCGCTGCAGTTGACCCCTCAAGACGCGGCCCAGACTCGCTGACCGGCGACGTACGTCGCCAGCACCGGAATCTGGCTCAGCCGCGTCGGGTCCGCCGTCAGCGGATTGTCGCCTAAAACCACGAAGTCCGCGTAATAGCCTGGCGCCAGCTTGCCCTTCACCCGCTCCTCGCCGGTGGCGTACGCGGCGCCGGTGGTGTACAGCCCCAGCGCTTCATAGGCCGAAATGCGCTGGTTCTCGCCCAGCGTCCCACCATCCCAGGCTTCGCGGGTGACGCAACTCTGCATGCCAAGCAGCGGCTCGAAAGGACCGCAGCCGAAATCCGAGGCGGCGGCCACCGGCACACCCCAGTCCAGGAAGGAACGGTGGGCGAACATGCGTCGCAACCGCGCGTCGCCGTACCACTTGCGCAGGTTGTTGCCGTGGTAATTGACATAGCTGGCGAAAGGCGTGGTGACCGCGCCCAGCTTCTTCAGCCGCTCCAGGATGGATTCGGTCACGATCGAGCAGTGCTCCACCCGTGGACGCAGGCGCGGCCAGGTGTCGGGTGCGACCTGCTCCAGCTGGTCGAGCAAGAGGGAAATCGCCCGGTCGCCGTTGGCGTGGACACACGGGCGGACGCCATCGCGCGCCAGCATGCCAATCATGTCGTGGAGATCGCGGGTGGGCATCGCCTGAATGCCGTGGTCATCGCTGGTGCCCTCGAATGGCTGCTCCAACAGGCAGGTGCGGCCGCCAATCGCGCCGTCGAGCACGCCTTTGACGCCGGTCACGCGCAGAAACTCGCCATCGGGCCAGGTGCCCTGTCGCCGCAGAGCCTCGTAGCTCGCGTGGCGGACCAGCATGCTCACCCGCAATGTGAGCGCGCCACGCTCGCGGCCCGCCTCGAACAACGCAATGTCTTCAGGAGCGGTGGACGCATCGCACACGGAGGTCAATCCCGCGGCCGCGAACATCCGGCTTGCCCGATCCAGACCGTTCAGGCGGTCCTCCAGCGAGTTGGCTGGCACAATTCCCCTGCCACCGGCCGCCGGTGACGACACCAGCTCCACCAGCGCACGCTCGTACAGCACACCGTTCAGGTGGCCCGCGCCATCTCGACCGTACGCGCCACCCTCGGGCGGCTGGCTGGCATCCTCGATCCCGCCCAGCGCCAGTGCGCGCGAGTTGACCACCGCCCAGTGGCCGGCCACCTGTCGCACCAACACCGCATGGTCCGGCGCGACCTCGTCGAGGTCGAAGCGGGTGAGCGGACGGTCCTCCGCCATTTTGCCGTCGTCGTAGCGACTGCCGACAATCCATCCGCCCGGCGGGGTGGTGACCGCCTGGTCGCGAATGCGGCGCGTCACCTCGGCGAGCGACTGGACGTCTGGGTAGGACAGGTCAACCTGCAGCAGCTGGTCGGCGGTAGACCCCAGGTGCAGATGGGCGTCATGGAAGCCGGGCGCCACCACCGCCGCGCCAAAATCGAGCACCTCGGCGGCGGAGTGCCGCTCGCGCAGCTCCGCCAGCGGACCCGTGCCGACCACGCGGCCGTCGCGCACCGCGAAGGCCCGCGGCGCAGCCCCGGCCATGGTGATGATCTGGTTGGCGGTCACGATCAGTGTCTGGGGCATCCACGGATCGTACCCAGTTCGCGGTGCGAACGCCCTGGTCATACCCCACTCAACATCATTTCAAAACCCCCCAGGGTCCCCTCTGGGGGATACGAAGCTTTCTAGACCAGCTCGAAGAAGCTGATCGCCGCCAGAAACGCCGAGGCGACCAGCACAAACGGGAGCAGGTCGCTGCCAACGCTGCCGGCGGCGTCGTCCTCGAGATACCCCGGCGGAGCCGCTGGCCGCGGCCAGCCGGCAATCGCCGCCAGCAAGCAGGCAATGCCCAGCCCGACGACGGCTTCGAAGCGGTCCACCGCCTCCTTCTGATCCAACCATTCGGAGACCTCGATCGGCGCGCGCTGGCCGGCAAGGTTGCTCGACCCTGAGTTGACGGCGTCCAGGTACCTGCCCGGATTCGCGATCACTCCCGGCAACAGGTGGCTAGCCATCGATCCCGTCGATATCGGCTCCGGCGATTGGCGTTCGAGCCGCGTCATGGCCGCGTTCACCTGCCACGCGCCGACGCCACCGACGGCCACCAGGGCAATCCCGATGCCCACCGCGAACAACCGCCACGACCGCCACGGGGTGGACCAGATGGACGACGAACCGCCCTCGGTCGACGCATCCGCCTGAAGGTCGTCGTACAGGTCATTCTTGAGCGCGCGCGCCTGCTCAATCAGGCGGCGCAGCGTCAGCAGGCGCGACTGCTCCCGCGTCGTGAACGGCGAGGCGCCACGCGCCACGCTGCCTGATTCCACCGGGACGCGACGGCGCGGCGCATCGACCGGCGGCGCGTTCTGTTCAGCGCGGTTGCGTCGCTCGGCGGAGATCCCGGTGGCAATCGCCGCCACCACAAGCACGACTTGCATGACCCAGAAGCCGACGCCCACGCGACATTACCCCGTCAGACTTCCGTCGATGGGCACCTTGCGGGCGGCTCCCGGAGCGGCCTTGGGCAGGCGCACTTCGAGAATGCCGTTTTCATAGGAGGCGCGGACGTCGGCGCCGTCGACCTCTTGCGGCAGCGCCATCGTGCGCTGCCAGCGCCCCGTTTCGTACTCGTGCACCAGATATCGGACTCCGTCCCGTTCACCGTCGACGTGTCGCTCGGCGCTGATGGTCAACGTGTGACCGTGGATCGAGACGTCCACGTCCTCCAGCCGGATGCCGGGCATTGCCGCCCGTATCACGTAGCTGTCGCTGGATTCGACGACGTTCAGCGGCACGCTGTCGCGGCCGTTGCCGTGCGCCGCGCCATCGTGCCCGTCGCCCGCCGGCGGACCGCCGTGACCATCGCTCTGCCCGGCCGCGACGGGCTCGCCTGGGGCCGGCTCCGCGCCGACAGCCGCCACGGGTTGCACCGCCTCGAAGTCGCGTCGCTTGCGGCCGAACACTCTGGTTTGCAGGTCGTCGAGCAGCGTGTACAGCGCGGGCACGACGATCAGCGTCAGCAACGTCGAGGACAGCAGCGCGCCGATGACGACCAGCGCCATCGGCGCGCGCGTTTCGGCGCCCGGCTCCAGTTTCAGCGCCAGCGGCAGCATGCCGAAAATCATCGTGCACGAGGTCATCAGAATCGGGCGCAGCCGGACGCGCACGGCCTCCTGCAGGGCCTCGGTTCGGCCGATACCGCGCTCCTGCAGGGTCTTGGTGTAGTCGATCAGCAGGATGCCGCTCTTGGCGACCAGGCCCTCGCCCATGATCATGCCGATGATCGAGAAAATGTTGATCGTGTTGCCCGTGACCAGCAGCATGGTCAGGCCGCCCAGCAAACCAAGCGGCACCGTCAGCATGCGCACGAACGGCAACAGCCAGGATTCATACAGCGCGACCAGCAGCATGTACTCGAGGACGATGGAGAGCACGAGCGCGGCGGCCAACGCCGTGATGGCCTGGTTGAAGATCTGGACCGAGCCGCGCAATGCGTACGAATAGCCGGCGGGCATGCTGACCGTGTTCAGCGCCTTGTACATGTCCTGGGAAACGTCGCCCAACGGGCGTCCGACGGCCGACGCGGAGAGGGTGACCGTGTCGGCGCGGTTGACGCGCTGGATCGAGACAGGCCCGCTGCCCTGGCTGATTGTCGCGACCTGCCCGAGCGTGACGACGCTGGCGCCACCGTTCGTGGATCCGACCGGGATCTGGCCGAGGGTGGTCAGGTTGTAGCGCGCGGCGTCTGGACCCTCGAGGGTGATGTCTTCCTGCTCGGCGCCCGGCGGCTGGAACTCGGTCACGACCGTGCCGCCGATGGCCGTCGACAGGGCGGTATCGACCGTCTGATTGCTGATACCCAGTTCCGCCATGCGCTGCGCGTCGAGCTGGATATTGAGCTGTGGCACTTGCGACAACTGGCTGTTGCGGATGTCCTGGACACCCGGTACGCGCAGTAACGTGTTCTGCGTTTCGCTGGCGATCTGATTGACGGTGTTCAGGTCGGGGCCACTGATCGTGACCTGAATGCCGAAACCACCCCCGCCGCCTGGCAGCGGGCTGGTCACATTGCCGCTGAATGATGCCCCGGCAATATTGCGGGTCTGCGCACGCATCACGTTCAGCAGGTCGAACACGGTCCGCTTGCGTTGATTCTTGTCGATGGTCGTCGCCTGGATGTTGACGCTGCTGGCCCCGCCGCCGAAACCACCGCGGTTACCGCCCGGAATCGACACGGTGGTGAAGAAGTCCTTCACCTCCGGCATTTGCTGGAGGTAGGCCTCCGCCTGGCGCGCCGCCGCATCAGTGGCCGTGAGCGAGGTGCCCGGTGGCAGTTGCAGGTTGACTTCGAACTCGTTGTCATCCTCGGCTGGCGCATACTCGGTCCCGATCACGCGCAACGGCACCAGCGAGAAGGCGATCGCGACGAGGGCCGTGGCGATGAGCAACACCAGCCAGCGCACACGCAACGTGACCGCCACACTGTTGGCGAAGAAGGTGCTGACGCGCGCGAAGCCGCGATCCCACGCCCGGCCAAAGGCCGACAGTCGCCGAAACCGGCTGGGCTTGTCCGAATGCCGCAGCCAGCGCGACGCCAGCATTGGCGTCAGCGTGAACGACATCAGCATGGAAAAAATGGTGGCGGTCGTGACGGTCAGCCCGTACTGACGGAACAACTGCCCAACCGAACCAGACATGAACGCAACCGGCGTGTACACGACCACGTCGCAGGCAGTGATCGCCAGCGCCGCGAGGCCAATCTCGCTGCGCCCGGTGAGCGCCGCGGAGACCGGATTTTCACCCAGCTGCAGGTGGCGATGGATGTTCTCCAGTACGACAATCGAGTCGTCGACCAGGATGCCAATCATCAACGCCAGGGCCATCATGCTCATGGTGTTGAGCGTGAAGTGCAGCAGATACATGACCAGGAACGTGCTGATGAGGCTGGTCGGAATCGCGCACAGGACGATAGCGGTGTGCTTCCAATCGTGCAGGAAGACCAGGATGACCAGGCCAACCATGATGATGGCGATGCCCAGGTCACGCTGAATCGCATCCAGCGACGCGCGCGTGAAGACCGACTGGTCTTCCACGACACTGGTGTGGGTGCCCTGCGGCAGGAGTTGTTCGAGATGCGCCAGCTCGGCCTGGACCGCGTCGGCGACGGCCACGGTGTTGGCATCCGAGTTGGCGGTGATGCTCAGGCCGACCGCTTCCTGGCCGTTGAGCCGCTGCAGGCTGTACTGGGTTTTGTCGCCTTCTTTGACGGTGGCGACGTTGCCGACGGTAACCGAGCCGCCTGTCGGCGTATTGGAGATGACGACGTTCTGGATGTCGTGGACGTTCTGGAACAGCCCGCCCGGGAGGACGTTGAAGTTTTCGGTGCCGACCGGAACCGAGCCCGCCGGTACGCTGATGTTCGCGCTGGTCAGCGCCTGCGAGACCTGGGCAACGGTGACCCCATAGGCGGCCAGCCTGGTGTAGTCGATCTGGACCTGGATCTCGCGTTGCAGACCGCCCGAGATGTTGACCTGGCCGACGCCCGGCACCGAGGCCAGCTCAGGCTGAATCTGGTTGCTGGCGATGTCATACAGCTGATCGAGCGGCGCACCCGTGAAGGCGAGGTTCAGAATCGGCGAGGCGTTTGGATCGAACTTGCGCACGACGGGCGCGGTCGCCCCTGTCGGCAGTTGACGCAATACGGGCCCCATCGCCTGCTGGATGTCGATGTCGGCCTGGTTCGGGTCGTAGCCATCTACCAGTTGCACGAACACCGAGCAGGTGCCCTCGCTGGAGTTCGAGGTGATCGTGTCGATGCCCGAAATGCCCGAGATGGCGTTTTCGAGCGGCTCGGCGACCAGCCGTTCGACGTTTTCGGCCGAGGCATTCGGCCAGGTCACCGAAACCGAGACGACGCCAATGCTGACGGGCGGCAGGCGGTCGACCTGCAGATAGGTATAGGACACCGCCCCCATGAGGACCAGCGCCAGGATCCCCATGAGCACGGTCAGCGGGCGACGAATCGCAAGCCGCGTCAGGCCCATTCCGGGGGAGGATAGGGCCGTTCGCTATTAAGAGTCTGCTAAGAGAGCGTTAGCCTGGCTAAGTAAAACATAAGGGCCCGAACCGAAAGGGAGACGATGACAGCAGCCGACCGACTGACGATGCCTCTGGGCGAGGCGATCTTCACCCAGCGCGCCATCCGTCGCCTGAAGGATGATCCCATCAGCGACGCGGACCTCGAGACGATCCTTGCCGCTGCCGCGCGGGCGCCCAGCGGCGGCAATCTCCAGCCCTGGCGCTTCCTGGCCGTGCGCGACCAGAAGCTGAAGGATCAGCTTGCGCGCTGGTACGTCGAAGCGTACTGGGCGCGCCGCAACGCGCGCGGCTTCGCGGGCCCCAAGGACATTCCCAAAGACGACAGCTCCGGCCAGGCCGCGCTCCACTTCAGCACCAGCGCCGAAAATTACGCCAGAGCGCCGATCCTGCTCTTCGTCATCGCCGAGCACAGGGGCGCCGATGTCAGCACCGCCTGTCAGAACCTGCTGCTGGCGGCTCGCGCGCTGGGCATCGGCGGCACCATCACGTCCATCGGCGGCATCCACGAGGAAGACGTGCACCGGCTCCTCGGCATCCCCGACGGCATGGACGCCACGTGCTGTATCCCCCTGGGCTGGCCCGAGGGCAAGTTCGGCCCGGCGCGCCGCAAGCCGCTGCGGGAGATCGCCTTCGTCGACCATTTCGGGACACCCGGTCCGTGGAGCAGTGCGGACTGACCCGCGTCGGATTATTACGTCCTGGTTACAGACTGAAACGTAACCCGTTTTTTGTCAGTCCGTAACCAACCCGGTCCTCCCGGCTGCGTATAGTCGAGCCCGCATTCTTAGCGGCCGACGAACCGGCCTGGAGAGGAAGGACTCCTGCATCCTTTTCGCCTTCTGAAGCTGGCTCGGCCCGCCCTCGGTGGCCTGATCCTCAGCGCATCTGTCATGGGCACCGCTCTGGCGGATTCCGGCACCAGCGCGAGCGTTGCGTTGCCGGTGCGCAACTCGGTTGCCACCGATCGTCTGGCGGTCTCTCATTACGGGATGAGCATCTTCATCTGGAACAATCCGTCCACCACGAGCCGCGACCTCCAGGCGCTGCAGGCGGCGGACTTCGGCTGGCAGAAGACGATGTTCAAGTGGCGCGAGATGAACCCCGACATCGGTGTCTACAACTTCAACGAGGCGGACCGCGTCGTCAGCGCGTCCAACCAGGCCCACATCAAGGTCATCGCCCGCATCGATTTCCAGCCATGGTGGAGTCGATCCGATCAGACGTACGCCAACGCGCGGCCTGACAACCTCCAGTGGTACGCCGACTTCGTAAAGGTCTTCGCCGATCGCTACAAGACCGGTTCACCCTACGGTCACGTGGATGCCATCGAAATCTGGAACGAGCCGAATCTTCGCAGCGAGTGGGGCGGCACGATCACCCAGCAAACCGCCTCGGAATACGTCCAGATGCTGAGCCTCAGCTACGCGGCGGTCAAGTCGGTGGACCCCAGCATCATGGTGGTCAGCGCGGGACTCAGCCCGACCGGCGCGTACGACGGCAGCGCCGCTCCGGACGACCAGTTCCTCCAGTGGATGTACGACGCGGGAATGAGCGGCCACTACGACATCCTCGGCCTGAACGCCAACGCGCAGGTCGCCGATCCAACCGCGGCGCCAGGCAGTGTGCCCGGCTTTGACGACGGGAGCTTCTATTTCCGTCGCGTGGAACAGTTGCGGGCCATCGAAGAGCGCAACGGCGACCTGAATCCGGTCTGGCTCATGGAGTACGGGTGGACGAGCGACAGCGTTCACGCCGACCGAGCGTGGTACGCCGTCAGCGAAGACCAGAAAGGCTCGAACATCCTGGCGGCGATGCAGTACGCCCGCGCCAACTGGCCGTGGCTGGGCGTGATGACGCTGTGGGGGATGCCCGATCCCAACTGGACAGCGGATCGCGAAGAATACTGGTGGATGGTCTCCAATCCTGATGGAACGGACCGTCCCGCGCTCACGGATCTGATCAGCGCCGCACAACTGAACACGCTTCCCTGACGCTCAGAGCGCGCCGCTCGATGCGGATGCGCGGTGGCCCGAGACTCAGTCGGGCAGGCTGCGCACGATCGCGTCGCTGAACGCAAACATCGCCGGCAACCCGCCGGTATGCACGAACATCACCGTGCTGTTGGGTCCCAACCTGCCTTGCCGCGCGTGATCGATCAGTCCGGCCATCGCCTTGCCCGTGTAGATCGGATCGAGCATCAGCCCTTCCGTCCGCGCCGCCAGGCGCATCGCCTGCAGTCCCCTGGGGCTCGGCTGACCGTACGCGGTGTCGACGTAGTCGTCGTAGCTCTCCACGTCGGACTCCGAAAGATCGGTTTCCCAGCCGAGCAGCGCCAGCGCGTCGCGCGCCGCCTCGAGTGCGCCCGAGACGCGATCGTCCGCGTAGTGCTGGCTGATGGCGATCGTGCGATACGACCGTCCGAGCAGCTTTCTGCCCAGGATCAATCCGGCGTGGCCTTTGTTACCGGAGCACATGTACACGTGGGTCAATTCGGCGTCGACGGCTTCCGCTTGTTCGAGAAATTCCGCGCTGCACAGCAAGTACGCCAGCGCCGAGCCGACCGAAAACGCGCCCGCGTGGTTCATCACGTACGGCTTCTTGCCCGCTCGCCTGACCTCCTCGGCGGTGGCCTCCAATGCGCGGTCCATCTCTTCGCTCGCGGTTGCGCGCTCGCGGATGGTCACAAAGCGCACTTCGGCGCCGAGCAGTCGGTCCACCAGCAGATTGCCCTGCCACTCACGCCCGGGCTCATCACGCAGCAACAGAATCGTGCGCATCCCGAGCAGGTTGGCCGCCGCGGTGCTCATGCGCGCCGAGTTGGACTGCGCCTCCAGACCGGCGATGAACACTTCCGCGCCCTGCTCCACAGCCTCGGCCATGCGGAACTCGAGATTGCGAGCCTTGTTGCCGCCGAACGCGAGGCCTGTCAGGTCGTCGCGCTTGATCAGCAGGCGACCGATGCCCAGCTCACCCGCCAGGCGTGGCGCTTCCTGCAGTGGCGTCGGCAGCAGCGCCAGCGGCACGCGCGGCACGCCGCGCGTGAGGTAGCGCGCGCGTATCTCATTCGGCGTGAGCGGGCGCGCGATCCGCTCCAGTTGAGTGCGCAGCACCCCGACAGGGTACTCTGCAGCGGTGGCTCCAGTCGTCGACTCACACGTGCACATCTTTCCCAACCTGGGTGGCGGGTCGGGCTTCGCCTCGGAAGCCGAGCACCGCTGGTTCCTGCAGCTGTACATGGCGACGCATGGCGAGCCAGTTCGACGTCTGCGCGATCACGTCCAGGTCCAGGCGCAAACTCTGCACGATGGCCGCCTCGACAATCCCGCCACGCTGCGCGACGTCGGCTTCCGTGCTGGACGTTACGGCCGCTTCGAATGGAACGTCGAAGGCGAAGACCTGTACCTCCAGTTCTTTCCGCCGCACCTGCAGCACATGGAGAGTCCAGCGGAATTCATGCTGCAGCAGATGGCGCGCGCCGGTGTGGATCGGGCGGTCCTCCAGAATGCGCGCCTGTACGGTCGGCTGAACGAGTACTTCGCCGACGCGGTACGCGCGCACCCCGACCGGTTCATCGGCCTGGCAGACGTTAACGAGGCCAGCGCGGCGACGGAGTCCGAAATCGCCAGACTCCGCCATGCCGTGACTGACCTCGGTCTGCGCGGCCTGTACTACGCCAATCGCGCGCTGCTGGCGACCGGCTACACGCGGATGTTCGACGACCCGGTGTTCGATCTGTTCTGGGACACGGTGCGCGACCTGCGCATCCCGGTGTTCTGGGAGATCGTGGGCGTTCCAGACCCGAACAATCCGGAGCATCTCCTGGGCGAAATCGCGCGCCTGAACCGCTGGGCGGCGCGCTGGCCGACCATCCCGGGTGTGTGGACGCACGGCGTCGCGCCTGATCTGGTCACGCGGATGCCAGCTCCGCTCGCCGAGCTCCTGGACCGCGACCAGTTCCTGGTCGAGGTGCTGTACCCCATCCACTGGGCACGAACCCACGAGTATCCCTTTCCCGAGCTGCGCCCGACGCTGGAGACACTGTATAGCCGAGTGGGCGGCCAGCGGCTGATCTGGGGCTCGGATATGCCGAACGTCGAACGCAACTGCACGTACCGCCAGTCGCTCAACTACCTGCGTGTGATCGCCGAAGGCTGGCTGCCGACGGTCGATCTGGACCGGATACTGGGCTCGAACGTCCTGCAGCTGTTCGCCGCCGGCTCAATCGAACCGTAAACGGCGCATGATCGCCACGTGCTCGCGATGCGCCCGCGTCCAGGGCAACATCGCCAGCAGCCGCCAGCACGTCATATACATGTTCATCTGAACGCCGCACCGCGCGGGATTCGTGCAGGACCACGGGTTCCGGCCTGAAGCGATCAGGCCGCCACGTGTGTGACGGGCCGCACGCGCGCAGGCGGAACATCGCGCGCCGGCTCCTCGTTCAGGCGCAGTCGCAAGCGGAACAGCTCGACGAACGCGCGCACGATCACGCTCGGGCGCGCGCCCGTTGGCGAACCAGCCTTGCGCGGGAAATGGCTGACCGGTCGTTCCTTGATCCTGAATCCCATTCGCCGCGCCTTGATGAGAAACTCCGCGCTGAATGTTGCTCCACGCGAGTCGACGTGCATGCTGGTCCAGACCTCGCGACGGAAGAGCTTGAAGGCACAATCCACGTCGCGCGCGGTGTAACCAAAGAGTCCATTCACCAGCTGCTTCCAGCCCCAGGCGTTGAGCAGGCGCATCGGCGGGTCGGCTCGCCTGGCGCGGAAGCCGATGACGAGGTCAGTTTCGTCGTCCATCGCACCGAGCAGGTGCTCGAACTCGGCAATGTCGAACTGGCCGTCCGCGTCGAGCAGCAAAATCAGGTGCGCGGTGGCGGCGTCGAAGCCCGAAGCCAGCGCCGCGCCATAACCCCGGTTCGTGGTGTGGGTGACGAGGCGCAGATGCAGGCGGCGTTCGGTCGCTTGCAGACGGCTCAAGATCTCACCCGTCCGATCCCGCGAGCCATCGTTGGTGACTACGATTTCGAAGCTGTCCGCGAGCCGCGTCAGCACCGCCGCCACCCGGCGGACGGTCTGCTCGATAAGCGACTCTTCGTTGTACGCGGGCAGTACCGCGGCGATGCTGTAGCGCCGCCGGCCGCCGTGCCCGACAGTGATGGTGTCCGTACTGGAGGTGGAGGTCATGTCCAGTTGAGGCTGCGAGACGGACCTTGGGCCAGCATTGGCGCACGCGTGTTGCGAGTCGAGCGCAGGCAGAACACCACAACTCCAGCAAGGGCGAGGCTGAGATAGTTCACGAGTCGATTCAAAAGCGCAACCGTGCTGGCGCCGGCGGCAGCGACGCCAATGCTGGTCAGCACCAGCACGA
>JAFAOS010000197.1 GCA_019247515.1 Chloroflexota bacterium | reverse complement strand
GACCTGGCGTCGCTCCTGGTGTACTGGACCGCGCCCGAGGACGTGGAGATGATGGGCGGCTTGCGGTCGGTCACGTGCGAGCCAGGCTTTCCCACCCGCGCCGAGATCGCGGAGCTATACGCGCGCTTGAGTGGTCGAGACCTCTCGGGACTGGGCTGGTACCTGGCGTTCTCCTATTTCAAAGTGGGGGTCATCTGCCAGCAGATCTACTACCGCTGGTTCAAGGGCCAGACGCACGACGAGCGTTTCGCCACACTCGGCGACGTCGCGATCGGATTGATTGAGAGGGCCATTAGCGTCTCGAGCTGATACGCGTGTTCATGCACGCCGCTGCACTCGGTGTTCTGAGCGTGCATCAGCCGTTAGGTTATGTAGAAGCTGCGAGCTCGACCTCGGCTTCGATCTCGACGGGAATGTTGAACGGCAGCGCGGCCAGGCCTACGGCGGAGCGGGCGTGCTGGCCGGCTTCTGGGCCGTAGACTTCCAGCAGGAGATCGGAGCAGCCGTTGATGACGCCCGGTTGGGCGGCGAACTCAGGCGCGGAATTGACCATGCCGAAGACGCGCAGCCAGGCCGTCACACGGTCCAGGTCACCCAGCTCGCGCTTCAGGCTGGCCAGGATCGCCAGGCCCACCAGGCGCGCGGATTGATATGCCTGCTCGGGACTGACGTCGGTCGGCACCTTGCCGAACGGACCAGCCAGGCTGCCGTCGGTGTTGAGCGGACCGTGCCCGGCCACGAAGGCGCGTTGGCCACGCACCCGCACGTTGGTGAATGGCAGTCGGACGCCGGTCGGCGTTTGCATCGCTTGGGGGAGCACCAGGCCCAGATCGGCGAGGCGTGCCTCTATCCGCATTGAGACTCCTTTCCCTGCACGCGCGCGTTTCTCAGTAAAGTATTGCCCGGTGCACGCTAACGACGAGCTCGATCTCGCGAGCCTGAGACGCGAGTTTCCCATCACCGAACGGTGGGCCTACTTCGACCACGCGACCTATGGGCCACATCCTCGCGCGTACGTCCAGACGCTTGCGGACGTCGCGCAACAGCTCTCGGCGGACGTTCTGGGCGCCACGAGCGCCGGCCTGGAGGAGGTGCGCGCGAGTGCCGCGCGGCTGCTGCACGCGCCTGTCGAGCAGGTGGCGCTCCTGCGCAGCACAGGCGAGGCGACGAACCTGGTTGCATCGGGCGTCGACTGGCAGCCGGGCGACGAGGTCATTCTCTACGAGCTGGATTTCCCAAGCCTGATTGCGCCGTGGCTGGCGGTGGCCGACCGCGGCGTCCAGGTCAGGGTCGTGCGCGATGAGGGGCGCAACCGCTTCGAGCTCGAGGACTTTGTCGAATTGATGACACCCAGGACTCGCGCGGTGTCGGTCAGCCTGGTCAACAACACCACTGGTTTTCGTGCACCGGTGGAAGCGTTGGCCGCGGAGTGCGCCGCGCGCAACATCTGGTTGACAGTCGACGCGGTGCAGGCCGTCGGCAGCATGGACGTGGACGCGCCGTCGCTGGGTGGAGATGTCGTCGCCGCGCATTCGTACAAGTTCCTGCTCTCTGGATTCGGCCAGGCACTGGTGTATTGCTCCGATCGGGCCAAACGCGAGCTGCGGGTGCCGCACGTCGGATTGCGCAATATGCGGATGGACCCCAACGGGACGCTGTTCGACAGCGGCCTGAACCTGTTCGATTCCGCGCGCCGCTTTGAGCCCAGCGTGCCGAACCTCGCGGCCAATCTGGCGATGGGCGCCGCCATCAACCTCCTGCTCGAGACCGGACCGCGGCGGATCGAAGCCCACAACCGCCAGCTGTGCGCACGACTATGCGACGGGCTCCAGGAAATGGGCTACACGCTGATCACGTCGCAAGCAGAAGGCGAGTCAGCCGGCCTGGTGTGCGCGGTAAAAGACGGCGTCGCTTCGGATTCGATTCAAGAACGTCTGGCCGCCGCGCACATGATGTCCGCGGTACGCGGCGGCAACCTGCGCTTCGCTCCGCACCTCTACAACACCGAGGCGGAGGTGGACCAGCTCATCTCGGCGCTCCGAGAACCAGTCCGTGCATGACGACTCGGCCGCCGCACTGAGCAGGCTGCCGCTTTTCTGTGGTCTGTCGCCGCCTCAGGTGGCTATGCTTGCCGCGGCGGGAGCGCGACGGTCGATCGCCGCGGGCGAGGTCGTGTTCCACGAAGGCGCGGCATCTGACGGACTGCACGTCGTGCTCGAAGGCAAGCTGCGGATCCTCAGACAGGTGGACCCCAACATGGTGGTGGACGTCGCGCTGGTCGGACCGGGCGAGGCGTATGGGGAAATCGCGCTCCTCGACGGAGGACCGCGATCGGCCACGGTTGTCGCGCTGGAACCGTCCGAGCTCCTGGTGCTCGACAGGGACGTTTTCCTGCGGCAACTGAGCGAGGCGCCCTCGCTCATGGGTGCCATGCTCGGTCAACTGACGCGGTCGATCCGCAACTCAACCGAGCGGCTGGTGCGCGGAGAGCTCGAGCAGCGCGCGCTACGAGCGGAGATGGAGGTCGAAAAGTATCGCGCGTTGACCGAAATGGTGGCCGGCGTGGCGCACGAGATCAACACGCCGCTGGGGACGGTCAACACCGCGTCGAGCGTCGTACGCCATCGTCTGGATTCTCAAGAACTCCACACCTTCGCCGCCAGCAATCCGGCCGCCCGCGAGCTCGTCGACGACATGCGCGAGGCGCTGCTGCTGATCGAGCGCAACATTCAGCGCGCCCACCGACTGGTCGAGACCTTCAAAAAGCTTTCGGTCAGCCAGACGGTCGACGTGCTCGAGACATTCAACGTGCTGGACCTCGTGAACGACACCGTCGCTCTGTTCAGGCTCGAGGCGCGTCAGGCACACCTGGAGCTCCGCGTGCAGAGCGCGTGGTCGGACTCCGCTGCCGCGACGTGCACCGGCTACCCGGGCCATCTGACACAGATTCTGCTCAACCTCTTCACGAACGCGGAGCGCTACGCGTATCCGCACGACGAGGGGGGCCGCATCGACATTTCACCTGGCGATCACGTCGGCGCATCCGATCCTCCCTCTTTTGAGATCACCGTCCGCGACTACGGGCGCGGCATGACGGCCGACGTTCGAGCGCGCGCCTTCGAGCCATTTTTCACCACCGGTCGAGCCCTGGGCGGCACGGGCCTGGGCCTGGCCATCGTGCGCAACCTCGTCACCGAGTCACTGAAAGGAACCATCAGTATCTGGTCAGAGACAGGCCAGGGCACCGCGGTCACGGTCATCTTTCCGAAAAGCTTGCAATGACCCTTCGCCGCCCATCCGTACGGCGGAGTAGCGCTACTCTGACAGTCGGCCCGTACACCGCAACAGCGTCCGCTGCACGCGCAGCTCGTGGTCAGCCGAGCGATCCGGCGCTCGCTCGCCGCGCAAGACGCCCACGAAGGCTGCCAGTTCCCGCGCGTACAACTCCTGCCGTTCGACCGGCGCCAAGTCGATCGTCTGCTGCGTGTCGTCACGGACAATCCGCAGCGTGCGCACCGGATCGAACGGCTCGAGAATCGCGCTCTCCCGCGTGCCGTACACTTCGAAGCGCCGCGCGGCCGGCCGCGCCTCCATCGCGGCGATGTCCAGCACCGCCATCGCGCGCGGGTATTCCAGAAGCGTGAGCGTGTTATCCGCGTAGTCAGCCAGTTGCGGAGTGGCGTCGTTGCGCAGCGTCGTGGATACTTGCCTCGGCTCGCCCAGTAGCCAGACAAGCTGATCCAGCATGTGACCGCCAAGGTCGTACAGGATTCCGCCGCGGTGCCGGCTCTGTTCCTTCCGCTCCGCAAGGTTGACGTTGGTGGACATGTGGGCGCGCACCGCGAACACCTCGCCCAGCGCTCCAGCGCGCGCCAGCGACGTGGCCTGCTCGAAACCAGGGCTGTAGCGGAACATGTACCCCATCTGCACGTGCAACCGCCGCTCCACGGCGGCGCGCATCAGGTCGGCGAACGCCGGCCAGTCGTCGCCGGCCGGTTTGTCGAACCACACGTGCTTGCCGGCGGCGATCGCGCGCGCCGCCAGCGGCAAGCTGGCATGATTGCGGACCTCGATCGCCACCGCGTCGATGCCCGGATCCTCGAACACGGCCTCCGAAGTGAGCCACCGCGCGCCATCGAACATCTCGGGCCGGTTGCGCGAGAAGGGCTCAGGCTCGTAGATCCCCACCGCCTCGACGTCCGGACTGGCGCGCAACGCCCGCCACTTGCCGGGCGCATGTCCGTGGCCGGTGCCAACCTGCGCAATCCGCAGCATACCTGCTGACCGCTTGCCACTGCTTTCGTCGAGGTGTGTCTGATTACAACACGCGGCCTGTCAATTCGCGGGCGATCACCAGCCGCTGAATCTCCGCGGTGCCTTCCCAGATCTGGTAGATCTTCGCGTCGCGGTGCCATTTCTCAACCGGGAAATCGCGAATGTACCCGTAACCACCCAGAATCTGAATCGCGTCTTCGGTGACGCGCATCGCCACGTCACCGGCTTTGAGTTTGGCCATGCTGGCTTCGCGGGCGAATGGCCGATTCTGGTTGGCAGTCCATGCCGCTTTCCAGATCAACAGGCGGACCGCTTCGATTTCGGTTGCCATGTCGGCGAGCTTGAAGGCAATTGCCTGGTGCGCGGCGATTGGCTTGCCGAATGTCTTGCGCTGCAGCGCGTAGTCCAGGGCGTACTCGTGCGCGGCGCGAGCGATGCCCAGTGCGCCGGCGCCGACTCCAGGTCGTGTCCGTTCCAGGGTCTTCAGGACGCCGACTCCACCCCGGCCCCGCTCGCCGCCGAGCAGGTTCTCCGTTGGTACGAAACAGTCTTCCAGGATGACTTCGCCGGTGTGCGAGGCGCGCACGCCCATCTTGCGCTCTTTCTTGCCTGCCTTCAAACCAGGACTGCCTTTATCGACCACAAACGCCTGGATGCCGCCCCAACCCGCCGACCGGTCGGTGGTGGCGAAGATCACGTGGATGTCGGCGATGCCGCCATTGGTGATGAAGCGCTTCGAGCCATTCAGCACGAAGCCACCTTCGACGCGTTTCGCCGTGGTTCGCAGCGCTGAGACATCCGATCCGGCTTCGGACTCGGTCAAGCCCATCGCACCGAGCACCACCCGCGACGAATCGCAGAACATTGGCATGTACTTCGCCTTCTGCTCCGGCGTGCCGCACTGGTCGATGGCCGTGGCGCACAGGCTGCTGGCGCTGATGGCGATGGCGATACCCGCGCAGCCCCAGGTCAGCTCTTCGGTGACCACCATCTGCGTCACCAGGTCGCCGACACCGCCGCCGCCGTATTCCTCGGGGTACGCGTACGTGTCCAGACCCAGCTGGTGCGCCTGCTGCATGATTGGCCACGGCGTCTCTTCGGATTCGTCGTAGTCAGGCGCGGCTGGACGCACCACGTCGCGGGCAAACTCGTGGACCAGATCGCGCAGGTCCTTCTGCTCCTGTGTCAAATCGAAGTCAACCATGACCACCTCTCCCTCTGGGAGCGTTTTAGCAAGCCGATATGACAACATATTGGCGAACGCGGTGGCGTGCCGGTATCGTCCACTGCGGTGAACAACGGCCACTCACATACGGCAGAGCCAGGCGCGGCCACCTATCGGCCGAGCATGCTGCCGCACCTGGGGTCGCGGTGGTCGACGCGCCGCTGGCCGCGCATCGCCCTGGGCGCGGTGCTTGCGGTCGTGCTGATGGGTTGCACGGCCGCCTTCCTCGTGGCCCACGACTCGCCTCGCGGACTGGTCAACTTCGTGCCGTTGCCGCGCGGGGTGCGACCGTTGACCCAGGTTGACGGGCTCAACTACCGCATTCACGTCGGGCTCGGGACCCTGTTCGAAGACGTCGGCGCGCCGACCAGCGCGACGGCCGCCGAGTGGTTCAAAGGCGCCTACCACGCCAGGACAGAGAGCCAGCTCGCGCACGTCGCGAATGGACTGATCGCCGTCCAGCAGCGCTCGAGCCGCGCAGAGGTCGAGGCCGCACTGTGCCCCGCGCTGCGCAGCGCAACGGTAGAAGGCAACGTTGGACGTGCAGCGCGTCAGGCTGAGGCGCTGAGGATGGCCGGCATGGCGTGTGACGCGTCGGCCACTCAGTAGTCGGCGACGGCGCGTCAGGACTGCTTTGCGGTCACCGGCGCGGTCGGGTCACGAAGACGTATTCGCGACTTGTTTCGTCCAACGGCTCGCGGGCGAAACCTCCGTACAGAGCTTCCACGTCCAGGCCCGCTACGTCCAGCAGTCCGAGCCATTCGTTTTTCGTGCCCCACCAGAGCGAGCTGCGGGCGCCATCGTCGCGGACGATGTCGATACGGTTCTCGGGCACGGAGTAATGGAGCGTGTGCGGCACGGGACGGTCCTGGTGCGTGCCATCGTTGCGAACGGCGATCTGATGGTCGAACACGAACACGTTCCAAGCGAAGCTTCCGTCCGGCCGGAGGGAAGCGGCCACGCGTTCAAACGTCCGCCGCCGGTCCGCCCAGGTCGGCAGATGCATGAGCGAGCGAAACGGACAGTAGATCAAGGCCGCGGGTTCGTCCAGAACCAGCTCGCGGATGTCGGCCTTTCGCAAATCCAGTTGCACGCCCGCGGCGGCGGCGTTGGACCGAGCCTGCTCCAGCATGCCGTCCGACAGGTCGATGCCGATGACCTGGCGACCGGTCGCCCTCGCGACAGGAATGGCGACGCGTCCATTACCAACTGCAAGCTCGACCAGCGGCCCGTTCGCCTGGCGGGCGAGGTCCACGTAGAACGGCACGTCGGCGGTCATGTGCGCCGACCACTGGTCGTATCGCTCCGCAAACGCGTCGTCCCAGGTGATCACCCGGCGCCATGCTAACGCGTGGGGCCGAGAGCTCGAAGCCCCGGTTCGGGCTAGCCGTTCAGCAGGTTGATGAAGAACCTCTCCAGGGCTTCGACCGTAGGTGGAATCAGTGAACCTGCGTTCGTCAGAGGGGGCTTGCTTGCGAAGTGCCGGCAATTCTTCTCTACAAAGAAGCAGCGTCAGGAGGTGGAGTCGGCTAACTCTCACGGCCGGGGCTGACCGGGGCTGGCTGGCGGGGGTCCGTTGGCGCCGGTTCCAGCACGTCCCTGTCGAGGGCTGGTTCAACTTCTGGGGCTCGCCGCAGGCGGGCGGCCGCGGATTCCACCAACCCGAGGATGCCGTTTGGCATCAGGTAGACCACCACCAGCAGCGCGAGCCCGATGTACAGCGACGATTGGGAAGTGGCTCGTCCGAGGCTGTCGGTCAGGTAGCGGAAGCTGGTCGCGCCGACGAACGAGCCCAGGATGACGTGTTCGGCGCCGCCAACGAGTGAATACAGGATGCCGTTCAGCGAGTTGCTCAGACCGAGCAAGTCCTGGGACACGAACGAGTTTTCGAGCGCGTACAACCAGCCCGCCGTCGCGGCCAGGAAGCCCGACAACAGCGTCACCGCCACGCGGAAGTTGCTGACGCGATAGCCCATCGCCGACGCTCTGAGTGCGTTGCGCCCGATCGCCTGGGCGGCTTTGCCTGTCTGCGAGCCAAGGATGAACCAGCACGCCAGCACGCAAATGCCGGTGACCGCCAGAACGAACGCATAAAACTGGTTGCCGACCAGCGGGTTGAGCCCGAACGAGACCTGCAGGCCGCCCTTCACCTGCAAGCCGTTGTCGCCGCCCGTGAGTGCCGGCGACACGCTCGGCAGCGTCGCCATGGCCAGCGTGGTCAGGAAGGTCAGCATCATGTATTCGATGCCCGACGCCACGTTGGCGTACAGCCCGAACAGCAGCGAGATCAGCAGCCCAACTGCGATCGCCGACGCGAACACGACCACCGGATTGGAGATGTTGTGCTGCGTGAGAATGGCGACCGTATAGGCTCCCACTCCGAAGATGGCGCCGACGCCGATGTTCAACAGCCGGGCGAACCCGATCATCAGCGAAACGGACAGGGCCAACAATCCGTAGATCAGGTACACCGCTGCCCGCTGCGGCATCGAGCCACCTACCACCAGTGGCACCAGTGCAAGCGCAACAAGAATGACACTGATAATTGCCCAGACGCGGTTCAGCGCGGCCGCGTTGGCTCGCGACGTGCCGCCGCGCGTCCCGGACAGCGCGGTGTCCTCAACCGGCGCCGCCGCGATCTTGCGCCTCGAGCGCAGCAACATCAAGACGATCACCAGGCCCAGCGCGAAGACCTGCACTTCGGACGGACGGAACCAGATCGCGCCGAGAGCCTCCACTTCGCCCAGCAGGACGGCGACCAGCGCGGCGCCGCGGAAGTTGCCCATGCCGCCGGCGACGACGATGATGAACGCGTTGACGATCACGTCCGAGCCTTCGACCGCGTACACGGACTGGACGGGCGCCAGCAGGGCGCCGGCGATCGCCGCCAGAGCCGAGCTGATCGCGAAAGCCAGGAAGTACACGCGCGGTACCGGCACGCCCAACCCGCCCGCCATCGAGCGGTTCTGCGCCACTGCCCGCAACCAGATGCCGTACTTGGTGTATTTGAGAAACAGGAAGCCGGCGACCAGGACGGCACACCCGGCGACGACGATGAACAGGTTGTAGATCGGGTAGCTGACGCCCTCGATCGGCACCTGACCAGGGATGGGTGGCGGCACAAGACGTGTCGTGCCGCCGAAGACGTTCAGCGCAAGCTGCTGGATGATCAGGCTGAGACCGAGCGTGGCTAGCAGCGGCAAGGCGTGCGACTTGCCCAGCAGTGGCCAGACCATGGCCTGCAGGACCAGGCCGCCGCCAATACCGACTGCCAGCGTCGCGGCGATCAGACCGATCAAGAAATTGTGCGTCGCCTGGTAGGTGAAGAACAGCACGAACCCACCAAGCATGTAGAACTCGCCCTGGGCAAAGTTCACGATGTCCAGGACGCCGAAGATCAGAGCCAGGCCCGAGGCCACCAGCGCCAGGGACAAGCCGACCACCAGGCCGTTGACCAGCTGGATGATGATGTCGTGCATGGACAGGTCGCGCGAGGTGGGCTAGCGCCAGGCGGCCCGGGCGATCAGACCTGGCAGTTCCCTAGCGGCGGGATCTGATTGGCCGGGATCGTTTGCAGAACATCGTCCTGCTGGCCGTTGATCTTGTAGACGTACACGGTTTGCGCGCCCTGGTGGTCAGCCTTGTTCATGACGATCGCCCCACCAGGCGCCTCGGGACCGAGGGGCAGGTTGACCTGCTCCAGTGCGCTGATGAGCTGCTCGGTGTCGGCACGACCGGTGAAGTTGGCGGCCCTCATCGCGCTCGCGAGCGCCGTCATCGCCGAGTATTGCACGTAGGCTTCGAATGGCTCGAGGATGGCTGCGCCGTCCGCGCCGCTCTTGCCGGTCAGGATGGTGGTCCACTGCGATTCGGCGTCAGTCGCGGCGAGCGCCTTGAGCGCCTGGGCGTAGGCAGCGCCGTCCGTGTTGCCGGGCGGCTGGTCGTTCAGGTAGGTCTGGTAGTTGACGGAGCCATTGAGGAAGTCGGGATACGTGCCGCCGTAGAGATCTTTCCCAGAGTTGCCGATGATCTGGACCTTCTGGTTGATGCCGTACTGGCCCAGCGCCAGGGACATGCGGTTGAGGTCGCCGGCGCCGAGGCCGAGGAGGATGACCCCCTGGACGGAGCCGTCGGTCGGCACCTTGGTGACATACGGCGCCAGGTTGGGCTCGTTCTGGGGCACGGCGATCGGCACGGTCACGTCCCCGCCCTGCGCCTGCAGCGCCTGTTTGTACGCCTGCAACTGCGAGACGCCGTACGCGTAGTCGGAATACATCATCGCGTAGTTCTTGCCGTAGGTGTTGACGATGTACTGAACCAGCGGAACGACTTCCTGGCTGCCAACCGGCTCGAATCGGAACGAGTAGCGATTGCACGAGTCCGAGGCAAACTGCTCGTTGGCACACCCGAAGGTCGGCAAGTACACCACCGTGGCGAGCTTGCCCATCACCTGCTGTACGGCCAGGCACTCGGAGCTGAGCACCCCGCCCATGACCACGTCGACGTTGTCTGTCTGGACGAGCTGGGTCGCCATCTGGACCGATTGCGTGGGATCACTCTGCGGGTCGACGTACTCGATCTGCAGCGGGTGACCGTTGATGCCCCCAGCGGCGTTGATCTGCTGGACGGCGAGGTCGGTGCCGAGGTGCATGCCAGCCGCGATGGGCGCGCTGGTGCCGTTCGAGTCGGCCATGTAGCCGATGTTGATCGGCGTACCGGAAGCTGTCTGGGCCACCCCAGATGCGGCCGGCGCGAGCAACACGACGGCCAGAGACACGGGCACGAGCACCCTGCGAATATGTAGGCGGTTCAAGACGGACACTATTTTCTCCCCGGCTTTCAGGACAGTGGACGGCGGGCGTCTAAGCTATGTTACTCAGTCCCGCGTCCTGACCTGGCCAGCCCCGGTCAACAAGCGGCGAGGATGTCCGCGAGCCGTGTTCGGATTCGGCACTTCCCAAACACGAACGACTGCATGAGCTCGTCGATCTCCTCGGCGCTGACGCCGCGGAAGCGTTCGGCCCACTCCTCGAGGAGCGGCTCGGCCAGCAGCACGTGGCGCACGAGCTGGGCGATGTGGCGTCGGGCGCCGAACGGAAACGGTTGATAGCGCGGAAACTCGTGGTCGAACAGCGCCTCGATCGGTCCGACAATGTCGCGCACCCCGGCGTCGGTGGTACCCCACGCGTCGACGCCGAAGCGGTCTTTCCTGGCCACGATCGGTCCAACGCGGTTCATCCAGGACGAGCCCGGCTCGACGACAACGACGCCTTGCAGGCCAATGTCTTTGTAGGTCCACAGGGCCCAGCTGGCGTTGTGCTCGCGGTAGATCGCCAGTTGATCCTCGAGGACCTGGAAGCGCATCGCGTCGCGCTCGGGATTGTCCGTGTACACCGGGCCGAACTCACCGACCCAGATCGGGATGCCAAATTCGAGCATGTACTCACTGCGCTGCAGGAACTTCCGCTCAAGCGCCGCACGGTCGACGTACTCGCCTCGGCTCACGCCTGGATACGGGCCCGCGTCGACGAATCCCGAGATCGCGTAGTCGTGATTGGTGTACACGACATTCGGCAACGGGTCGCTGAACATGTGGAAGTCGCTCGAGTAGCGGTTCCCCTCGAGGAACAGCATGTGATCTGGATCGATCGACCGGATGGCGTGAGCGGTCCGCTGATAGAAGGGCTCGATGCGCATTCCCGTCGGGTCCGCCGGCTCGTTCAGCACGTTGTAGCCCGCCACCCAGGGATTGGAGCGGTAATGCTCGGCCAGACGTTCCCAGAGCCAGACGACGCGGTCCTGAAAGTGCTTGTGCTCCCAGAACAGCGCGACGTGGGTGGGGTTGTCCGAGTGCCAGTGCTGATTCTGGTACCCAGGTGCGGCGTGCAGGTCCAGGATGGTGTAAATCCCGTTGCGCGCGCAGGTTTCGACGACCCGGTCCAGGTGTTTGAAGCCGTCGGCCTTCAGGACGAAAGGCTGCATGTCGTCTTCGAAGTGACGATAGTTGAATGGCAGACGCAGCAGGTTGAGGCCGAGCGAGGTGATGAAGCGGGCGTCGTCCTCGGTGAAAAAGTACGCCAGAAAGCGGTCGAAGAACAGCCCACAGAGCTCGTCGCCGAGCACGGCGCGCAAAGCCTCGCGCTGGGCCTGCTCGTTGGCCGGATAGCCAGTGATGAAATTCTCCATGTTCATCCAGCCGCCCAGGCCAAAGCCGCGCAGCACGACCGGTTGGCCGTGCTGATCGACGATCTGGTTGCCGCGAACCTTCAGGGGCTGACGTCCGGGCGCATTCGATTGCTTCAATGTCGCTGCCTTAGCAGGTTGCTCAAAGAGTCTGCTTCTCTCTTAGAGAAGAATCGCCGGCACCGCGAAAGCTGGCGGCCACAAACGTGAGGTAACGCCCTCTAACGAACGCGGGTTCGGTGATTCCACCTGCGGTGGAGCCCTTAGACCGGTTTTTTGGTCAACCTGTTAGAAATCCCCGGCGCCAATTGACGCGCGGGTATGGCGGCCATCGTCGCTGACGATGAACTGGACCTGGCGGCCTTGCGCAGATACCTCATCGAACGTGTTAGACGCTGGCCAGGATACGCGCTTTCTGCTGCTCGAACTCCGCCTCGGTGATGACGCCGGCCGCTCGCAATTCACCCAGCCTGGTCAGGCGCGTGAGCGTGTCGTCAACTGCGGCGGGCGCCGCCGAAGCGGGCGGGGCCCCGGCCGGCGGTATCCCCTGCGCTGCCCACTGCTCGCTTTGCCGACGCTGGATGCGATCGTGCACAACGTGCGCGGTCTTGACCGCCACCGCCGTCTTGACCGCTGTCTTGATCAGTCCCATGCCAGGTCTCCCTTGTAGCGAGAATCTTTACGCGCGCTCGGAGGCGTCCAGGGCAGTCACCAGGTCGTCCGCGGCGATCCGTCCCTCGCCAACTATGCGGGCGGCGTTGCGCTCGATGGCGGCCATCAGCGGTGCTGCCCAGACGTTCTCATACACGAGGATGCCCGCCAGGCTGCCAGGTGCGATGCCGGACGCAATCAGGTCGAAGTCCGACTGGTCCAGCACGCGCGACTCAGCGCCCTGCCAGACGGTAACGTCGACGTCAGCCGTGTGACCGATATCGCCGAGCGCAACTCGTCGCGCGGTGCCGTCGCTGGCCCTGGCGATGAACTCGAGGTCCAGCACACGGATGATGCCGCGCTGGACGAGATCCATCACCAGCTGGAACCCTTCGCCGCTCACACGCCCGTTGGGAAACTCGATAGCCAGGTAATCGATCGGTCCGAGGATGTCGTCATCCATGATTTCGAGCCTCCAGGGGCGTCACTTCGTTATGGACCCGACCAGGATCACGCACTGCCCGCGCCACTCGACATCTGGCCCAGGTCGGTGAGCACAAACCAGCGTACCCCCTCGGTACAGCATGGCGTCGTCAGGCAGCCATCATAGTAGTAGAAGGATTCGATGCTCGCGGGCTCAGCGACTGAAGACGGTAGTTGACGGGTATTCCCGGCGCGCCAGTCAGCCCGCCGAAAAGCTGAGGGTCAGAGCTCGCCCGCGAGTTGGACGACCGCTTCGCGCTCCGCTGGGCCGAACCACGGCGGGTCACCCGCAGCCGCGTTTTCGCGCGCATGCGCCGGGTTGCTCGTGGCAGGAATCACCGTGGTGACGCGCGGGTCGCTCAGCAGCCACTTGAGCAGGACCTGCGACCACGTCTGCACGCCAAACTCGACGAACGGCCGCAGCTGCTCGGGCGTCGGTCGTTGGCGCGCGAGCTCGCCCACTCCGAGCGGCCGCATGATGAGCACGCCGATGTTGCACTCGCCGGCCAGCGGCAGAAGGCGTTCTTCGACCAGGCGGTCGCGAACGTTGTATGGCACCTGGACACACGTGACGCGCCCCGAGCGCATGAGGTCCATCAGCTCCGGAAATGCCGAGTGCGCGTAGTGGGTAGCGCCGACTGACCCGACGCGCCCCTCGTCGCGCAGTTGCTCCAGGCGCCTCAGACGCCTGGGCAGCGCAGTCAGATTGTGGACCTGGTATACGTCGACGTGCCGCGCGTAATAGCCCATCGCACGCTGGATTTGACGCTCGGCTTCCGCGTCGTCGGGCGTCCAGACCTTGGTGGCCACCAGCGCGCGGTCGCGGCGGCCGTCGAGCGCGGCGCCCAGAACCTGCTCGGCCGATCCGTACATCGGCGACGAATCGAACAGGTTCGTGCCACCCGCGAGCGCCGCGTCGACCACCCTGGCCCGCTGGGCGACCTCGTTCGGGTCGCGCACGTCGAAGGTCTTCCAAGTACCCATGCCGACGACCGGGACGTCGATACCCGAGGCGCCCAGTGACCGTAGTTCCACGCCGTAAGGGTATTCGGACGGACGGTACCATCTACGACCAGACATGGACGACTCCACGCGCGCACTGCCCACCAAACTCTTGGGCAAGACGGGGCTGCAGGTCACCACGCTTGGGGCTGGTTGCGCCTGGCTTGGCCGCCGCGCCGACGGCTCCGTCGACCAGGAGATGGGCGTGGCGACCATCCTGGCGGCGCTCGAAGCCGGCATCCGCCTGATTGACACCGCGTCGATGTATGCGCAGGGCACCGCCGAGGTTGCCGTTGGCGAAGCCCTCCGGCAACGCCCGGACCTGGCCGGCAGCGTCGTGGTCGAAACCAAAGTCCGGGACGTGCGTGACTTCGGCTACACCGCCGATGAGACTCGCCGCAGTGTGGAGACCAGCCTGAAGCGACTCGGGCTCGACCACGTGCACGTGGTGTACATCCACGATCCACCGGCCGCGATGCTGCAGCAGGTCATGGCCGCCGACGGAGCGCTCGCCGCGTTGCGAGAGTTCCAGTCGCAGCGGGTGATTGGACACGTCGGGATCGCTTCGAACAATCCGTGGGACAACGCGCCCTACGTGGAAACGGGCGAATTCGAGGCGGCGGTGGTTCCGGATGCGTTCAGTCTGATCAGCCAGGTGGCGCGCGAGCGGATCTTTCCAGCGGCGGAGCGCTTTGGCATGGGCGTGGTGGTCGCCACACCGCTGGAGCGCGGGCTCCTGGCCACCGGGACCTCAGCCCTCCGGCCCGAGGACCACATCAACCGTACGTTCAGTCCAGAAGTCCTCCAGCACGTGACCCGGCTGGAGGAGGTCTGCGCTCGGCATAGTGTCACGCTGCTGGCGGCCGCGCTGCAGTACGTGGTTCGCCATCCGCTGGTGGCAACGACGATCCCCGGTTTCCGCAGTCCAGATCAGCCGAGCGCGAGCGTCTCGGCGATGCTCGAGCGGATTCCGGACGCATTCTGGGACGAGATCGAGCCGCTGGTGCGCGACTTCAAGGTGGCCGTGCCGCCACGCTAAACCTCGCGACTATCCCAGGGGCTCGCCACTCCGCTCGGACAGAATCTCAGGGCTGAATTCCATGTGCGCGACGACGAGGGCCATACCGCCCAGGCGCACGCGGTCCCCGTCCACCTGCACGTGGACAACTCCCCCACGCCGCGAAAGCTGTCGACCCTTCAGTGTCGAGACTCCATAACGGCGCTGCCAGTACGGACCGAGGCAACAGTGCGCCGACCCCGTGACGTGGTCCTCGTCAAGACCAGAACCTGGCGCGAAGAAGCGGGAGACGAAATCGGCGTCACCGGTCCCCCGCGCGGTGACAATAACGCCGCGCGTCTCCACCTGACGGAGTGCCATGAAATCAGGGCGTAACATCTGGACGGCCTGCTCCGACTCCAACTCGACGAGGTAATCCAGACGGTTGCGTTCGACCCGGGTGGGCGGCACGCCGAGCGCACGGACCAGCTCCGCGGGAGCATCCGCCTCACTCGACACCTCCGCTGGAAAATCCATCTCGATCAACTCGCCGACCTGTCGCGCTCCAAGCGAGCCCGCAACGGTCTGGAAGCTGATCTGTCGCGCCTCGAGCGGACCGAGATCGAACAGCACGCGCGCGGCCGCCAGAGTTCCGTGGCCACACAACGATAACTCTGAGCTGGCGGTGAACCAACGCAGGCTGAACTCGGCGCCGACCGACCAGACGAAAGCCGTCGCGGGCAAGTTGAGCTCGCCGGCAACCGCCTGCATCCATGCCGCATCCGAGGGCGCGTCCAGTAGACATACCGCCGCGGGATTACCCGAAAACGGGCGATTGGCGAAGGCGTCGACGAGAACGACCGAGTGCTTCACAGCCGGCCTTGCCGTCGCGCGATCCGATTACCCATAGTGCGCGGCGACGGGCTCCTCACACCGGATTGCGCAGCTCGTGCAGGTCGGCGCCGCCCAGCGGCGGCAGACGCCAGCTCACGCTCGCGCGGCGGTCTGAGGTGGTGCATGTGATCTCCAGCCGGTGCGGCGTCTCCAGGAAGATGACCTCGGCGTGCAGCGTCCGCGGGTCCGCCCAGCCGCCCGCCGCCGCGACCGGAATCGCGCAGCCGTGGGCGTCGACCGGCGTCGACACGCGCCAGCCGTCGGCGCCCACTCCGAAGCTCACCCGGTTGTCCCCTTCCTGGAGACTGATCTGCAGGCCGCCGCCCCGGCCGCGCTCCACTCCAACCGACGTCACCGTCGGCTGCAGCTGTGGATCGCCCACGCCAGCCACCACGCTGAATGGCTGCGCCTGCCACGGCTCCCAGTCCGCCGGCTCGGCAGCGGCCCGGCAGGCCGGCAGCTGCAATTCGCCGAGCTGTAACTCCAGTCGCGACTGGGACTCAGCATCCGCTGGCGGGCGGTCGAACGCCGGCAACAGGTGCCTCCACATGGCATTCAGCACCGCCTGCATTTCAAGCGTCGCGGCGGTCGTAGCGATGACCGCGTCGTATTCGGGCAGGACCACGCAGAACTGGCCGAAGGCGCCGTCGCCGCGATACCCGTGGCGCGCCATCCAGAACTGGAAGCCGTACCCCTGCCGCCAATCCGGATTGGTCTGGTTGGGGTTGTCGATTTGCCTGGAGGTGGCCTGGGCGACCCAGCTCTCGGCAATCAGCTGAGAGGCGCCCCACCGGCCACGCTGCAAGTACAGCTGCCCGAGCCTGGCGATGTCTTCAGTCCGCGCGTGCAGTCCGCTGTAGCCCTGCTCGCGACCGGCGAGCGTCTGCCAGCCGACGCCACTGATGCCGAGCGGCTCGAACAGCCGCGGCGCCAGATACCGGGTGAGCGACAGGCCGGCATTGCGCTGAACGATGCTGCCGAGCGTGTACGTGCACGGCTGGTTGTAGGCGAACACCGTGCCTGGCGGCCGATCCGGCGGAATGAGCAGGAACCCGCGGACGGGCTCGTTGGGGTCCAGCGCCAGCGCGCGACCGACCGTTTCCTCCTCGTGCCCGCTGGCCATCGAGGCGATGTGCCGAATCCGCATCGCGCGACTGCCGGCATCGGTGATGTCCGCCTCGAATTCCGGAAAATGGGAGACGACGGTATCGTCGAGGTCCAGCAGGCCCTCGGCCGCGGCAAACGCCGCCGCGGTCGAGGTGAACGATTTGCTCAGCGAGTACAGCCGATGCGGACGCTGGGCGGTGTATGGGCTCCACCAGCCTTCGGCGACGACGTGCCCGTGACGTATCAGCATGAAGCTGTGCATCTCGATATCGGACCGAGCGTGCAGCTCGTCGAGGAAGCCGCGAATGCCGGCCGGGTCGACGTGCTGATCGACGGGTGAGCTGCGCGGCAGCGAAGTAGGCACCCGTCCAGTCTAGCGCGAGCCTCTGGTCAGTTCTGCAACGGGACCAGGATGTCGTAGAACCGCTGGCGAATCGGCTCGCGGCTGACCGCATGCAATGCCTGCACCGCGTCGCGGGTCGCCGACGCCCGCTCCTTTCGGCTCTTGTCGAAGGCGGCCAGGTCCGCGTAGGCGACTTGCACTTCGTACACCTGACCGATGGAACTGAAGAGACGCGTCGCCATGCCCATCCGCAGACCAGCGCCCTGGGAAGCTGGGAACCGGGGCTCGTAACCGCTGCACCAGGTCGGCAAGACGACTTTGGAAGTCGCCGTCCTGCAGGTTCTCCTTGCGGTACTGTTCAAGAGTCTGCAGATTCTCGGCGCGCGTCACGACGACGAAGGCTGGCCCGTCCGAACTGAACCGTTGCGCTGCAACGGCGACGTTCCGTCCCTTCGTCGCCTGCAGGTGCCGCGTCCCGTCAACCAGTATCGCCTGGACCTCGGCTTCTTTGCCCAGGGACGGGATGACCCGCTGGGTGAGCTGGTACATTGCCGACTCGCTTTCCGCGGGTGCGCCCACAAGCCAATGCACCCGCTCGACCAGATTGGTGCTTCGACATCCTGGGTACGGATCAGGAACAAGTTTGGATCACACCTTCGGCGTGTAGCATCGGAAGCGTGACCATGCGCGCAGGTGGCGGGCTCGGGATCGGCAGTGACTGGCGCTCCGCACTCGAGACCGCGCTGGACGGAGCCCTCGCGCCGCTGGACGGCGACGCGCCGAACCTGCTGCTCGTTTTCGCCAGCGCGGGGTACGAAGCGGACTACCCCGAACTGATACGCACCGCCGTGGCGACCAGTCGAACCACAGAGCTCGCGGGCTGTGGCGCGTCAGCCGTGATCGCCGAAGAGCGAGAGGTGGAGACGGAGGCCGGTATCGCCGCCCTGGCGCTCACGCTTCCACTCGGCGGCATCCTCAACGTGCGGTACGTGGCCGCCGACGAAGTGCGCGGCGACGACCTGGCCGGCATGTCCAGCGCACAGTGCCACGGCCTCGTCGTGCTCGCGGACCCGTTCACCGCGGATATCGCGACGCTGATCGAGACGCTGGAGCGGGAGTATTCGGGAGCGCCCATCGTGGGCGGGCTGGCCACCGGCAACCCCGCGGCACGCTCGACGTGTGTGTTCCATGGAGCCACGGTCGTCGAGGAGGGAGCAGTCGTGATCGGCGTGGGTGGTACGCTCCGGCTGCGCCCGCTCGTTTCGCAGGGCTGCGAGCCCATCGGTGAGCCGTGGACGGTGACCGATGCCGATCAACATATCGTGCGCAGCATCGGCGGACGACCGGCATACCAGGTCCTGCTCGAAACGGTGAATAAGCTCGATCCCGAAACGCGCGACCGTTTGAACACTAACCTGCGCGTCGGGCTTGCGATGAACGAATATCGGGACGAGTTCAAACGTGGCGATTTTCTGATCCGCAACCTGGTCGGCGTGGACCCCCGAAGCGGCGCGATCGCCGTTGCGGGCGAGCCTCGCGTGGGTCAGACGCTGCAATTTCAGATTCTGGATGCCCGCGCCGCGGACCAGGAGCTGCGCCACATGCTGCTGCCCGTCGCCGATGCCAGCTCGGTCGCGGCGCTTCTGTTTGCGTGCAACGGGCGCGGTAAAGGGTTGTTCGGGACACCGGACCATGATGCGCGCACGGTGCGCGAGGTGCTCGGTCCGTTGCCGCTGGCTGGCCTGTTCTGTAATGGGGAAATCGGGCCGGTCGGCGGCGCCACATTCCTGCACGGGTACACGGCCAGCCTCGGGCTGATCGAAGAAGCCTGACGCCAGGCGGTGCAGGCTGTGATTGCTGTGATAGTTCGGTGTCCGCGGCCGGGTCTAATCAGGCTTCACACCATGCAGCCCACGCAAGGACCGCAAGAGGACGCCGCCAGAGTGCGCCGCCGAGCGCCCGCCAACCCCCAGGCGTTCGACCCGAACACCGCGACCGCGAGCGCTGGTGAAACGTTGACGTCGCCCCTGCAGCGAATCGTCGAACGTCCCGCCGCCGTTCGGCCCTCCGAGGTGCTGGAGTTGCAGCACACGCTTGGGAACCAGGCAGTGTCCGGACTCGTCTCGCGCAGCCTGGACGGTCCGCCGAGTCGATCGCCTGTCGTGCAGCGCGACGACCTCGATTCGGGCACGGACCAGAACGCCGCCGCCCAGCAGCCTGACCCGATGGCGGGCCTGGAGTGGAGCGACTCCGTCGAGGGCTCGTACCAAGCGGCAGCTCCCGACCCGATTGACGTGCCGCCAGACGCGGTCAATTATGGCCCGGGCGATTACCCGACCCCCAATCCCAACCCTGACACGGCAATGGCCATGCACGTGTCCCCCTCCGGCGGCAGGATCCAGCGCGACGATTCTCAGCCAGGTATGAGCGCCGATGCAACGCTCGGCGCGCAGACACCGGTACACACCCCTCCAGGCTCCGCTTCGCCAGGGCCAGTCACCTTCAGCGGCACACTGCTGATCCGCGACGCGAACATCTTCAGTTTCGGATTCAAGAATCCAGTTTTCAAAGGGCTCGATATCGGGCATGAGCCGAGCTGGACCTGGTCGATCGACTCGAAGTGGACCGTCCAACAGCAAATTGGTATCACGCTGATCAACACGCACTGGCAGCCGTTCTGGGGCAAGGAGATCGAGGCCGGACTATCTGCCTTCCTGCAGTCAACAGTGTTTCCGAGCAATTCGAACTCGGCGGCGCCCGGCGGCCAGCTTCAGATCGAGCAGCACATCATCATCCCCTGGTTCAGCGTCACGCTGACCGGCAGCACGGTGTACGATCCCAATTCTCATCAAATGGCCACCACCGGCGGCATCAACCTGCTGTTTCACGCCCCCGCGCTGCGTCCGCAGAAGTCAGGTCCATAGCGCCGAGGTCGTTCTTGCACTCCAGCAGATCGCTCCAGATGTCTCCAACGTCCGCGAGTCGCGCTCCGACCGTCGCAATTCGGAAATCAGTCGGGTAGACGTCGTCAAGCTCCGCCCAGGCTACCGGCATGCTCACCGGTGCTCCGGGCAGCGCTCGCGGCGAGTAGGGACTGGCCAGGGTCTTGCCGCGCGTATTCTGGTTGTGGTCGAGGAAGACCTTGCCTCGCCGGCGATCCACCGACCACTCCATCGTGACCGACTCAGGGTGGTGCTCCAGGACATAACGGCAGATGTGTGCGCTGATGCGCCGCACCGTGTCATGGTCGAACTCGCGCAAAATCGGCACCAGCACGTGCAGGCCGGACTTGCCGCTGGTCTTGACGAAAGAGCGCAAGTCCAGCTCGTCGAGCAGCGTCTTCAGCCAACGCGCTGCAGTGCACGCGCGCGCGAACCCTTCACGATGCAGCTCCGGCTCCTCCCCGCCTCGTTCGGCGCCCGAATACAGGTACGGGTCCAGGTCGAACACCATGAAATCGGGATAGTTCAGGACAGACGCCTCGAGCGTTTCGACCGAGCCACTGAAAATGGTCGGCAGCCGACGCGCATCGGGCTCCGGGTTGATGCGCGAGTACCAGGGATGGAGCTCGAGGTTGCCGATCTGAGCCAACCACAGCAGCGTCTCCACGTTGTTGCAGATGACGTGATAGCCGCTGGCCGCGTGCTCTTCGGCAAAGACCAACGCGCGGTCCACGAAGCTCGGCAGTGGAAATTCGACGTGTTTCTGATAGAAGCGTTTGCCGCTGGTTCCCGTCGGAAAGCGTCGCAGCGTGAGCGGTCGGTCGCGGAGGTGCGGCAGGACATAGGCCGACACCGCGGCGAAGTATTCGAGCAGCTCGCGTTTGGTGATGGCCGGATAGTGTTCCCGTGCCGGCCAGTACACGCGGTCGGGATGGGTGATACGCAGCGGGTCGGGCGCCGGTACGAGGTCTGTCACCGAAGATGTCGAGCCCGGATGCGGCGCAGCACGAGCCTGGCGGCGTAGTAACCCGCCATGCCGTGCACGCCGCCGCCCGGTGGTGACGACGACGAGCAGACGAAGAGTCCTGGATTGGAGGTGGCATACGGGATCGGCCGCAGCGCAGGACGAAAGAACAGTTGGGCCAGAGAGGCTTCGCCGCCGTTCAGGTCGCCGCCGACCAGGTTGGGATTGTGACGCTCCAGGTCTGCCGGGGCCATCGTGTGCCGCGCCACGATGCGATTCCGAAAGCCCGGCGCGAACCGCTCGACCTGCGCCTCCATGCGGTCGGTCATGTCAAACGTGGACCCATTTGGCACGTGGCAGTACGCCCATGCGACGTGTTTGCCAGCCGGTGCTCGCGTGCCATCGAACAGACTGGGCTGGACCACGAGCACGTATGGTCGCTCCGCCGGTTGGCCCGCCCACTCCTGCTGGCGGTTGGAGTCGATTTCTTCGAGAGTGCCGCCCAGGTGCACGGTTGCGGCGCGCGCCGACTCTCTGGCACGCCAGGGAATCGGCTGGTCGAGCGCCCAGTCAATTTTGAATGTCCCCAGCCCATACTGAAAGCGTTCGAGCTGCGCTCGATAGACGGTTGAGAGATGCGTGGCGTGCAGGCGCAGAATCTGGCGCGGCGTCAGATCGAGCAGCACCGCGCGCGCCGGCGGCAGGTCGTCCAGAGATTCCACCAGTCTGTTCGTTGTCAGCTCGCCGCCAAGCGAGCAGTAATGCGACACGAGTGCGCGCGTGATGCTGGCCGATCCACCACGCGGGATCGGCCAGCCGACGGCGTGACCGGCTACCCCCAGAATCATCCCGAACGCCGCGCTTGGCGGACTCCGCAACGGCACGGTGGCGTGCGCGGCGATGCCGCCGAACAGCGCCCGAGCGGGAGCATGGCGAAACAACCCCCGTGCGAGCCACGTCGCCGCGGGGAAGGCAGCGATGCCAAACCGCGCCAGGAGGATCGGGTGGCGCGGGACCTTCAGCGGACCCAGGGCATCGCCGAATAGCTGCTGCCAGCGGCTGACGAATGGATCCATGAGCGCCCGCCAGGCGGCTGCATCTGTGCCCAGATGCTGGTCCATAGCTGCCGTCGAGCGTTCCAGAAGCGCCACCGTGCCATCTTCGAACGGGTGGGCGACGGCCGCCGGCGGTTGGACCCACGTCAGACCGTGCTTCCCCAGCGGCAGGCTCCTGAAGAACGGCGAGCCAATACCTAGCGGGTGCACCGCGGAGCACACGTCATGCGCAAAGCCGGGCAACGTCAGCGGTTCGGTGCGCATGCCTCCGCCCGGCTCGTCGGCCGCCTCGTAGACCATCACTCGCAAGCCGTTGCGAGCAAGCACAATGGCAGCCGCCAGGCCGTTGGGGCCCGAGCCGACGATGATGGCGTCGTATCCAGCTGCAGTCACGCCGCCTTCTAAAAACCTGGCCGAATGGTGTGTGCCAGCCGTCGCCAGCGGTCGGGGACGGGTTCCCAGGCGGAGTACAGGTACGCGAGACACAGGCTGAAGGACAGCGCGGCCGTCCAGTGAAGGAGTGTGTCGTAGGTGCGACGCGACTCGACGGGGCGCTCCGTGTCGGTCTGCGTAGCCGCTCCCCAGGGCGAGAACGCCAGCGTGTAGATGAGCGCCCCCAGCAGCGGACCACCAACGTGGGGCTGTGCTGGCCTCCAACGTTGCAGGAGTCCGTAGAGCGCGCCCCATGCCGCCGAGTAACCAAAATGAAAGAGGCCCGCCACGACCCAGTGCTGGACCGTTCCCAGGCGCGCGTCGGTGCGCTCCGAAACGCGCTTGACGAAGCGCGGGCCGATGTCGGCTTGCTCCGTCGAAATCGGCAGAAGTCGCGCCTCCATCTGGCTGAGCAGCACCTGGGGGATCCCGGCCAACAGTCCGGCGAGCGTACCTTTCAGCAGGAGCGAACTGGATGCCCGCGGTCGCATCACACCAAGTTGCATGTCTGCCATCACCTCCTCACCCGCGGTTTCGTTGTCGGCGGGCGGGCGATCATTTGGCAAAGGCCGTGCCGCCATCACGCCGGCGGAGGTCAACAGATCAGTCGGCGGTTATAGTCGCGACCCTCCACCTGGTGGACCAGCGCGCGCGCTTCGTCGTCGGTGACGGTCCTGTCCTTGCACAGCCACTCGGTCAATGCGGAGTCACTCGCGAAATGGTGGGCCACCATCGCGAACACGAGTCGGCCGTAGTGGCCGATGTCTTCGCCCCGTTCGAGCGCGCCCAGCAGGTGGGCCATCATGGGCGATTCGCGCAGATCGTCGATGCTCATACCCGTAACGAGGCAAGTTTGATGCCAGGCTAGAACGGACGTTCGGGCCCGGGACTGGACCCCGAACGGACACCAGTTGGACGCTGACTCCAGCTGTCGCCATTGCGCATACTCGGCTGACAGACAAGGAGCCACATTCCACCACATGCCAACACTCAAAGACCTGCGTTCCGCCGCCGGCCTCTCGCAAAACGAGCTCGCCAATGCCTCGGGCGTGTCGATCGAAGCCATCAAGAAGATCGAGGCGGGCAAAGTCGAGCGTCCCCATCCGGCGACGCTGCGTCTGCTCGCGGCGGTGCTCGGCCAGGTACCGGTGGTCATGAATGGCTCGCGAAATGGGCCGGTCTTCGACCCCGGCATGTTCGAGAACGCCCGCCGCAACCACACCGGCTGTCTGCAGGTCGTGCCCGACAAGCGCCATGGCGTGCTTGACGGTTTCGTGCCGTTGCGACAGACCACGCTTTCCGGCAGCGTCGTGGGTCCGCTCGCACAGCTCCACCTCCTGCAGGTGTTCAGCTTCACACGATCGGAGTGCGAGCGCGTCATCGAGGCGACCTACCGGTTCCCGCTGCCAGGCGACGCCGCGGTGACCGGCGTGCGCGTCCATTTTGGCGACGTCGTGGTGCAGACGAGTCTGACTGAGCGCGCCGAAGCCGAACGCCAGTACGCGACCGCGCGTCACGAGGGGCGCCAGGCCGCCCTCGCCAGCCGCGAATCAGCTGACGTGCTCACGCTGCAAATCGCTGGCCTGCAGCCAGACCAGGACGTGGTCGTAGAAACGGCGTTCGTGCAGGCGGCGGCGGCCGAGGGCGCGGGCTGGCAGTTGCGCGTGCCGCTGACGATTGGTCCGCGCTATAGCCGTCCCGACGAAAGCGGCTCGGCAGCCAGCCGTGCGCAACCGCTCCAGGTGTGGCGCGACCCGAAGCATCGCTTCAGCATGGACCTGACCATCAAGCGCGCCGCGAGCATCGTGAGCCAGTCTCATTCGATCGCGATTTCGCCGCTGGACGATGGTGAAACCCAGCGCGTGCGGCTGGCGGACGAGAGCGTGGCTCCGGACCGCGACCTGGTGATTGGCTGGCAGCCGCCACGCCTGACCTCGAGGCCCGCGCTGGACCTGATCGCGCACGAGGATCTCGACGAAGGCATGCGCTACTTCCTGGCGCTGGTGACACCACCGGAGCTCGCCGGCGAGATGCCAGGCGTCGATCGTGAGGTGCTGCTGCTGGTCGATCGCTCGGGGTCGATGGACGGTCCAAAGTGGGAGGCGTGTCGCTGGGCGGTGCGCCGTTTCGTCGCCGGCTTGTCGGCGGCTGACCGCTTCAATCTGGGCCTGTTCGAGTCGCGCTGCAGGTGGCTGGAGCCCGGCGCGGTGTCGGCGACCGACGCCAACCGCCAGCGCGCACTGGCGTTTCTGGACGCAAATGGGCCAACTGGCGGCACCGAGCTGGGCCCGGCCCTCGAACAGGCGCTGCGTTCTGAGCCCGCGCCTGGCAAACGGACGCGCCACGTGCTGCTCGTCACCGACGCGCAGGTCAGCGATGAGGCTCGCATCCTCCAGCTCGTCGAGGGCGAGGCAGAACGCGCCGACGGTCGGCGGGTCAGCGTGATCTCGATCGATTCCGCACCGCGCAGCGCCTTCGTGCGGTCGCTGGTGGAAGCTGGGGGCGGTGAAGCCGTGTTCCTGACCAGCGACCCGAGCGAGGAAGACATCACCGGTGCGCTCGATCGGGTGCTGGATACCTGGTCGCGACCGCTGGCGACCGATCTGGCGCTGAGCGTGGAAACCGGGGCCGCTAGCGTTCAGGCGCGGCACGCCGCGGGCGTCACGCGCTCACGCTTCGGCCTCGGCGACCTGCCGGCGGGTCGCAGTCTGTGGGTGAGCGGCGCCGTCTCGCTGTTCTCGGAGCCGGTCGTACGACTTCAGGCTGGCGCCGACATCCTGGCCGAGCGCGTGCTGAGCCTGGACGAGGCGCCCGCGTGCCCGGAGATCCGCACGCTGTTCGGCGCGCGCCAGATCGCGAGGTTGGAGCGCCTCGAAGCCCAGGCGCTCGACAACGACTCGCGCGACGCGATCCTCGACGAGCTGGGCTACGCCAATGACCCATTGCGTCGGCCACGCAGCCGGCCGCTATACGCCGAGAATGCGCGGACCGAGGCGTCGGTTATCCACAAGCTGCTGGTGCGCGAGTCGTTGCGTTTCGGGCTCGTGTGCTCGGCGACGGCGTTTGTCGGCGAGCGGGTCGAAGCCGGCAGGCGGGTCGAAGTGAGCGTGCAGGTGCCGTCGGCGCTGCCGGCCGGCTGGAGTGAGACGTTTGCGGTTGGCGCGCCGCAGCCGGCGATGGCCATGCCGTTGCTGGAACGAGCGCCGGGGGCAACGCTGCGCGGTCGTGCGAAGTCGGCATCGCCGCGCGACGCGGCGCTGTTGCCGCCGCCGAGCATGCCGTCCGCCGCCGAGCGCCTGTCCATCACGTCTCCGCGATCGCCGAGTGTCTCGGCGCTGACGCTGCGCTACGAAGGCACGCCGCGACCTACCGAACGTTCACTGGTGCTGGTGAGCGGTGTAGCTGGTACCGACGTCGCGCTGCGCCTGAGCCGGCTGCGGGCAAGCCTGACGAATGCGCGGGACCTGCCCTCGAGCATCGAGGTCCACGTGTGCCAGGAGGACCCCAGCGCGCCGCTGGTGCGCGTCCAGCTCGCCGAACTGCTGGCGCTGGGCGGCGAGCGGCCGCTCGACATCGCGCTGCGGGCGGACGCCAGCGTACAGCTCGTGCTGTGGCTGGGCGACGCCGCGTGGCCCACCTCGGCGGGCAGGTTGGAGATCGAAATTAACTAGTTTCTCAGCGAATTTTAATGGTGAAGGGCGAAACTGACGACAGAAGACAGGAACCAACGCACCCATATGACGTTCAGTCGGCTTTCCCAACCTTCATCGCCCACGCATCCGCGCTTCGACTCACCTGCCCAACTCGCCATCGCGGCGGTCATTCTGTGGGTTGTCGGCGCGGTGATCCATCCGCTGGCGCTGCTGGCGCCCATCGGCATCCTGCTGCTGGTGGCCGCCGGCGCGGCCTACCTGTTCCGCCCGCGCAGCCAGAGCATGTACTGGCGCGGCCGGCGCATCGAGCTGAACGACCGGCACGGACCAGGCGAGCGGCTGTACTACACCTTCTTCCGCCGCTAAACGTACTGCTCCTGAGATCGTCTCAGCTTGCGACAACTGGAAGACTCGCTAGCGACAAGCCACCGCGGTGAGCTGCTCATCCAACGCCGCGGTTATGCGACCTTTGAACCTTGGCATGTCTACGGGATGGCCCAGCAGCCTGGCGGCGGAGGTTACGCCCAGATTGCCGATACCGCACGGGTTGATCAGGTCGAAATGACTCAGGTCGGGCTGCAGGTTGATGGCGAAGCCGTGGAGCGTCACGCCGTGGCGCTGGGCGACGCCGATCGCGGCGATCTTGCCGTGGTCCTGCGTCCAGACGCCGATGTGATTCGGGTCCAGGCGCGCCGCGATGCCGATCTCGGCGAGGCTGTCGACGATCGCCAGCTCCAGCGCGCGCACATAGCAGGGCACCGTCAGCCCGCGCTGGCGCAGGTGGACGATCGGGTAGCCGACGAGCTGACCAGGACCGTGGTAGGTGACCAGGCCGCCGCGCGTGGTGTGTTGCACGCCGATACCCCGGCGCGCCAGATCCGCTTCCGAGACGTAGACGTCTGACAGTGAGCCGCGGCGCCCGAGGGTGACTACCGGGGGGTGCTCCAGCAGGAGGAGCGTGTCGCCGATCTCGTTGCGAACGCGCTGTTCGACAAGAGCGTCCTGGAGAGCCATCGCCTCGGGGTACGCGACGAGACCCAGATCGCGAGTGTCGAGCTCAGCGCGCACCAGCAGAGGCGGGCTGTTGGGCAGCGCCTGACGCGGCCGCGGCGCGGCGGGGTGGACCGACGTGGACCGGCATGCCCAGCGCGACCATCGAGGCCTCCATCGAGCCCTCGCCGAGCGTCGGGTGGGCGTGGATGGTGTTAGCGACATCCTCCAGCGTGGCTTCCAGTTGCAGCGCCAGGACGCCTTCCGGAATCAGATCGCTGGCGCTCGGGCCGATGATGTGGACGCCCAGCACCTCGCCGTACTTCTTGTCGGCCACGATCTTGATCAGCCCATCGGTGCTGCCGTACGTCTGCGCTCGGCCCAGCGCGGCGAAGGGAAAGCGGCCCAGGAGCACGTCATGGCCAGCCTGCCGAGCGGCAGCTTACGTCAGCCCGACGCTGGCGATCTCAGGATGCGTGAACGTGGCGGCTGGAACGGCCTTGTAGTCGATCTTCTCGTCGTGGCCGGCGATCACGCCCGCGGCGACGAGTCCCTGGTGTGTGGCCACGTGCGCAAGCAGGATCTTGCCCACGACATCGCCAATGGCAAAGACGTTGTTGACGTTCGTGCGCATGTGCTCGTCGACCTCGATGTAGCCACGGCGGTCGGTCTGGACGCCGGTCGCGTCCAGGTTCAGGTCGAGGGTGTTCGGGCGGCGCGAGACGCCGATCAGGACGTTGTCGGCATCGACGTTTTGCTCGTTTTTGCCGTCCTTGTCGGTGACGGTGACCTTCAGTCGTTTACCGGCTTTCTCGATCCTGGCCACGGTCGAGCTGGTCAGGACCTTGATGCCGCGCTTCTGAAAGGAGCGGGCCAGCGTGCGGCCCATGTCTTCGTCTTCGACGGGCAACAGGTTGGGCAGGAGCTCGACCAGGGTGACCTCCGAGCCGAAGGCCGAGAACATCGTCGCCCACTCGGTGCCGACCGCGCCGCCGCCGACGATGACGATGTGTTTGGGCACTTCGCGGAGCAGGAAGGCGCCATCGGAGTTGATCACGCCCGGCAGGTCGTTGCCGGGAATGGGCAGCTGCGCCGGAGTCGAGCCGGTGGCGATGATGATGTGTTTGCCAGCGACCTGGGCATGAGGCTGACCCTTGCTGTCGGCCGGCGCGTTGTAGAGCGGTCCGTTGTCACCCAGCGGCGACTTGCCGACGCCCACCACTTCGAGGACGTTCGGCGACGTGAAGCGCGCGTGGCCGGCATACGAGGTGACGCCGTTGGCCTTCAGCAACTGGGCGACGCCGTCATTCAGACCTTTGACGATGGTGTCCTTGCGTTTGAGCACGGCGGGATAGTCGAGGCGGACGTTGTCGGCCAGGACGCCGAAGTCGGCGCTGTGCTGCATGGTTTCGAGCACTTCGGCGCTGCGGAGCATGGCCTTGGTCGGGATGCAGCCCCAGTTGAGGCAGACGCCGCCGGGTCGCTCCTTTTCGATCAACGCGACGCGCAAGCCGTACTGCGCGGCGCGGATCGCCGCCGGGTACCCGCCCGGCCCGCCGCCGACGATAACCACGTCGAACGCACTCTGCTCAGCAGCCATGGGGTTAAGTATGGATTGTTTGGAGGGAGCCCGCGCATGCGCCTACGTGCTATCCGCGACTGCCCGACAGCAGTCGCGCCATGCAGGTGACCCTCACCCCAAGCCTCGCCCAGGGGGAGAGGGGGTCGTCAGAGCAGTCCAGCATTAGCTCTCCCACACGACCTTGCCCATATCCGCTACGTCGTAGCCACCGAGGGCGTCGACTTCGGACTGAAACCCTGGGTCGGCGATGATGGCCAGCACGGGGGAAAGGACGGGCGACTCGTAGTGCGACCGCGGGATGACCAGTTGATACTGCTCGTTGAACAGCGGCACGAAGTCCAGGTCCAGGGCGCGGGCGGCCGCCAGGATGCCCAGGCCGACGTCGGCGGCGCCGCCGGCTACGTCGGCGGCGACCGCCAGATGCGTGTATTGCTCGCGCTCGTAGCCGCGGATCAGGTCTGGAGTGACGTTGAGCGCGCGCAGCTTGTAATCCAGCAGCACGCGCGTGCCCGAGCCCCGCTGGCGGTTCACGAACTGCACGCCGGGTTGGGCGAGGTCCTCCAGCGAGATTAGCGAGCGCGGATTGCCCTTCGGCAGGATCAGACCCTGGACACGGCCTGCCAGATGGACCAGAACAACGCGGACGCCCGCCAGGTAGCGCTGGATATAGCTGACGTTGTACTCGCCGGTGTCCTCGTCGAGCAGGTGCGAGCCGGCCAGGTGGGCTTCGCCGCGCGCCAGCGCCAGCAGACCGCCCAGGCTGCCCACGTTGGCCGACGCCAGCGAGGCGCCGTGCGTCCGCCGTGCCAGCGCGTTCGACAGCAGGTCCAGCGCGAGATCGTGGCTGCCGATGCACACCACGGTCTTGCGGATGTCATGCATGCCGAGCAGCAATTCGACGTCGACCTCGCCACCCGCGTGGACACCCTCGGAAAAGCGTGGGATGCGCACCAGGCCGTCGGCGCGCACCATCGACATGATCACCCCGGCTCCGCGCGAGAGCGGCGCGGCGACGAGCCGGTCGGCCACCTGGCCGAGCTTGACGCGTACGTACTCCTCCTCGCCCATGGGCGACAGCAGCTTGCGGGTGATGACGGCGGTCGTCGTCGCACGCGGCGGCGTGGGCAGGCCCTGCAGCCGGTACAGCAGCGGCTTGAGGAACAGCTCGCTGGTCAGGATGGACGACACTGGATAGCCCGGCAGTCCGATCAGCGGCTTTTTGTGCGCGACCCCCAGAACGAGCGGATGACCGGGGCGGATCGCCACCCCATGCACCAGCAGTTCACCGAGCTTGCGGACAATCCCCGCGGTGTAATCTTCCGAGCCCGCCGAGCTGCCCGCGTTCACGATGACGACGTCGTACGCGTCCAACGCCGTCTTGACGCGCTCCAGAAGCAGGCCGCGATCGTCGGGCGTGATGGGCAACCGCGTCGGAGCGCCGCCCCACTCGCGGACCTGGCCCGCCAGGACGACGGAGTTGAAGTCGACGATGGCGCCCGCGGGCAGCGGCGTCTGGCCGCCTTCGACCAGCTCCGAGCCGGTCGGCAGGATGGCCACCGTGGGGCGACGCCTCACCGCCAGGCAGGTGTGGCCGGCGGCCGTGGCGGCGCCCAGGTCTACCGCCGAGAGCACGTGGTTCTCGGGCAGCACCAGCTCCGTGGCGACCAGGTCTTCGCCCATCGACCTCACGTGTTGCCACGGGGCAACAGCCGACAGGATCTCCAGGCGGCCATCGCCCAGGTCCTGGACATGCTCGGCCATGATCACGGCGTTGGTGTCGTGTGGCAACGGGTCGCCGGTGTCGACCCAGATCGCTTGCGTTTCGACCTGGAGTTGGACGGGGTTTGTCTCGGTGGCGCCGAGTGTGTCGTCGGCGCGGACGGCGATGCCGTCCATCGCCGCGGCGTGATAGTGGGGCACGCTCAGGCGGGCGAAGACGGGCTCGGTGGTGACGCGGCCGAGGGCGGCGTCGATGGCAACCTCTTCCGAGGGCAGTGGCGCGAGCGCGCCGGCGGTGCCGAGGGCGGACCAGAATTTGCTCAGCGCGTCCTCGAGGGGGATGTCTTCGAGGTAGATCTCTCGGGCCGGCATCGTCAGCTCACTCCCCTACCCATCGACGCGACCCAACTCATCCACGCAGAACCGACCCGCCGAGGGAACCATCAGAACAGGACGACCTCGACCATCGCGCCCGCGCTCAGGCCGCCGGCGTCCAGCGGCACTTTCAGCATGCCATCGGAGCGAATCAGCGTGAAGATCAGGTTTGACTTGCCGAAGACCGGCACCGCGTCGAGGCCGCCGTCGGGCCGCTGTTCGAGACGCACCTGGATGTAGTCCTCGCGACCCGTCGCGGAGGGAACGTTGCGGCTCAGACGCGCGCTGACGGTGCGCCGGGGGATTGCCGAGGCGCCGCTCAGGTGCGCTAGCGTCGGCGCGACGAACAGGTCGTAGGTGACCATGCACGAGACCGGGTTGCCGGGCAAGCCAAAGACGGGCCTCCCGGCGCACAGGCCGAGAATGGTCGGTTTGCCCGGCTTGAGCGACACCCCGTGCACCAGCACGCCAGGTTGACCGAGCTGTCCTATGACCTGCGCAGTCATGTCCCGTGTGCTCACCGAGCTGCCCGCCGACAGGATCACCACGTCGTCCTCGGCCAGCGCGCGCTGGGCCGCGGCGAACAGGACGTCGAAGGAGTCGGGAAAAATGCCCAGCAAGCAGGGTGTATGGCCGTCGCGACGGATCAGTGCCCCCAGCGTGTACGAATTGATGTCGCGAATCTGCCCGGCGCCTGGCTCTTGATGCGGATCGACGAGCTCGTCACCACCCGAGACGACGCCCACCCGCAGCCGGCGCGCGACGCGCACTGACGTGACGCCCAGCGCCACCAGACCACCCAGGTCCTGCGCTCGGAGCGTGTGGCCGCGGGGCAGGACCGCGTCTCCCACTCGCACGTCTTCGCCCACCTTCACCACGTTTTCGCCAGGCGCCACGGCGCGCAGCGCCTCGATGGTGGTCGCGCCCACCTGCTGGGTTTGCTCGACCATCAGCACCGCATCGGCGCCCTCGGGCAGCATGCCGCCGGTCGCGATGCGCGCACACTGTCCCACCACCAGCGAGCGCGTCGGAGCACGACCCATGAACACTTCGTCGACGATCTCGAGATAGGCAGGCAGGCCTTCGGTGGCGCCGAAGGTGTCGCCGGCGCGCACGGCGTAGCCATCCATCGTCGAGCGGCGGAACGTGGGCAGCTCGCCCGGCGAACGGACGTCTTCGGCCAGCACCCGGTCCAGAGCGTCGGCCGTGGCGACCTCCTCAGCCGCGACCGCGGCAGGCAAGGCGCGCAGCAGCTCAGACAGCGCATCAGGCGGCGTGCGCACGTTGAACAGCTCGTGGGTTGTTGTCCGCGTGGTAGCGCTCACACCGATTCGACGACCTCGGCGACCCGCGCGTCGGTGATACGCGCCAGGTCGCGCGGGTCAATCGGGAAGACGGTGTCCGGTCGGCCGGCGGCGGCCCACACCTCGTCGAATTCGAGCAGGTCCCGATCGAGAAACGTGTCCAGGCGCTGGGTGTGGCCGAACGGTGGCACCCCGCCGATGGCGTAGCCCGTCGCCTGGCGCACCTGGTCCGCGTTCGCGCGGGTGATCGGCTGTCCCACCAGCCGACCCACCTTGGCCAGGTCGACGCGGTTCGGGCCCGAAGCCAGCACCAGGATGGCGCGCTCGCCAGCGATGAACACCAGCGACTTCACAATCCTTTCGACGTCGGTGCCAAGCGCGGCGGCAGCGGCCGTCGCCGTGTGGGTGCCCTCCGGAAACGTGGTGATCGGCACGTCGCCCAGGCCCTGGGACGCAAGGGCCGCGCGCATGCGCTCCAGCGACGACACACGCGGCGTGCTCGACGTGCGATCCATGCCCTGTGAGTCTAAACTCCAGGGGTGCCCGGCCTGGTGCTCGAGGGATTCGAGACGCAAGCTGAGGCATTCCTTCAGGCGCGCGCCTGGCGTGAGCATCAGTTCAGGCGCGGGCTGCGACCTGGTCGCGGGCTGCTCAGCCTGTACGAGACCGATTTCCCTGACTTCACGTCAAATGACCTGTGGGACGACCTGCAGGCCGCCACGCCCGAGGACCCGCGTCAGCTGACTCGACTTTCGGCCTTGCTGGCCGCGGCGCACCTGGAGGGCCACACGCGCGACTTCGCGGTACGCGTCACCCGCCTGGAGAACGAGGCGACGGTCGTCTTCGAAGAAGAGACGCTGCCCTGGCGCGAGGCGGCGGCGCGCTGGCCGCTCGTGCTGGACGTGCCACGCCGACACCAGCTCGAAGAGGCGTGGCGAGACGTCCTCCGAACCGAGGTCACGCCGATCCTCGAACGTTGGCAAGAAGCCCTGCGCTCGGAGCTGGTGCCCCTCGGCGGCGACGACTGGCTCCAGTTCTGGTCCGGCCTGCTCGGGATCGACCTGCCGACGGTCACCCGGCTTTCGGAGAGCGTGCTGGGCGGGACGGCAGCGGTCTACGAACACGGCCTCGGCGTGTATCTCGGCCAGCTGGAGCTGCCACTCGACGATGCCTGGCGAGTGGACGTGGACTGGGCGTTCCGCGCGCCGCGGTTCGATACCGTTTTTGCCGAACGATTGCGCATGCCCGCGCTCATCCGCGCGATGCGCGACCTGGGCATCGAGCTGGAGGAGCAATCCCAAATCCGGCTGGAGGCGGGCGTCGAGCCAGGCGTCGCCTGCCTGCCGCTCGAGATACCCGACGACACGCGCGTGCTGTTGCGGCTCGTCGGCGGCTGGCAGGACCTGGCGCGCACGTTGCGCGGAGTTGGCATGGCCGAGCACCTGGCCCATGCGGATGCGTCGCTGCGCGTCTGGGAGCGTTGGTTGGGCGACCACGCGCCGACCTGCGGCTACGGCTACCTGCTCGAGGGCCTCCTGCGCGATCCGAACTGGCTGGCTCAACGTATGGAGTACGTCGCGAGCGAAGACTTTCGGGTCATTACCCACCTCGAGTGGCTGTACCGCGTGCGGCGCGTGGCAGGCCTGGCGGCCTACGAGCAGCGCTTGTGGCAAGCTGAGCCCGGCGGGTCCATGGCCGCCGATTTCGAAGAAGGGCTCAGCACCGCCGCGCGTGTTCACCACTTCCCGGACGAATACCTGCGCGTCCTCGGTGGCGCCCCGTGGACTACGCTCGATTCGGCAATCCGACTGCGGGCAGAGGTGTTCGCCGCTCAGCTGCGGCTGTTTCTGAAGCGTGAATTCGACGAGGAGTGGTGGCGGTCGAGCCGCGCCGCGCACTTCATCAAGGACGACCTGTGGCGGCCCGGGCGCCGCTACTCGGCCGATGAGCTGCTCGGGTACATGGGCTTCGAAGGTTTCGATCCGACCGTCCTGATCGGCGAATGCGTGGAGGTCTTGCAGCCGCTATGAATGGATTGACCCATCTCGATGCGTCCGGGCGCGGCCGCATGGTCGACGTATCTGAAAAGGACGTCACCCGCCGCGAAGCCACCGCGCACGGGGTCGTCGAGATGCGGGCCGAGACGGCGCGGCTGATCGCGGCCGGTGGCATGGCAAAGGGCGACGTCCTCGCGGTGGCCCAGGTGGCCGGCGTCATGGCCGCCAAGCGTACTCCGGACCTGATTCCCCTGTGTCATCCGTTGCCGATTACCGGCGTCGAGATGGCGTTCGACCTGGATGTGGAGCGGGCGCGACTGGAAATTCGAGCCACCGTTCGCGTCACCAGTCGGACCGGAGTTGAGATGGAGGCGTTGACCGCGGTATCGGTGGCCGCTTTGACGGTGTATGACATGTGCAAGGCGGTCGACCGGAGCATGACGATTTCCGATATCCAGTTGCTACGCAAAGCCGGCGGGAAGAGCGGCGAGTTCGTCAGACCATGATCCGTCTGGCCATCGTCACCGTCAGCGACAAGGCCTCGCGCGGCGAACGCGACGATGCCGGTGGACCCGCCATCCGCGAAACGCTGGAGTCCAGCGGAGTCGCCTTCACGGAGGTGGACTACCGGATCGTGCCGGACCAGGAGCAACTGATCGGCGAAGCGCTGTTTCATCTGTCGGAGCGCACCGACGTGGACCTGATTCTGACTACCGGCGGCACCGGACTGGCGCCGCGCGACGTCACGCCGCAAATCACGCTGCGCTCGATTGACTACGAGGTCCCCGGCATTGCCGAGGCAATGCGCGCCGCGAGCCTGGAGGTCACGCCGATGGGCATGCTGTCACGCGGCGTTGCCGGCGTGCGCAAGCGGACGCTCATCATCAATTTGCCAGGCAACCCCAAGGCGGTGCGCGAGAGCCTGGCCGCAATCAGCGCGGCCTTGCCACACGCGGTCGACACGCTGCGCGGCGAGGTGGGCGAGCACTCGCGGCCAAACTGACCAGCTACGGTCGGACGAATTGCACCAGCAGGCGCCGCTGGTGCGCGTCGATGCCGCCCAGGCTCCACAGCGCCAGGCCGTACACCGCGGCGCCGGCGGGGATCGCCACCAGCGGGTTGATCGCATCGCGCAGCCACCACACGACCGGGCTCATCAGCAGGGTGGCGAGGACCGGCGTGCGCGCTTCGGCCAGCAGTGACACTCCGTGGGTGACCGTCACCGCGGTCATACGGAATGGCACCAGCAGCACGACCTCGCTCGCCACGGTGACCACCGCCGCGCCGACGTAACTGAAGCGCGGAATCAAGATCACGTTAGCCACCACGTTGAAGACCAGCGCGGCGGCGAACGCGCCCGTCAGCAGGCGCTGCTTGCCGGCCGCGATCAGCACGTACTGAGTCAGTCCGTTGCAGTAGCTAAGCGGGAGGTAACAGATCAGGATGGACAGCGCGACCGCGGAATCCGGCAGGTACTCCCTACCGCCGACCAGCGCGACGATGGGCTGCGACAGCAAGGCGATGCCCGCGGCGAGCGGAAACGCGATCTGCAGCAGGATGCGTAGCGCCAGTCGATAGGCGTAGCTCAGGTCGGTTTCGCGCGACAGGCGTGGGAACAGCGCCAGCGTGAAGCTGGACGAGATGATGCCCGCGCCCTCGGAGACCTTGTACGCGGCGGCGTAGGTGCCAGCGGCGACGTCGCCGGCCAGTCCTGGCAGCAGCAGGGCGTCCACCTTGAAGAACAGGCCCTGCAGGAGTTGATTGACGAACAGGGGCCAGGACTCGCGGAGCCAGTGGCCTGGGCCGCGGGTCTCGCGCTGTTCCCAGGCATGCGCGGTGAGAGCCCGGGTTCGCGCGAGCCACCAGAGGGCGGCCGTGGTGACCAGGTTGGTCAGCAGCGAGGCGAGGGCCAGGCCGATCAGTCCGTAGCCCGCGAACAGGACGATGGCGCCCGCGGCGGTCTTGACCAGCGTGGCCAGGATCGACACGGCGGCGGTGAGGTCCAGACGCTCGGCGGACCACAGCAGGCCGCTGGCGGTCTTGGAGACGACGGTTGGCAGCAGGGCGATGTAGAAAATCCAGCCGGCGGTGGCGGCCTCTGGCGAGAGATTGGCGGTGTCGCGCAGCGGACCGTACACCAGGATCACCAGCGGCAGGCCGCTCAGCCACAGGCCGAGCCTGATCAGGTTCACCGAGCGCTGGACCGCGTGGGCGAGGCTGGGATTGCGGGAGACGTCACGGGCGACGAGGGCGTTGAGGCCGAAGTCGACGAGCGTGTCCAGATACGTGGTGAAGACGACCAGGAATGCGTAAGCGCCGACGTCGGCTCGGCCGAGGAGACGGAGATAAATGATGGCAAAAGCGGCATCGACGAGCCGCGCGCCCATCGGCGCAAGAGTGTTGAGCGCCAGCCGACGAGTAGAGGTCAATGACTAATTCCCCAGAGGGGACCCGGGTGGATCAAACGGCACTTTCCCCAGAGGGGACCCTCGTGGATCAAACGGCACTTTCCCCAGAGGGGACCCTGGTGGATCAAACGGCACTTTCCCTAGAGGGGACCCTGGTGGATCAAACGGCCTTTCCCCAGCGGGGACCCTCGTGGATCAAACGGCACTTTCCCTAGAGGGGACCCTCGTGGATCAACGGGCGCTTTCCTCAAAGGACTCCCTGCGTCGCACACGCGCCAGCGGCGATGAAACTGTTCTCTCCCTCTGGGGTCGTCACTTACGATGTCGACGGACATTTTCGCGGGAGGAGACCCAGTCTCTGAACAGGCGACAGCTTGTTTATCGTCAACAGATCTCTTCCCCCGGACAACGCGATACGTCCCATGCTCCGCCAGCGGGCAATGAAAACTGTTGACCGTGACGGTCATCACCAGAGGTGTCGACGGATATTTTGGTGGGAGGACGCCATGGTTCCCACGACTCGCCAGTGGCGATGAACCTTTTTCCCACGCGGGCGTCACACATGTCACTGAGAATCGACACCTCTCCCTCTGGGAGAGGTCGCCGCGAAGCGGCGGGTGAGGGCTACGCATCAGCGCGGACGTGAGCCCTCACCCCTGCGCTCTCCCAGAGAGAGAGAGGGGGTTTGTCGTCTTGCGGGAAGGACCTCCCCGTCTGGGGAAACCTTTCTCCTTCCTAAGTCCAGCTTTGACAGAAGTGCCACAGCAGGCGGACGCCTACGCCCGTGGCGCCTGGTTTCGGGTTGTACGGAGCGACGTAGGTTTGTTCGCCGTCGGCGTAGGCCGTGCCCGCGATGTCCAGGTGGATCCACGGCACGTCCGCCACGAACTCCTTGAGGAACAATGCGGCGGTGATCGCACCCGCGCGGCGGCCACCGCTGTTGCGCACGTCGGCCATCGCCGTCTTGATCTGCTCGCCGTAGACCTTCCACAGTGGCAACTGCCAGCAGCGGTCGCCTGACTTCTCGCCCGCTGCCAGGAGCTGATCCGCCAACCTCTGATTGTTGGTCATCAGCCCCGTGGCGTGGTCGCCAAGAGCAACCTGGCACGCGCCGGTCAGCGTAGCGAAGTCGATAATCGCGTCGGGCTTCTGCTCGACCGCGTACGCCAGCGAGTCCGACAGGATCACCCGACCCTCGGCGTCGGTGTTGACGATCTCCATCGTCTTGCCGTTGTAGGCCTTGAATACGTCGCCGGGCTTGTACGACGAGCCGGAGGGCAGGTTCTCGGTGGCGGCAAAGACGCCCAGCACGTTGACGGCCAAGTGCGTCGCGGCGGCGAGCTGCATGAAGCCGATGACGGTCGCCGCGCCGGTCATGTCGTGGCGCATGTACTCCATGTGGTCGGCAGGCTTGATCGAGATGCCGCCCGAATCAAACGTGATGCCCTTGCCGACAACCGCCAGCGTCTTGGTCGCCGCCGGCGCCGAGTATTTCATCGCGACGAACGCCGGCGGTTGGGCGCTGCCCGCGTTGACCGCCAGGATGGCATTCATGCCGTGGGCTTTGAGCTCATCTTTTCCCCAGACGACGATCTCCAGGCCATGCGCGCTGGCGACTTCGCGGGCGGTGTCTGCCAGGAACGTGGGCGTCACGTAGTTGCCGGGTCCGACCGACAGGTCGCGGACCTTCATCACCGCGTCGCAGGTCACACGAGCGAGCTCGGCCTGCTGCTCGAGCGCGCGCGTGCGCTCGGCATCCTGCTCGACGATGGTGCAGGCGCCGACGGAGTGGTTCGACTTCGTGGCTTCCTTGAACTGCTCGTAACGGTAGAGGGCGAGAATCGAGCTCTCCATGGTAGCCCGCGCCGCCGTCTCCAGCGAGAGTCCGCCGGCTCCCGCGCCATGGACGATCGTGGCGAAGCTGTCGACCTTCAGCTCGCGGGCCTTGCGGGCCGCCAGGGCGGCGGCGACGCGCGCGTTTTCGAAGCGCTCCTGCTCGGGGTCCGACTGCTTGCCCAGGCCGACGACGGCGACCCGCCGGGCTTTGAGTCCGCTGTGGCCGTTGTTGGTGTGGATAACGGTCACCGTGGCCGGCTCGCCGGTGATCTCGCCGTCGGCGATGAGCTGCGAGATCTGGCCGCCCAGGGCTCGATCAACCGCGCCGGTGGCGCCCTCGGGCTGCGTGACGCCCTCGAACAGGTTGACGATGAGCAGCGGCGTGTCGATTTCGGTAACCGATGCCTGCTGGACGCGAAGGTCCACGAGATGCGTGCCTCCTCGGCAAGAGTGAGGTGAGACTAACACGAACAACACGGTCTTCCCCGGAGGGGACCCGACGAATAAGACGCTTTTTCCCCGGAGGGGACCCGATCTGTTTAGCCGGGGGGCGTGAAACCGGGGACCAGCACTCGCAGCAGGGTGTACGCGTTGAGGGCGACCAGAGCCGCGGGCACGAGCAGCACACTCCACGGGAGGGTGCGTCTGGGCAGGATCGTTGCCCAGCCCATCACCAGCAGGGCGGCGATGGGGGTCAGAGCGGTGAAGACGTAGCGCGACTGGAATTGCTCGAAGGCCAGGTTGTAGCCCACGTAGGCCACGAACGCGACTGCCACGGTGGCCAGCATCAGCAGCCACTCGGGGTGTCGCAGCCGGCGACGGGCCAGCACCAGACCAACCAGCGCGGCGGCGGCAGCGATGCCCCACACCGCGTACAGGCGTACCGGCGCGACGATGGCCATCCAGCCGAACTGGGCCCAGAAGCTGTGGAAGCTGACGACGAGAAACTCGCCAGCCCAGTCCAGGCTGAAACCGGGAAAGCGCGGCTGATCGCCCACGACCTGCGCGTGACGCGCGAGCGCCAGCGGGTCGGTCCAGCCGTAGGTGGTCACCTGATGGACGAGCCAGGGGGTGACCACGACCGCGGTGATGATGAGGACGATCGCGCAGTCGCGCACCTTTCGGACCGAGCGCGCCGCAATGACGCCGAGGGCGATCGGGACGAAGATGCCAAGCTCGAGTTTTGTCAGCAGGCCGAGACCGAGCAGCGCGCCGAGCAGAACTGACCAGCGATCGTCCGCGGCGCCACGGCGTTGCAGCTGGCGACTGTTCGCGGCAGCAGGGCGTCGCAGCTGGCGACCGTCCGCGGCAGCAGGAAGTTGCAGCTGGAGATCGTCCACGGCCCGCTCAGGACGTTTCAACAGGACCAGCACGATCGCCGCCGCGAGCAGGTTCGCCAGCGGGTCGGCGCTGAGCGCGGCCGAGACGGCGACGAACATCGGCACGCCGACCATGGTCAGGGGGACGGCGAGCGCCAGATTCGGCTCGAACAGGTGTCGGGCAACGGCGTACGCCAGCACCAGCGTCATCGCCCCGAACACCACGTCCAGACCGCGCAGGCGGGGGAGGAGCTGGGCCGGATCGTCGGTCGAGCCCAGACGAACGATCGGCGCCGCCAGCAGATAAAACAGCGGCGGCTGCCAGTTCTCGTACCGGATCGTCGTAATCGAGTCGTCGGGCAGGAGCGTGCCGGTCTTCAGCCGCTCGAGCAAAGCCGAGTCCCAATCACCCTGGCGAAGCTCCGGCAAACCTCCGGTTCCCGCGACGAACGCGACGTAGGTGTAGTGGGCAGGTTCGTCCGGGTTCTGCCAGATCGGGGTGAGCGTCAGGTAACCGAAGGCCAGCACGCCATACACGACCAGCGTCAGACCGAGGCCAAGCCACCCGAGACGCTGATCCGAGGACCGTCCTGGGGTGGTGGAGTGAAGCGCCGATTCCCGGTGGGTCCCCGCCGGGGAACCAATCACGCCGCGGCTTCGGCCGACAGCTCGAGCTTGCGGAACAATGGTCTCGGTGTCGGCAGCCGCTGGCCGTCGGGCACCGGCTCGAAGCGCCAGCCGCGTGCCTCCAGCGCGTCGGTATAGCCAAGCAGCGCGTGCAGCGTGGCCGAGGTGTGCGGCAAGAACGGTGCGAACAGCATCTTCGCGGCGTTGATCAGGTCCAGCAGCGAGCCCATGGTCGCGTCGGCCGCGGCCCGATCTTCGCGCACCTGCCTCCATGGCGCGCGGCGGTCGAACCACTCATTGCCAAAACGCGCCAGGTTCAGGGCTTCCCGTAGCGCCGCGCGCAGGTGGACGGCGTCCAGCTGAGCTTCGACGCTGGCGCGCGCCGCTGCGACGCGTTCGGCGACCTCGGGGTCGGTGGTGTGCTCGGGGACCACGCCCTCGAATGCGCGCTGCATGAACGAGAGGGTGCGGTGGACCAGGTTGCCCCACGTCGCGACGAGCTCATCGTTGTTGCGACGCACGAAGTCTTCCTCGGTGTAGTCGGTATCAGCCGTCTCCGGCGCGTTGGCGATCAGGTAGTAGCGGATCGCGTCGGGATCGAAGGCCTCGAGCAACTGCGGAACCGTCGAGCCAACGCCCGCGCTCTTGGAGGCTTTCTGGCCGCCGACGTTCATGTATTCGTTGGCGGGCACGTCGTAGGGCAGGATGACGTCGCCGCGGCCCACCAGGATGGCGGGCCAGATCACGGTGTGGAACGGGATGTTGTCCTTGCCGATGAAGTAGTACTGGCGGCAGGCGGGGTCCTTCCACCAGCGCTCCCAGGCCTGCGGTTCACCCCGGATGTCCCTGGCCCACTCGATCGCCGCCGACAGATAACCGCTGCACGCTTCGAACCACACGTAGATGCGTCGGTCGTCCCAGCCCGGGCCAACCTGCGGCGGCAACGGCACGCCCCAGCTGAGATCGCGCGTGATTGCGCGCGGCTGCAAGCCGCCCTCCAGGAAATTGATCGTGAAGCGATAGACGTTCGGGCGCCAGTGGGTCATCGGCCGCGCCCAGCCCAGCAACGCGTTCTCGAGCTTGGGAAGGTCGAAGTAGAAGTGCTCGGTAGCGCGACGTTCGAGCTGGGCATCCGGGTTCAATCGTGAGTACGGATTGATCAGGTCCTCCGGCTCGAGCAGGCGGCCACAGTTCTCGCACTGGTTGCCGCGGGCGCGCGGGTAGTGGCAGTAAGGACACTCGCCCTCGATGTACGTATCCGGCAGGAACCTGCGTGCGACCGGATCGTAGAAGCCCGTCGAGCTGGCTTTGTACAACAGCTGCTTGTCCAGGAGGAGCATGAACTCGTCCTGGACCACGTCCTTGTGGTTCTCGGTGGTCGTCGTGGTGTACAGGTCGTAGCTGACGCCGAGGTCTCGCCAGTAGGTGAGGAACTCGGCGTGGTAGCGGGCGGCGACCTCGGCCGGAGTGGTGTGCTCCTCGTCGGCGCGGACGGTCACCGGGGTGCCGTGGGCGTCGGTGCCCGAGATCATCAAAACGTCCTTGCCGAGCAGGCGCTGGTAGCGCGCGAAAACATCGGCCGGGACATACACGCCCGCCAGGTGGCCGACGTGCAGCGAGCCGTTCGCGTACGGCCAGGCGGTGCAGACGAGGACGGGCTCACGCTCGGCCATGGGAATTCACAGAAGAGTAGCTCCCAGAGAGTTCGCTTTGGTAGTCGACGCAGCGAGATTCCGTTGGCTCATAACAAGTTGCAGTTCGGATCTCAATCGCGCTTGATCGTGTAGGTGACGCCGGGGCGCGCCAGGTCGACCGGGCCATTGAATGTCGTGCGGGCGGACGTGAGGTGGTGTTGGTCGTGGTCTTCGCCCGAGCGGTAGTGGGTGATGAGCAGGCGTTTGACGCCCGCGGCGTGCGCGGCGGCGCCTGCTTCGGCGGCGGTCAGGTGGCCTCGATTCTCAGGCTTGCGCTCGTCTTGCGACGCGTCCAGCAAGGCTGATTCGCACAGAAACAGGTCGGCGCCCTGGGCCGCGGCTGGGAGCCCAGGGCAGGGGGCTGCATCTGAGGAAAAGACCAGCACGCGCCCGTCATTGCCACGCACGCGCATCGCGTGGGACGGCACGTAGTGCTGCACGGGCAGGAACGTGAACTCCAGATCGCCGATGCGCGTCTCGCGGCCGGGCGTGTACTCGCGCAGGTCGAAGATGTCTTCGAGCATGGCCGACTTGTCGGAGACGACGCGGCCGAACCGATCGAGGAACGCGCGGCCGTCCGGCGGGATCCACACCGGCAGCCGCGTGGCCCGTCGCTCGCCGTACTTGAGCAGGTAATACAGGGCCACCAGGTCGAAATAGTGGTCGGGGTGAAAGTGGGAGATGGCGACACCGTCCAGCCGCTCGGGCGGCACGTGCAGCGCGATCTGACCCGCCGTACCGGGGCCACAGTCCAGCACCACCGCGGTCGGTCCCTGGCGGACCAGGTACCCCGAATTCGCGCCGCCGGGATTGGGCGCCGCCGGACCAGCGCCCAGGATGGTCAGTGTCAGGGGCCCCATCGATGTGAGTGGTCTATGCTAGCCGACGAGGCGCGGCGTGCAATATCAGGCCTGGTTTCGCTGCACCAACGGCGAGCACGGCCAGTGGTCGATCGAGGACGTGCTGTACCACTGTCCGACCTGCGGCGGGCTGCTGGAAGTTGCCCACGACCTGAACGCGCTGCGGGCGCGCAGCCCGTCCGCCTGGATGAGGCTGTTCGACGATCGCTACAAGCGCACCGCCTGGCCATACGGCAGCGGGGTGTGGGGCAAGAAGGAATGGGTTCTGCCGCAGCTCGACGACGCCAACGTCGTCAGCCTCGACGAGGGCGGCACCAACCTGTTCTGGGCAAATCGCTACGGCCAGTCGATCGGACTGGAAGACCTGTGGATCAAGATGTGCGGCAACAGCCACACCGGCAGCTTCAAGGACCTGGGCATGACGGTGCTGGTCAGCGTGGTCAAACAGATGATCGCGCACGGTTCGCCGATTCAGGCGGTCGTGTGCGCCTCGACGGGCGACACGTCGGCGAGCCTGGCGGCGTACTGCGCGGTCGCGGGCATCCAGTCCGTGGTGCTCCTGCCGCGCGGCCTGATCTCCACGGCGCAGCTGGTGCAGCCGCTGGCGAACGGTTCGCGCGTGCTGGCCCTGGACACGGATTTTGACGGGTGCATGGAGATCGTCCAGCGGCTGGCTCGCGAACCGGGAGTCTATCTGGCGAACTCGATGAACTCGCTGCGGCTGGAGGGCCAGAAGACGATCGCCGTCGAGATCGTGCAGCAGTTCGACTGGGAGGTCCCCGACTGGGTGGTGATCCCGGGCGGGAACCTGGGCAACGTCTCCGCGCTCGGGTCCGGCTTCCTGATGCTCTACGAGCTGGGGCTCATCCGCACGCTGCCGAGGATCGCCGTGGCTCAGGCGGAACGCGCCAATCCTCTGTATCTGGCGTTTACACGCGGCTTTGACCGCCTGGAGCCCGTGTACACGAAGCAGACGCTGGCTTCGGCGATCCGCATCGGCAATCCCGTGAGCTATGACCGCGCCGTACGCACGCTAGTGCGATTCGACGGCGTGGTCGAGCAGGCGACCGAGGATGAGCTGGCGGACGCGGCCGCGCGCGCGGACCTCACCGGGATGTTCAACGATCCGCACACGGGGGTAGCCCTGGCCGTGCTGGAGAAGCTGGTCCGCGCGCGGACCATCGCGCGCGGGCAGCGCGTGGCGGTGATCTCGACGGCGAACGGCTTGAAGTTCATCGACTTCAAGGTGCGCTACCACCAGGCAGCGCTGGCCGAACTGGGGATTACCTCACGGGAAGTAAACCGGCCGGTGGAGCTGCCGGCCGACTTCGACGCCGTGCGGCGCACCGTCTTTGGCTAAGAGGGCCTCTCAGACGGCGGGTGCGCTGAAGGGCCATTCCACGGCCCCGTCGGGCACCTCCTCGCGGAAGTGGTACTCGACGGCCAGCACGTGGGCGCAGATGCCCTCACCCCGATGGGCGAAGCCGTCACAGTCGCACAGCAGACGACCGTCGACCAGGTCCACCTCGTGGTCGCCGTTGGCGCCGTGGACCCGCACGCGCAACGCTTCCTCCCCGCCGCTGATCCGCTCGAAGCGTTCGGGCTCCTCCTGGTAGCGGTGCGCTTTCGCGATCAGACTGTGCAGATGCGATTGCAGCATGCCGCAAGTTATACTCCGAACTAACCCACCTGAATAGAACGCTGGGGGTGCCTTCGGGCTGAGAACGAGGCGGACTGAGTCCTCGTACCCCAGGAACCTGATCTGGGTCATGCCAGCGGAGGGAAGCGTTCTGTGCCGACGCCGAAGCGCACGCATCAACTGCATCTCGTCACCGAGCCTCGCAAGCCGCCGGCTGAGCTCGTGCGCTGCGCCGCCCTGGCGCTCGAGGGCGGCGTCGATTGGCTGCAGTTGCGCGACAAGTCGGCCTCGGCGGCCGCGCTGCTGGCTCAGGCGCGCCAGCTGCTGAGCGTTGCGCACCAGCACGCCGCCCGCCTGGCCATCAACGACCGCCTCGACGTAGCGCTGGCCGTCGGCGCCGACGGCGTCCACCTGGCGGTGCAGAGCCTGCCGGTTGACGCGGCGGTCGAGCTAGCCGGCGGGCGCGCGCTGATCGGCCGCTCGGTGCACAGTCTCGACGAAGCGACGCGTGCGGCCGAGATGGGCGCGGATTATGTGACGTTTGGCCACGTGTTTCCGACCTCGACCCACCCGGGGCTGCCGCCACGCGGCCTCGCCGAGCTGCGGGCCATCGTCGAAGCCGTGGACGTACCCGTACTGGCCATCGGCGGCATCGGCCTCGACAACCTCGACGACGTGCTGGCCACCGGCTGCGCGGGCGTCGCCGTTATCTCCGCGATTCTGTCAAGTCCGGATCCGTGTGACGCCGCGGCGCGCATGCGGTGCGCGCTCGACGGATCGTCGCATCAACCGCGCATGCCTTTTGGTAAGCCCTCACCCCCGCCCTCTCCCAGAGGGAGAGGGAGCATGGAGACCTCACCCCAGCCCTCTCCCAGAGGGAGAGGGAGTTTATGGAGACCCCGCACGTGCAAGTGATCATCAACCAGCAACCCTTTGAATTCCCCGGCGACGCGCTCGACGTCCCGACGCTCCTGGCCAGCCGCGGCATCAGCGACCAGGCCGTTGCCCTGGCCGTGAACGGCCAGGTGGTGCCCAAACGCAAGTGGTCGGGCGTCACCTTCGCCAACGGCGACCGCGTCGACCTGGTCAAGGTCGTCGCCGGCGGCGCCTGGGACGACGATCCACTGGTCATCGCCGGCCAGACGTTCAGCTCGCGGCTGTTCATGGGCACCGGCCGCTTCCAGTCGCCGGCCCTCCTGCGGGCCGCACTCGAAGCCTCGGGCACCGAGATTGTGACCGTCGCTATCCGCATGACCGGCGTCGACGGCAGCGGACCCGACGCCGGCATCCTGTCCGCGCTCGACCGCGGTCGCTACCAGCTGCTGCCCAACACCGCGGGCGCCACCAGTGTCCGGCAAGCGGTGTTCATGGCCGAACTGGCCCGCGAAGCCCTGGACACGAACTGGGTCAAGCTCGAAGTCATCGGCGACGAGCGCACCCTGTGGCCCGACGTCGCCGGCACCGTCGAGGCGACGCGGATTCTGGTGCGCGAGGGCTTCGTCGTGCTGCCGTACACCACCACGGACCTGGTCACCGCGCTGCGTCTGGAGGAAGCCGGCGCCGCGACAGTGATGCCGCTGGGGTCCATGATCGGCTCGGGCCAGGGCGTGCAGGACTGGGAGGGCATTCGGCGCATCGCCGAGCGGGTGAACGTGCCGGTCGTCGTCGACGCGGGCATTGGCACCCCGTCCGACGCGGTGCGCTCGATGGAAGCCGGCGCCGACGCATGCCTCATCAACACGGCGGTCTCACGTTCGGACAACCCGTCGCTGATGGCGGCCGCGATGCGCATGGCCGTGACATCCGGCCGCCTCGGCTATCGCGCCGGCCGCATGCCGCGCAGCGAGGTAGCGATCCCGTCCAGCCCGATCACGGGTCTGGTCGCGGCGGCTCCAAGTCTGGTTTGACCAGCGCCGACCGAGCGGACGTCGTCATCGTCGGTGGCGGCGTCGTCGGCTGCTGCATCGCCTATTACCTGACGCTTGGCGGGGCGAGGGTCACCCTGCTCGAACGCGCGCACCTGGCGGCCGGCGCATCGGGCGTAGCGGCGGGCATGCTGGCGCCACAGGTCGAGGCACCGTTCGCCGATCCTTTCTTCGAGCTGTGCCTGCTGGGACGTGCGGAGCACGCGCCACTCGCGGCCGCGTTGCTCGAGGACGTCGGCCTGGATGTCGAGTACCGGCAAACGGGTATCCTGCGCGTGGCACGCACCGAGTCTGAACGGGTGGACCTGCAGCGCATGTGGCGCTGGCAATCCGCGCGCGGGCTCGCGGCCGAGTGGGTCGACTCTGACGACCTCGGCACGTGCGAGCCGCTGCTGAGAGGCGTGGCCGGGCGTTTGCTGGCAGGCGCACTGTGGCTGGCCGACGAGGGCCAGGTGCGCGGACCGCGACTGGTGCAAGCGCTGGCGATGGCGGCCGCGCAACGCGGAGCGCGCTTCGTCGAGGGCACGCCGGTAGTTGACATCGCGCGGCAAGGTGAGCGGGTCAGCGGCGTACAGACTCCGACCGAGGTAATCGAGAGCGATACGGTGGTACTCGCCGCGGGCGTGTGGAGCCCGGATCTGGGGCGCCGCATCGGGTTGGACCTGCCGGTGGCGCCGGTGAAAGGGCAGATCCTGAGCCTGCGCGGACTCGGCAAGACGCCCCGGCGCGTCATCTGGTGCGGCGAGTGCTACCTGGTGCCGCGTCCGGACGGCGAGGTCGTCCTGGGGGCGACCGAAGAGGAAGGCAACTACGACGCGCGACCCACCCTGGCCGGGGTCAATCGCCTGACCGAGGCCGCGCTGGAAGTGGTGCCCGCCGTGGGCAGCTTCAGCATCGATGGCTTCTGGGCGGGTCTGCGCCCGGCGGCGCCGGACCGTTTTCCCCTGGTTGGCTGGGCGCCGGGGCTCGAGGGGTTGTTTGTCGCCACCGCCCACTACCGAAACGGCGTCTTGCTTGGGCCGCTGACGGGCCGCCGCGTCGCAGAGGACATTCTGCACGGATCGGGATTGGGCGAGCTCGCACCTTTCGGACCCGAACGCTTCGATTCGAGCTGGAACGCAGGCCCGTCCGTCACGGATCGTTGAGCAGCGAGGCCACGATGCGTCCGGCGGCGTGGCCATCGCCGAAGGGGTTTTCGGCCTGGGCCATGCGCGCGTATTCATGCGGATCGTCCAGCAAGCGGCACGTTTCCGACACAATGCGCTCGCGGTCGGTGCCGACGACGCGCAGCGCGCCGGTCTCGACACCCTCCGGCCGCTCGGTCACCTCGCGCAGCACCAGACCGGGAATGCCCAGACCCGCCGCCTCCTCCTGAATGCCACCCGAGTCGGTGACCACCAGGTAGGCGCGCTTCATCAACTGCAGGTTCGACAGATAGTCGAGCGGCGGTGTCAGCGTGACGTGCGGGATCGTTCCCAGCAGCTCGTGCACCGGCCCCCACACGTTAGGGTTGCGATGCACGGGATAGATGATGCGGACTGAGCCCGCATAACGCTCCACCAGCTCGCGCAGAGCCTGACAGATATCACGGATTGGCTCGCCGAAATTCTCGCGCCGATGCGCGGTCACCAGGATCGTGCGCGCCTCCGGTGCTTCGAGCAGCAGGTCGCGCACGACTGGAGGCTCCGGCTGGGTGGTGATCCAGCGGAGGGCGTCGATGCCCGGATTGCCAGTGACCAGGATTCGCTCCGCTGGCACGTCCTCGCGCAGCAGGTTTTGACGCGATCGCTCGGTCGGTGCGAAGTGGCGGTCGGCGATGACTCCGGCGATGCGGCGGTTGATCTCTTCGGGAAATGGCTGCCAGCGATCGCCGGTGCGCAGGCCGGCTTCCACGTGGCCGACGCGGGCGCGCTGGTAAAAAGCCGCCAGGGCGGCGACTGCAACCGTGGTGGTGTCGCCCTGGACCAGCACCCAGTCCGGCCGCTCGACCTGGAGGACCGGCTCCAGCCTGGCGAGGACCACCGAGGCGACCTGGGTGGGGGTCTGGTTGTCCTGCATCACGTCCAGGTCATATTCGGGGTGAATGCCGAAGATGCTGAGCACCTGATCGAGCATGTCGCGGTGCTGGGCTGTGACACATACCCGAGTGTCGATCCGCTGGGGATGGCGCGCGAGCTCGCGGATCACCGGGCCGAGTTTGACTGCTTCGGGGCGAGTCCCGAACACGGTCAGCACCTTGAGCCGCGGCACAATCAACGCGGGTCATTGTAGTTGCAGGCACGCTGAGGCGTGTTAGCTCGGGCAGGGTCGATGATTTCCACCTACGGTGGAATCGCTGAACTTGGGCGAGGGATGCGCGAAGCGAGTGCCGTGAGGCGTTTCACGTCGTATGCACCGACGGAGCTTCCTCTCGGGCGCAGGTGCGGGATTGGCAGGCGCGGCGCTTGTAGGCGCGGGCGTCGCCGTCCGTAGCGCCCGGCCCGTACGACCCGGCGCCGTGGAGCCGCGGCCCAGCATCGCCCCGACCAGCGCGCCACCCACCCGCACCGCCGACCCGACGGGCATCAGCGCCGACGACGGACTGCCGGGCATCGCGACGATCGCCGGGCCCGTCGAGCATCGGGTCACCAGCCTGCCCGCGGGCCCGCTGTACTGGCAGATCGAGACGTTCCCGACGTTCGCCGCAGCCAACGCCGCGGCGACCCAGTACAGCATGACACTCGACGCGGAAGGCAGAGGTTGGCTCTTTACCCTTGCGCACCAGGGCGACCAGACACCGGGTGCGACGCACCTCGCCGAGATCGGGCCCCTGCCGGTGCCCGAAGCGCCCGAGTACCTGCTCCAGCTCTCATACCAGAGTCGGGCTGGCAAGGTCGTCGGAACGGAGCACAGCCACCCCGGCGTCGAGTCGTGGTACATGTTCGCCGGCGAACAGACCGTTCAGTTCCCGACGCTCGACCAGGAGCTGTCCGTCAGCGCCGGGCAGGGATTGATGGGTCCGCCGGCCAACACGCCGCTGCGGATCATCAACACCAGCCCTCAGGAACGCCGCGCGTTCAACCTGTTCGTACTGGACTATACGGCGCCCGCACAGGACACCGGTGCGTCGGTGGCGGCCGTCGACGCGGCATTCAAACAGAGTTTTCTCAACGGCGACCTGGACGGCACGATGGACCTGTTCGCGCCCGAAACGGTGGAGATCTCCCCGTTCGGCGTGTTTCCGGGCAAGGACGCGATCCGCAAATCGGTGGACACGTTTATCAGGGCGAACCCTGGTTTTCAGGTGTCGTTTTCAGATTCGCAGATCGTCGACAACACCGCGGTGCACCACGTGACGCTCACGTCGGATGCGATCAAGAACGCCGGCGTCTCGAACGTCTCGCTCATTCATACGCTGGTCGTCACACGCGGCAAGATCGTGATGCTGGCGCAGCAACTGGACCTGGCGGATCCCGAAACGGCGCGCTACTCGATCGGGCTCGCGCCGCAGGGGCGCTGAGGTGACAATGTTTGATCCATTCACCACGTGGGGCCGGACCGTAGTCCGTTTCCGGTGGTTCATTGTTGGTGGTTGGCTGTTGGTGCTGACCGTCGCGGGCATCTTTCTTGCGCCCCGCGCGGCGGCGGTCCTCCAACCTGGCGGGTTTTACGTGCCGGATTCCGAGTCCACCGCCGCCGCGACCGTCCTCGACCAGGCGTTCAACGGCGCCAACCGCAACAACATCAGCGTCGTCTTCAATTTCCCGAACGCAACCGTCGACGAGCCGTCCATCAAGGACCAGCTCACGCAAGCGGACGCTCTGCTCGGCGCTGTCCCCGGCGTGCGCCACGTCGACAGCTATATTCAGACCGGCACGCCGGTCCTGGTCAGCCCAGACCGCCATAGTGCCATCAGCATCGTGACGCTGGACGGCGGCGAGCGCGACATCGAAGCTCGCGTGCCGGACCTGCGCGCGGCGCTCCAGCCGATTGCGCTCGAGCACTACGTCACCGGCCAACCGGCCAGCAACGCCGACGTGCGCGACGTGAGCGAAAGCGACCTGCGTCACGCGGAAGTGCTCACCCTGCCAATTGTCGGCATTCTGCTGTTGCTGGTGTTCCGTTCGGTGGTCGCCACCACCCTGCCCCTGGTGCTCGGTGGCGCGAGCGTCACGCTGGCGCTGGCGATGATGTACCTGCTCTCTTTTTCGACTGACATCTCGATTTTCGCGCTGAACACCGCGTCGATGATTGGTCTGGGGCTCGGCATCGACTTCTCGTTGATTATCGTCAACCGCTTCGACGAGGAGCTTGACAACGGCCGCACGCCGCACGAGGCGGTGGCGGCCACCATGGCCTCCGCCGGCCGCTCGATCGCGTTCTCGGGTGTCACCGTCTTCGCGGGAATGTTGCTGCTGACCCTGTTCATCGACCTGCTCGTGGTGCGCTCCATGAGCCTGGCGGTCATGCTGGTCGCCGGCACTGGTGTGCTGGCCGGCCTGACGCTGCTGCCGGCGTTGCTGGCAATTCTTGGTCCCCGCATCCACTCGTTGCGCGTGCTGCCGAAACCCCGCCGAAATCCGGATGGTCACGGCGTGTGGTACCGCTTCAGCCGACGGGTGATGCGCGATCCATGGGTTTGGCTGCTCGGCACGCTCGCGGTGCTGACGGTGCTGACGATCCCGGTCCTCGACCTGCGCCTGATGGGTGTCGACCCCGACGGACTGCCGGCCAACGTCGAGTCCACGCGCGGCATGCAGGTCGCGGCCAGCGCGTTTGGCGCCAACCGGCTGGAGCCCATTCAGATCGTGATGAGCACCGCACCGCCGAACGGCGCGTTTACGCCGGCGTTCCTGACTGGACTCCAGAAGCTGAGCGACACGATCGCCGCGGACCCGCGCGTCGACGGTGTACTGTCGTTGTCGACGGCGGCCCGCTCGGCCGGCGTGCCCGACAACCTGTTTCCATCCCTGACTCCAGACTTGCTGCGGGCCGATCCGGCGCGCTCGGCGCAGGCAGCGGACCTGATCAACCTGGACCACGGCGGCACTGACGCGGCGATCACCGTGTACGTCCGTGGCAGCGCTTTCGACGACGACCACCAGGCGCTGGTCCACGACCTGCGCGAGCGCATCGTCCCGGGCATTCCGGAGCTGCGCCCATATCGCGTGCTCGTCGGCGGTCTGTCGGCTGGCGTGGAAGACTACTCGTCCGCGCTGTACAGCGTCTTTCCCCTGCTGGTCGCCGCCGTTCTCGGGCTCACGTTCCTGATCCTGACCTTCCTGTTTCGCTCGATTGTCCTGCCGATCAAGGCAATCCTGCTCAACGCGATCAGCATTCTGGCCACGTACGGCACGCTGGTCCTCATTTTCGAAGACGGCTGGGGCGCGAGTCTCATCGGTCTCAACCCGCAAGGCAAGCTCTTCGTCATTACTCCCGCCTTGTTGTTCGTCATCCTCTTTGGACTGTCGACGGACTACGAGGTGTTCATGCTGTCGCGCATCGGCGAGCGGTTCCGCGCCACCGGCGACAACATCGAGGCGGTCTCCAGCGGACTGGACCATACCGCGCGCGTCATCACCGCCGCCGGACTGGTCCTCGTGGGGACGTTCGCCTCATTCGGCACGTCACAGATCATCTTTCTCAAGGAGCTGGGTGTGGGTCTGGCTATCGGCGTCCTCATTGACACGACATTGATCCGATTGATCCTGGTGCCCGCCAGCATGCGGCTGATGGGCCGGGCCAACTGGTGGCTACCACGCCGACTCCGCTCGCGTCGCTGGCTGGCAGCGGCCGGGATCGCCGCAAGCGCCCTCGTGCTGGGTGCATGCGGTCCGCGCGGCGCGCAGCCCAACAACACGGCTACCGCGGCGCCGCGCGCCATGAACGTCTCTGCCGCGACGGTTGGCCGCGGCGACATCCAGCAGACGCTGGACCTGAGCGGCGACCTGCGCGCCACGCAACAGGTAAGCGTCTCGCCCAAGGGCTCCGGCCGGTTGGAGCAGGTCCTGGTGGACGGCGGCTCCTCCGTCAAAGCCGGCGACGTGATTGCTCAACTGGACCAGGACGGACCCCAGGTCCAGTTGCAGCAGGCGCAGGCCACGCTAGCCGCGGCGAACGCGAAGCTGGCCCAGCTGCAGAGCGGCGCGCGCCCGGAAGACGTCGCCGCGGCCCAGGCGGCTGTCAGTCAGCAGCAGATCAAGCTTCAGAACATGCAAAACGGTGGCCGCGACGAGGACATTCGCCTGGCGCAAGCCGGAATAGACGCCCAGCAGGCCAGGCTGGACCTGATGCTGCGCGGCGGTCGACCCGAAGCTGTGGCCCAGGCACAGGCCGCGCTGGACGCGGCGAACGCGAAGTTAAGCACGGTCCAGAAAGGCGCAACTGACGACGTGCGCCAGGCAGCGCAGAGCTCGGTTCAGGCGGATCAAGCCGCGCTGGTCAGTGCCCAGGCGGCCTACACGGCGCTGGGCGGCACCAACGCGGCCGACCTGCAGTCCGCCCAGGCCACGGTCGCCTCACTCCAGTCGCAGGTGCTGGCCGCCCAGAGCGCGCTGGACGCCACCAACGCCGCGTTGAACAATTTGAAAGGCACGGCGCCCGCCGACAT
>JAFAOS010000096.1 GCA_019247515.1 Chloroflexota bacterium | reverse complement strand
GTGATGATGACATCGCCTGGTTCGAGCGTCACGCCGGACGAGAGGATCTCGATGATGCGACCGATGTTATACAGCATGTCCGAGGTGTTGGAGTCCTGGCGCACTTCGCCGTTGACGCGCGTGCTCAACCGCACGTTTTGCGGCTTCGGGAAATCGCGCGAGGGGACAATCACCGGACCAAGCGGGCACGCGCTATCCATGGCTTTGCCCAGGAACCATTGACCGTGGTTCTGCTGGACCTCGCGCGCCGAGACGTCATTGCCGATGGTGTAGCCAAAGATGTGGTCTGCCGCGCGATCGGCTGCGATTCGGCGTCCCGCTTTGCCGACGACGATCGCCAGCTCCACCTCGTAATCCAGCTTCTGGGTGAAAGACGAATCCCAGCGAATGTCCTCTTCGTGGCCGATCAAGGTGGTGGGTGGCTTCGAGAAGATCTCCAGGTACTTTGGGAAAACCGGCTCCTGACCCCGAGCCCTGAAACCCTCCTCGATGTGAGCTTTGTAATTGCGACCGATGCAGAACACGTTCTTGCGCAACTGCAGCGGCGGAGCGTAGTGGACGTTGCCTTCCACGCGGCCTTCGCCGGTCGCCAGCGCTTTTTCGACGAGGTCCAGCCCCCGCTCGCCGAGCGAGATGAGCGCGACCATGTTTGATGGAACGTCGACGCCAGCCGCCTGTGCGGCGCGCTGCAGGTCGACGACTCCGGTTCTATCCGCGGCACCCAATCGAATGTCGGACCCGGCGCGGTATGACAGCAATTGCATTGTGTGCGTTTCCCTTCGTAGACCAGGTTACCCGCGGCGCGCCTCGAGGCCAATCGGCGGATCAGTCCTGACCGTCAGGTCCGCCCGCAAGCGAGGTGCTGATGGTTTCCTGGCGGATCAGGTAGCTGACGCCTGCCCACAGAATCAGGTCGAATACCAGGCCGGTCAGAGCCTCGAATTCGAGGGCGAAGAAGTTGATCGGATCGACGAGCAGGAGCGAGACGATCACGCTGCGCTCGAACCAGCGCAACGCCGAGAGTCGACTGGCGCGGAAGCGCGCGGCACCGATGAGCGTGAACACGAGGGATACCAGCGCGGCCGCGCCGGATATGAGCGTCGCCACCCATCCGTTTGGCGGCGGGTTGGCCGACATCTCGCGGACCACCGCCGTCTGGCCCAGGTCCTGCGATGCGGCGATCAGCACGACAGCCACGGCGGCGACCGTCAGGATCTCGAACACGGCGGACACCAGGAAGAGGGCGACGATGGTCCGGGCGAACCAGGCCGTGCTCAGCGCTCGAGCGCTCCAGCTGCGCGCCCGGCCGGCGGCGCGCGCAGGCAGCGACGGCGCCTGCTCGGCGACGTCGGGCGCGGCGTCGACAAGTGCGTGGAGCGCCGAGGCGAAGGGGCCAGCCGCGTCGCTGTTCTGCAGCGGCCTCAGCACGCGCGCTCGCGCACCCGGTGTGGCGCCGCTGATCACCAGGTCGGCTAGCGCGTCGGTGGCATTGGCGAGTGCCTCGACCGCTCGCAACGGGCGCCGCACATCCAACGCTCGGAACACGAGGAACAGCACCACAAAGATCACGTACAGCAGGCCGATGGTCGGCTGGAAGAAGTAGTCGTTGTCGGACGTGATGAACTTGCCCAGCTCGTCGATAAACAGACCGAACCCGATGCCGGCGCTGAGCGCGGCCAATCCTTGCGCCCGGATGCCGACGAACGACTGCAGCAACACAATCGCGACCAGCATGAGCAGGCCGCCCCAGAGCATGTGCGCAATGTGGAGTCCGTTGCCGCCGATCTGCGGATAGCCCGTCACTTCGAGGTACGCGCGCAGTCCGAGGACGGTGGCCACCGCGCTGATGAGCACGATCTGCTGATGTGTGCCCGAGCCGACGCGACGGACGACGCCAAAACGCGGCCGACCTGTGGCGCGCTGACGCGATCGTCGCGTTTTCGACTCGACGGGTGCTGGTGCGCGGGTTTGGGGTTCGATCGTGCTGCCCTCATGCTGGCCTGCGAACGTTTCGTTACGTGCAGTTGACGTCACGGCCCCAGCGTGCCACCGCTCCCGCCAGCCCGCCAGCGACACGACCCGCACACTGGCCGCACAGTCGACGGTCTCGACAGATCGACACGAGCCGAGCAACGGCTCCTTCCGCGCCGCCCTTGATAGTCGCGCCAGGCTAGAGTCGCGGCGACTTCGGGCTGCTGCTGGTGTCCGAAGGAGCCCCTCCGGTCGCCCGGTCCTCGAGGACGATGCCCATCATCGTCATTAACTCGTCGACTTCAGAGCGCACGAAATCGGCCACCGTCGCCCGAAGCTGTCGTGAGGCCTCAACGCTTTCAAGCGACACATGCCGGCGACGCAGCTTTCGAACCGTTTCGTCCCAGGACTTCACGAAAGCGTCTCCCAGCTGCGACGTGAGTTGGGACACAGGCTGGTTGTTCGACGCTGGGGCGTGGGTAGCTGTCGGGTCCATCGGAGGAGCGCTGGAAGGTCCGGAGTTGATGGCGGCGAGCGCCTGGAGCATGCGACGTGCATTTGCCGGGCTGCCTCGCCGGTGCGTTGTTTGTATCAAGCGCGCGTATTCGTCGGCGGCAAGCAAGACCGCGGCGACGCCGCTATCGTGGCGGATGTGCACCACCTCGTTGTTGGCGTTGACGCGGTGCACGAGCTCCTCGAAGCGGGTGTGCGCCTCGAAGTAAGTAACTTCGAGCATGTCGGATAGTCTATCCCGTCGATCCATGCGGGAAGTGGCTGGCTACGCGTCGTCGCTGGGCCGAACAGCGATGTCCATCGTCGCCAGCTGGCGGTAGATGCGTCGGTCCAACTCCTGATAGGGAACGGTGAAGAGGAGGGTGTCGAGTGGGGACCAACACAACACCCAGCCCCCGATGACCATCCCATCAGCCACGATCTCGCCCCAGGGCGCCGCCCAGCCATTGACAAAGGCGGAGCCACCTATCAGCAACACCACCGCCACGAGCGCCAGCAGCAAGCCGCGTAGGCCGCGCCGACGACCGACCGCGATGTCGGCCTGGATCTGGACCATGCGGCTCGCACAGTAGCGGCGGGTGGCCGCGCTGAGTCTGGCGGACATGTCAGGCAAAACGTATCGGCTTGGCAACTCCAGTGTTGCTTGCACCGGCCGCAACCGGGTAGCCGCAAGCCGCGCAGCGATGTATTCGATGCCCGCGGTGTAGCTGTGCTCGCGATAGTCGGGTGAGAGCGGCGTGAGCTCAGATTTTACGAAGAGCTCCTCCGGACGCTGCAGCCGAAGTGTCACGGCCAGTACGCGACGCTCTTGGGGCGGCACCGTCAGCGTGTCTGTCATTCGCGTGTTATACGTGTGCCAGGAGTGTCGTCACTGGCGGATGACCGTCAACGAGCCTCGAGGTTGGGCAGCGCGACATCAGGCGCCGCGATTGCTTCCTCCAGCGCGTCGCTGATGATCTCAGCCAGCGGAAGGGATCGGCCGGTGGCGAACGCGGCCGCCCAGTCCTCCTCGCCGAGCGCCGCGCGTGCCTCGCTCGACGTACGCTCCGTGGTCATCCGCTCCGGTACGGGCCGGGGTGTGCCAATCGCCGCGCGGAGTTCGGTTGCCGCCCCCAACAGGCGCGCCGCGCGCTCCATCCGCCCTTCTGCGACCGCCAGCGCGGCCATGTCCTCCAGGCTGATGGCGATGCGCCGGTGGTCGCCGAGCGAGTATTTGAGCCCGAGTGCCCGCCGATGGAGCGTCGCCGCGCGCGCCAGATCTCCTAGACGGCAGGCCACATTGCCCAGGTCGCTGAGCTGGTATGCCTCGATGTCGACGCGGCCCGCCTGCTGGGCCAGGACCAGCGCCTCTTCGTGGCAGGCCTCGGCCCGACGCAGGTCACCCAGGTGAAAATGGACCTCGCCCAGATTGGCCAGCGCGCGAGCCACCTCGCCCAGGTCGTTCGCGGCGCGCGCCAACCCCACACAAGTGGTGTAGCAGGTCATTGCGGCCTGCAAGTCGCCGCGATCGTAGTCCACCCCGCCCCGCGTGTTCAGGACGCGGACGGCGCCGACGGGATCACCAGCCGCGCGGTACAGCACCACGGCCCGGTCGAGCAACTGCATCGCTTCGTACTGATCACCCTGGGCATTGGCCAGCATCCCCGCCCCATAGAGCGCGCGGGCTCCAACGGCCGCCGCCACCTCGACCCGTTCCATGCCTTCGATGAGCCGCGTCAACCATGCTCGCCCCTCGCTGCCGTAGCCCCGCGTGCTCCAGAACGGCGCCAGCGCGCCGGCCAGGCGCAGGCCGATGGCAATCTGCCCTCGATCCCAGGCGTACTCGAGGCACGCCCGGAGGTTGCCGAGATCGCAATCCAGCCGCGCGAGCCAGCCCGCCAGCCGCGGTCCAAACAGCTCAACGGTCGCCTGCTCCGCCAGTGTCAGGTAATAGGTCAGATGCCGATCCTGAATGGATGCGTCCTGGCCCGACTCGCGGAGGCAGCCCAGGGCATATTCGCGCACGGTCTCCAGCATGCCGAACCGGGGCTCGCGCGTCGGCTCATCCAGCCGGTTCACCTGGACCAGACTGCTGTCAACCAGCACCTGGAGCCCGTCGAGCACCTCCTCGCCGGGGAGCGCCGCGTCGGCGCACACCGCCTCGGCTGCCTCGACGGTACAGCCGCGAGCGAAGATGGCCAGCCGATTGAAGAGCATCTGGTCGGCTGGTCTCAGCAAGCCGTAACTCCAGGCGAGCGTGTTGCGCAGTGTCTGCTGGCGTTCCGGCAGGTCCGCCGCGCCATGCGTCAACAGTGCCAACCGGTGCTCCAGGCGGCGGAGCAGCGCTGGGGGCGAGAGTACCGCCACTCGGGCAGCGGCCAGCTCGATGGCCAGCGGCATGCCGTCGAGCCGACGGCAAATGGCACCGATCGCCGCTATGTCAGCTGGCATGAGCCTGAAGTCCGGGGCGGTCGCCCGCGCCCGTTCCAGGAAGAGGCGTACGGAGGGGGTGGCCAGGACCGCGGCTGCGCTCGACTCCTCCTCGGCCGGCGTTACCAGGGGTGCCAGCGGGAAGCGGTGCTCCCCTTGCAGGAGCAGAGCGACTCGGCTGGTGACCAGCAGCGCCGCGTTCGGGCAGGCGCTGAGCACCTCAGCCAGGAGCGGCCCTGCATCCCGCACGTGCTCGAAATTGTCCAGTACGAGCAGGATCCGGCGCGCGCTCAGGTGTTCGAACAGCAGCTCCCGCGCGCTCCGTCCGCCCGCCTCGCGGATCTCCAGGGCATGGGCGATCGACGCCGCCACCAGGCGCGAGTCACGCACTGACGCCAGGTCCACGAACACGACGCCATCGGGGTAGGCCGAGGCGACAGACGCTGCCACGGCGACCGCCAGGCGCGTTTTGCCCACGCCACCCGGTCCGACCAGCGTCAGGAGTCGGACCCGGCTGCTGGCGGGGTCGAGCAGCGTGCGCGCCGCCTCGAGCTCAGCCTGGCGACCAACAAACGACGTTAGGCCCATCGGCAGCTCGTCGGCAGGCCGTCCGAGGCGGGGAGGCACCACGTCGGGCCGCGACACCGGGTCGGGCGGCAGCAACCGCGGTGGGGCAGTCGATCGGCGCAGGGCGCCAGCCAGTGCGATCAGAGCGGCGCGATCTTGTGCGGCCAGGCCGAGCGCCTGGGCCAGCGCGTCGAGCGTACTCGGGTACGGCGCAGTGCGCTTGCCGCGTTCAAGTGCGGCGACGGCCGCGACCGAGATATTGGCCCGCTCGGCGAGTGCCGCCTGGCTCAAACACGCTCGAATTCGGAGGCTGCGCAGCTGCTCGCCAAATGTCAGGGCGTGTGTGTCCATCCCGTCGACCAGAGACAGCCAGAGCTGACTGGCACGGTGTCTCGCTCGTCGGCGGCTGGCTGACCCGTTACAAGCCAGTGTACGAGTTGTGTGGCTGGTGTGTCAGATCCTGGGGCGACGCGCCCCGCGGGCTTCAGAACTAGTCGGCTGGCGTGACGGTCACCACGTTCTGGTAGACGGCGCCGTTGATGAGCTTGTACATCGGGTCGATGCCCGCCTGGGCCGGTGCGCCGTCGACGGTGACAGTTACCACATTGGTGCCGCTGTGCATCGCGTGCTTCTGGAGGTACAGGAAGCGTCCGTCGTTGCCGAGCACCCCGATGTCGATCAGGTCGTTGTCCATGGCGACGTCGGTCATGTGGCCGGCCGAGTCAGCCCGGACCTTGCCGACCTGCATCGTCAGCGTGACGTCATACCTGCCGTCGGGTCGCTGCCGGGCCACCGCCGATTCAGTGCTGTTCTGCCAGAACGTGATGGTGTCGAGCAGGTCCGTCAGCAGGTATTGTCGGTCCAGCGGGGTGGCGGCGCGCAGCTCGTCTATCAGGTCCGATGCGAGCGGGTAGGGCGGGCCGGATCGGAAGCGCTGCATGAAGCGAGCCAGCGCCGCGTCAAGCGTATCCGCGCCCAGATAGTCCCGCAGCGTGTACAGCACGACCGGCCCTTTCGCGTAATAGACATTCGCGTCCTGGGGGCCGCGCACCTCCGCCAGCGAACGCCGTTCAGGAATGACCCGAATCCATTCAGGTCTGATACGATCGCCACCGGCAGGGCGACATACACCCAGAGCGTCCGTCGGCCGAGCAGCCCGACCGTGAAGAGCAGCGTGCCGATGATGATGCAGTTCGGGATCACGTAGATGAGCAAGGGGGTCGTGTAGGTCTGCCAGTCGAGTGGTGCGACGTGCTCGGGCCGGATCGGTGGCAGCGCGAGGCCAGCCAACAGTCCGACCACGATTGCCAAACTGACCAGGATGGCCACGATGACTGCAGCGGCGAGTCGGCCGACGACATACTCGGCCTCCACCACGCCGCTGGTCAGCAGATGGGGAATGAGCCAGCGTCGAAGTCGCGCGTCGCGCTCCGACTGAAGACCGCGCCGGATAGTCCGAACAGAGCCAACCAACCCAGGATGGTGATCGCGAACGTGACGACATACGGAGCGTTGGCGAGTTGCGGGACCTCGGGCCGCAACAGAGTGTCCTGGAGGTCCGACCCGACCGCGAGCGTCACGAGGGCGCCCATGCCAGCGAATGCCAGGCAGAAGAACCATGTGGACCTGCTGGTGAGGTGCTGGCGAACCTCG
>JAFAOS010000094.1 GCA_019247515.1 Chloroflexota bacterium | reverse complement strand
GCCTCTATGCGACCCTTCCGGACGCATTGTACGGAAACGGGTCGCGGGCCCCCACGCGGAGGGCCATACTATCGCCGAGCTAGACGGTGGCTACATCGGCACCTCCCGTCGTGGATAGACCCACTCCACACTACTGGACCCTCGACGAGTACGACGCCGCGGTGGAGGCAGGCGTCTTCGGCGACCGGCGGGTCGAGCTGCTGCATGGGGAGATTGTCGACGTGCCGCCGATGAGTGACCCACACATTGGCGCGGTGCGCTACCTGGCCAGCGCGTTCTACACGCAGCTTGGTTGGGAGCGGGCCTCGAGTCAGACGCCCATCATTCTGCCGACTGACGGGCAGCCAGAGCCCGACGTCGCGGTGTTCGAGCCCGGCGCCCCGCCCAAGCCGCGCGTTGAGCAGGTGCAGCTCGTCATCGAGGTGTCCCAGTCCTCGCGCCAGCGCGACCTCGGTACCAAGCTCGCCGACTATCTTCGCGACGGTCTCAGAGAATTGTGGATCATCGATCTCGTCGAACAGTGCGCCCTGATGTACCGCGGTGGTCAGTTGATCGCGCGCCACGCGCGCGGCAGCCGTGCGCGGCTTACGGCTGAGCTGGTCCCCGAGGTGACCATCGACCTGGACGCGGTCTTCGACGCGGCTCGTCTGGATTGCGTCTGATTCGCTAGACTCTGAGTGGCCGTGCTAGACGGCGGAGTAGCGGTCCGTTGTAACCCGAAACCCGCTCTAGCGGGGTTGAAGTCCCGTTCGAGGTTGTGTGTCGACCGTCCGACCGCGGGCAGCGCGGCGTTGAAGGTCTGGTCCTGCGCGGCGGCGACCTACGAACCCTGTCAGGTCCGGAAGGAAGCAGCAGTAAGGAGTGTTCGTCGGGTGCCGCAGGGGTGCCGGGCCCGAGCAAGCGGGCTGGCAGCCTGGGCGGCGCGCCGATCGACAACGGGTGCACGGCCAATCGTTTGCATCGGCTAGGGCGCGGCTCCGCGCCCTGGGCGTGCGGCCACGCAAAGGGCTCTCACAATCGTTTCTGGAGGATCAGCGCGTCGCCGCGGCCATCGTGCGCGCCGCGCGCCTCACGCCGACCGGCGACGTGCTGGAGGTCGGGCCCGGGCTGGGGGTCATGACCCGTCGACTCGCAAAGCAGGCGCGGCGCGTCGTGGCGGTCGAGATCGACCCCGCGCTGGCCGCCAGTCTCGACGACGAAGGTATCGACAACCTGGAGGTGGTCAATCAGGACGTGCTGGCCTTCGACCCCGAGGCGTACTTCGATGCGCCGTACACCGTCGTCGCCAACCTGCCCTACCACATCACCTCGCCCGCGCTGCGGCGCCTGCTCGCCGCGGGGCCGCCGTTTGCGCGAAGGTTGGTCGTCATGCTCCAGGCCGAAGTCGCCGAGCGCATCGCCGCGCTACCCGGCGAGATGAGCGCGCTGGCGGTCGTCATTCAGGTGCAGGCCCAGGTCGCGCTGGTGCGACGCGTCGCCGCCGCCGCGTTTTATCCGCGACCAAAGGTCGATTCCGCCGTCGTCCTCCTGGAGCCGAAAGGCGAGGCCGAGCGCCCCGTGCGCCCAGAGCGGCTCGCGGCCTTCACCACACTGGTGCAGGCCGGGTTCAAGCAGCCGCGCAAGACGCTGGCCAATTCGCTCGCGGACGGTCTGAACCTCAGCCGCGCCGAGGCCAGCGACCGGCTCCGCCGTGCGGCGATCGACCCCGGCCTCCGTCCACAGGCGCTGGCGCCCGCCGATTGGGTGCGGCTCTTCGAGACCGAATAGCTGAGATGCGGTTTCGCTGCTTCGCCAAGATCAATCTTTCGCTGGAGATCACCGGCAAGCGCTCGGACGGTTTTCACGATCTGGTGAGCCTGGTCCACACGGTCAGCCTCGCGGACGAGCTGTGCATCGAGCCAGCCGAAACCCTGCTCACCCATGTCGAGGGACTCGATATCCAGGAGGAGGACAACCTGGTCGCCCGCGCGGCCGGACTTCTGGCGACCACCCTCGGCGGGAGTCGTGGTGCGCGGCTGAGCCTGGTCAAACGCATCCCGGCGGCAGCGGGTCTGGGTGGCGGCTCGAGCGACGCCGCCAGCGCGCTGGTGGGGCTCAATGCACTGTGGGGGGCGCGCCTGTCCGTCGCGACGTTGTGCGAGCTTGGGGCCGCCCTTGGCTCAGACGTTCCGTTCTTCGTGCGTGGCGGCGCCGCCCTCATGCGCGGGAGAGGAACCGAGCTCGACGACCTCCCGCCGCGCCGAGGCCAGTGGCTGGTGCTGCTGGTGCCGCCAGGGACTATCGCCGACAAGACTCGCCGCCTGTACGCTGCCCTCGAGCCGACGGACTTCTCAAACGGCGAGATGACCCTGCACGCCGCGGACCGCCTGCGCAACGCCGAGGCACTGGACGAACGTGCGCTGGTCAATGGCTTCGAACGCGCTGCGCGGCGCATGTTTCCAGGTCTGGAGGAGATGTGGCAGGCGGCCGAGCGCCTCGCGCACAGACGCTTCAGTCTGTCAGGGGCGGGGCCAGCATTGTTTTCTCTGACCGCGAGCCGGGCCGAAGCAGGTGACCTCGCCGGGCGGCTGGCACGTCTAGAGGCGAGGCTGTTCGTGGTTCGGACGGTGGCTCACGCGCGGGCGCGCATCGCTGCTCTCGGGGGCCACCATCGAGTACGCTTAAGCGCGACCTGAGCGCGGTGCCCGGTCGTCCAACGGTAGGACAGCGGACTTTGGATCCGTCAATCGAGGTTCGAGTCCTCGCCGGGCAGCCCGGGCCTCGGCCAGGAACGAGCCATCCCAGATCATTTGCAGCGCGCTGACATAGGGGAGTCGCCAGAGGACGCCACTCTGATCGCCGTGGTGCTCGCCGCGGGCCAGGGTACGCGGATGCGCTCGCGCGTGCCCAAGGTGCTGCATCCGCTGGCGGGCAAGCCACTGATTCATCGGGTGCTCGATCTGCTGTACGGCGCTGGCGCCGCGCGGGTGATGGTGGTGCTCGGTCACCGCGCCGACGAGGTCCGCCGAGCGCTGCCCGAATCCGTCGACGTCGTGGTCCAAGAGTCGCAGCTCGGCACCGGCCACGCGCTCCAGGTCGCCGCGCCGCGCCTGCAGCAACTCGGCGCCGCGCGGGTGCTGGTCCAACTTGGCGACGAGGCTCTGGTGCGGCCCGAGAGCCTGCGCCGCCTGCTCGCCTCGGACGTCGGCGATGGCGCGCCGGTTGGCCTGCTCACCGCGCACGTCTCCGACCCGCGCGGCTATGGGCGGGTCGTTCGGTTGCCCGACGGGAGCGTCGAACGCATGGTCGAGGAACTGGACGCCACCCCCGCTGAGCAATCGATCGACGAGGTCTGGAGCGGCACGATGCTCGTGCACGCGCCGTGGCTATGGGCGAACCTCGGCAATCTGCCGCTCAGCTCGAAAGGTGAGTACTACCTGCCCGACCTGGTCAACCTTGCCCGGGGCCAGGGTCTGGCAATTCACGCAACCCTCACCGAAGATGAGGAGGAGGTCCTCGGCGTGAACGATCGGGCGCAGCTTTCCCAGGCCAACCTGGTCCTGCGGCAGCGGAAGATCGATCAGCTTCTCCAGTCCGGCGTTTCGGTCGTCGATCCAGCCACCACTTACGTCGAGCCCGAGGTCGAGGTCGAGCCCGACGTGACGATCCAGCCAGGCTGCCATCTCCGCGGACGCACGCGCATCGCGCGCGACTGCGAGATCGGCCCGAACACGTACCTCGTCGACACCGACATCGGCGCGGGGTCGCGGGTGTGGTTTTCAGTGCTCGAAGGCGCTCGGGTCGGCCAGCGCGTGCAGATCGGTCCCTTCAGTCATTTGCGGCCGGGCGCGGTGATCGAAGACGAGGTGACGCTCGGCAACTACGCCGAGGTCAAGGCCAGCCGAGTCGGCGCCCGTACGCAAATGCACCATTTCAGCTACGTCGGCGACGCGGACGTCGGCGAGCGCGTGAACATCGGGGCGGGCACCATCACCGTCAACTTCGACGCCGAGACGCGTGAGAAGAATCGGACGGTCGTCGGCGACGACGCGGCGATCAGCAGCGACACCATGCTCGTCGCGCCGGTCGACGTCGGCGCGGGAGCGATGACGGGCGCAGGCGCGGTCGTGACGCACGACGTTCCGTCCGGCGAAGTGTGGGTTGGGGTACCGGCGCGGGCGCGTCGGCGTCGACGAAACTACCCGCCCCCAGACACTCCATGAGTGATCTGCGGATCCCCATCTTCGCGGTCGCGGCGCTGGTCACCTTCCTCGCGGCAGCGGCGCAGGCATCGCTGGTGTACATCGATCGCGCAAGGCTGCGGCACATGCTCGAAGAGGGCCAGCCGCGCGCGAAATCACTGAATCGCCTGCTCGACGAGCCGACCAGCACGCTGTCGACGATCCTGGTGGTCTACACGCTGGCGCTGTGTGCGGCCGCCGCCGCGGCATTCTCGTTCGACCTGGAGCTGTGGCTCACGGTCGCGCCGTGGGTTGCGATCGTCGCCGCTTTGCTGCAGTTGCTGGTGCTGCTCCTGGTGCAGTTCGTGGGTCGCGTCGTGGCCGTGGCGCGCCCGGAGCAGGTCGCGCTGACCTTCGTGCGGCCGGTTGAGCTGCTCATGAGCCTGTTTTTCATCGTCCTGCTCCCGCTCAACGCGCTGGACAGCTGGGTGCGGGGTCTGCTGGGCGTGCAGCGGGCGCTGACACCCGCGGATGCGGAGGACCGCCTGCGCCACATCGTCGAGGGCAACACCGACCTCGAAGAGGACGAGCGCGAGATGATCGCCAGCGTGATCGAGCTTGGCGAGCAGCCGGTGCGCGAGATCATGGTGCCGCGGATGGACATCGTCGCCACGCCCGAGAATTCCACGGTGCGCGAGACACTGGACCGCATCGTCGACAGCGGTCACTCGCGCATCCCGATCTACGACGCCACAATCGACAACATCACCGGCGTGGTCTACGCCAAAGACTTGCTGAAGTTCCTGCGCGATGGCGAGCAGTCCGCCGACGTCAGGCCGCTGGCGCGCGAGCCGTCGTTCGTACCCGAGACCAAGAAAGTCGACGAGTTGTTGCACGAGATGCAGCAGCGGCGGGTCCACGTGTCGATCGTGGTCGACGAATATGGCGGCACCGCCGGCTTGATCACGATCGAGGACCTGATTGAAGAGATCGTCGGCGAGATTCAGGACGAGTACGACGTCGAGGAGCAGCTGATCCAGGAAGTCAGCGACGAGGAAGCCCTGTTTGACGCACGGGTGAGCATCCGCGACGTCAACGACACGCTCGACCTGGACATCGAGGACGACGATTTCGACACCCTTGGGGGCTTGCTGTATCACGAGTTGGGGAAAGTGCCAAACGTGGGCGACGAAGTACGCGTCGACGGTGTGCGAGTGACGGTTTTAACGACAACCGGGCGCCGCGTGCGTAAGGTCCGGGTCATGAAAGTTCCACCTGAGCCGGCCGCAACGGCGGACCGATGACGAAGCTGCAGTGGGTCTACATCATCATCGGCTTGCTGGTGGCCTTCAGCATGCTCCTGGCCGTGTGCGGCCCGCCGCCGTCGCCTTGAACCAGCGGCTCGAGCGCCTGGCCCGCTATCGAACGGCGCGTCGGCGGGTGGCGCCGGCGACCTCGCTCAAGGCGTTCGAAGAGCTGGTCTCGGACGCGCTCGACGATTTGCCGTCGTACGTTCAGGAGCGGCTGGAGAACGTGGCGGTGGTCGTGGACGAGGGCGCCGATTCGGACCTGCTGGGGCTGTACGAAGGCGTGAGTCGTGTGGAAAGGGCTGGCGGCTACCACCTGGCAACCCCGGATCGGATCACGCTGTTCTGGAAGCCAATCATCGAGGAGGCAGGCTCGGCAGATCCGGAGGCGATTCGCCACGAAGTGCGCAAGACGATCATCCACGAGATTGCGCACCACTTTGGCATCGACGACGCGGAACTGGAGCGACTCGGCGGTTGAGCGCGGCGCTGGACGTCCACGTCCTGACCATCTTCCCGCGGATGTTCCCGGGCGCGCTGGGCGATAGCATCACCGGCCGCGCTCTGGCGGACGGTCGGGTGCGGCTCAACACCGTCGACATCCGCGACTTCGCGAGCGACCGACACCGGTCGACGGATGACTACCCGTACGGTGGTGGGCCCGGCATGGTGATGCGGCCGGAGCCGGTGGTCGCGGCGATCGAGTCGGTCCGCCGCGAGGCGTCGCGCGTGCTGCTGATGTCGCCGGCCGGGCGACCTTTGACACAGAAGCTGGCCGGTGAGCTGTCCACCGCGGGGCACGTGGTGCTGGTGTGCGGCCGGTACGAAGGCATCGACGAGCGGGTCGGGCTGGTTGCCGGCGCGGAGGAACTCTCGATCGGCGACTTCGTGCTGACCAGCGGCGAGCTGGCGGCCATGGTGGTGCTGGATGCGGTGATTCGCCTGTTGCCTGGCGTGCTCAGCTCGAGCGACGCGTGGCGGGACGAGTCACACGCGGCCGGCGGTTTGCTGGAGTATCCGCAGTACACGCGCCCGGTGGAGTTCCGCGGACTGCGCGTGCCCGACGTCCTGCTCTCAGGCCACCACGCGCAGGTGGCGGCGTGGCGTCGCCACCAGGCGCTGAAGCGGACCCGCGAGCGGCGTCCAGACCTGCTCACCCCCGAGCACCTCGCCGAGCTGGAGCGCCTGGAGGCCAGGCTCGATCAGGTCCGCCCGGCGTAGACCGCGCGCTCGAAGTTTTCGAACAAACTCAGCACCGCGGGATCGGCAAAGGGCAGCACCTGGGTCAGGATGACGCCCGTGACGCGGCGCTTCGGCTCAATCCAGAAGTAGGTGTTGGCCAGGCCGGCCCACGCCAGGCTGCCCGCGGAGCGGCCGACCGGCGCGTCCTCGGCGTTGATCATGTAGGCCAGGCCCCACTTTTTGGCCAGGCCGGGGAAGAACTCGGCGTCATTGGACGACTCGGGAATCGCCGCCGTGAGCCGACCAACCGACAGATCGCCAATCTGATTGCGGTTCATCTCGGCGACCGTCTCCGCTTTGAGCAATCGCACCCCGTCGAGCTCGCCATCGCCGAGGAACATGCGCAGCAATCGCAGGTAGTCCGAGCCGGTCGAGTACAGGCCACCGCCGCCCATGAAGAACTCGGGTTTCTGCTCCGTCTGGAAGTCGGGGATGACGGTGAGTGAGCCGTCGGGCTGGCGGAAGTGCATGCCGGCGAGGCGCTCGCGCTGGGCGGTGGTCAGCAGGAAGCCGGTGTACGGCATGTCGAGGGGCTCAAAGATGTGTTCCTTGAAGTACGCCTCGAGGTCCTGTCCGCTGATGCGCTCCACGGCGCGGCCGACAAAGTCGATGTTGGTGCCGTATTGCCAGCGTTCGCCCGGGTCGAACACCAGCGGTAGCGTCAGGCTGGCGAGCTTGCACGCGCCGATGCCCGGGATGCCGACGTGCCGCTGGTAGCGGAGCATGTCGGCGCTCCAGATGTCGTACGTGAAGCCGGCGGTGTGCGTGAGCAAGTGGCGCAGGGTGATCGCTCGGCGCGGCGGGCGCAGTTTCGGCGCACCCTCGGCGTCGAAGCCTTCCAGCACCTGAATCTCGGCGAGCTCGGGCAGTCGATTGACCAGGGGCTCGTCGAGCGTGACGCGGCCCTGTTCGACGAGCTGCATCATGGCGAGGCTGGTGATCGTCTTGGTCATCGAGGCGATCCACCCGACGGTGTCGAGGGTCATCTCCGCATCGCCGCCAAGCACACGCTTGCCAAAGGCGCCCGCGTAGATGACTCCAGCGTCGTCGGCGGCCAGCGCCACGACGCCAGCGACGTCGCCAACGTCGACGGCACGCTCGAACAGCTGGTCGATACTGGATGCGACGAGCATCTATCTGTGCAACTCCCCCTGGCTAATCAGAGACACCGCGCCCGCTCGCGGGCGGAGGGAGTGGGATTCGAACCCACGGTCCAGCCGACGAAAGTCATTCGACCAGCGGAAGGGGTGGGATTCGAACCCACGGAGGCCTTTCAACCTCAAGAATTTTCAAGATTCTCGCAATAAACCTGGCTCTGCCACCCTTCCGAGGACCCGCGCCGGTGATTTTACTCGTACAGAGCTAGGAGGTTGCCTCCATACCGGCTCTGGACGTAGTCGAACATCTCCTGTAGGTCGCCGCGCCGAAAGACGCGCAGCGGGCGCAGGAAGTAGTCGAACTTCGCCTGCGCTTGAGCGGTCAGATAGCCCTTGATCTCAACGTATGTGCCATCCGCCAGACGAAAGTCTGGCATCCAGCGCAGCAAGCGGCCTGAGAATTCGTAAGGAAAGAACTCGGTATTCCGCTCGAAGGGAATCTCGTGGTCAAGCGCCCATACCACGAACGCGAGCTCATACGTGCTGTCGCACCACTGGCCCTGGTACCAGCCCTTCTTGCCGCGGCCGGAGCCTCGCTCGTATCCGCCAAGCCCGCGAATGCGCGCGATCTGCGAAAGTTTGGTTCGGCGAGCGTGTTCGATGTCCGGCGAGTTTCTCAGTTGATCGTGAATCGTTCGCCTCCAGGTCGCCGCCCTTGCACGTTGCTGCTCGAGTACAGGAGTGCTGTACATCTGCGCCCAGGTCAGTCCGCGATTCCAAGCTGTCTTGCCTGCCATGCCTCGTGGGTGAGGGCGATCGGCGAACGGGTCTCTGCCCCTTTTTCCAGCCGCGTTGCGGTCGCGCATCGCGGGGCATTGATTTGGTGAGTCGGCGCAGATTGGCCTTCCATTCTTCAGAATGTGCACCGCTATTCGGCCACACCCGAAACCGCAGACAGCGTCCATGCTACGCACCGCTCACCAGAGTGTAGAACATTTGATCTACAACGAGCCACCATAGCGGCCGTTGCGAGGTTGCGGCTTAGATCGGGTTCAGCGTGAGCGTCAGCGGTTGCAGGCTGGCGGGGAGCTGGAGGATATGGGGCGCCAGCAGGCCGAATTCGGGCGTCGGGCCCAGGACCATTTGGCGGCGCCACAGGGTGGTTTGATCGGCACCGGGCAGGCGGGCGGTGGTGGCGTAGAACGTGGCGTAGGGCATGTCCCTCGGCTTGGTCAGCCAGGTGGCGTGACGCACGGCGGGCAGTCTGGGGGCTCTGGCGGGCGTCGCGTCCGAGTGGAGCGCGAGCAGACTACCCGCCCCGGCGGACATCGCCTGCGCGATGTGCGCGTGGGGTGCTTCGCACACGCCCGACACCGCTGCCACGTTGAGCGCGTCGAGGGCGGCGGAGTCGTCGACCAGGTACCAGTCGGCGTAAGCCGGTGTGCCGCCGAGCCACGGCGCCTGGCCGGCGACACGGAAGGTGAGCGAGGAAACAAAGCCGCCCGGCTCAGATTGGGCCAGGGCAGCGTGAAAGGCGCGCTGGAACTGCTCGTACTCCGCGGTTGAGACGTCAGGCTTGGGCCAATGCCAGAAAACGTAGGCCAGCATTAGAAAGGACGGCGGCCGGCGGCCCAGTCGACGCCGCGGCGGATCAGCTCCTGGTAGACGGGCAGCGCCCACGGGCCACGCAGGTCCGGCCGGTCTGGTGAATCCGGGCGCGGCTTGTCGAACGGCCGATTGCAGTGGCCCAGCGCAAGATACAGCACGCCACCATCCCCGAGTCGGCGGCGGTACATCAGCGGACGGAACGCCGCCTGGAACGTCTTCCCCATGGCTTCGCCGCCCCACCGCGTGTTGAGCAGCACCTCGAGGTGGTCGTCGGCTGGCTCGATGATGTAGAGCTCATCGTCCAGCTCGAATGGCGTGTTGATGCCGTCCAGGAGCGGGTCGTCCGGAGCCGTGATTTCGACGCGGTAACGCATATACGGCGGGTGCGTGATGAAGCGGCTGCCCAGGATGCCTGGCAGGTATTTGTTGTCGCGCACCGAGTTGCTGGCGTGGATCGCGAACCAGCGTCCGCCGCGCTCGACGAAGCGTCGCAAGGCGGCGCAGCCCTCGTCGCTGACGGGCACCTGCGAGGTGTAGCTGACCAGCAAGTCGCCGCCCTCGATCGCGGCGCAGTCGTCGTAGTTGTTGAAGGTGTCCGTGCGGATGTTGCCCGCGTCATACAGCGCATCCAGCAGCTTGCGGCGGGCGAAGTCAAAGTCGTGGTTGCGAGCCGGACTGCCGCACACCAGGTTGGCGAGGACAGGCGTCGTGAAGGTCATGCGTCAGTTGAACGTGGTGATCACCTGGCGCGCGACCTCGCCTGCCTTCATCGCGCGGAACGCCTCGTTGACCTCGTCAAGAGCCATCTCGCGGGTGATCATCTCGTCGAGCTTGAGTCGGCCCTGCATGTAGAAGTCGATGTACTTGGGCATGTCGACCTTGAAGTGGTTGGAGCCCATACTGCTGCCCTGGATTTTCTTCTCGCGCAGGAAGACGTTGCCATCCAGCTCGATCTT
>JAFAOS010000091.1 GCA_019247515.1 Chloroflexota bacterium | reverse complement strand
TTGATCGAGGCCGCCGCCAGCCTGAAGAGCTTCAAGGCCAAGGACCAGCCGCCGTCGGACACCCCGCCCGATGATCCTGGCAATCCGACGGTCAACTTCCGAGGCGAGAAGCGCTCCAACGCCACGCACCAGAGTACGACTGACCCGGAAGCACGTCTGGCCAAGAAGGGGCGCGGCTTCGAGTCGAAGCTGGCCTACATGGGCCATGCGTTGATGGAGAATCGCCATGGAATGCTGGTCGACTTCCAATTGACGCACGCCACAGGCACCGCTGAGCGGGACATCGTGCCGCACCTGCTGTACGACGCCAAGTTGCGCGGCTTTCATCCGCGCACGCTCGGCGCTGGCAAGGCGTATGACGCACGCGCTTGCGTGGCGACGATGCGCGAGTACGGTGTCACGCCACATGTGGCCCAAAACACCAGCGGACGACGAAGCGCGATTGACTGTCGCACCACACGCCATCCTGGGTACGCCATCAGTCAACGCGTCACCAGTGCCGCCCCCACTCCGTACAAGAGAAACCCCAACAGAAATAGCGCGCCGATCAACCGCGAGTAGATCATGCGTAGACCCGGAGCATTTTCTTGAAATTCTGTACTAGCGTGCTCACTGGTGCGACCTGCACCGGGCACGGAGATAGCTGAGACGGCCTGACCGGTGCTTGACATGAGCGGCGATGCCTCCTTCACGGCGTGGCCTTGATGGTTGTTGGTGGGGCTGGCAGTGGATTCGGCGCCAGCATCAGCGGCTGTTGGCGTGAAGCGGAGAGGTGCCCGCCACAACGGTCATCAGTCATCATCGATGCTCAGTCAGGCGGCTACGAGGTTCCTGTGCGCGAGCGCCGACGGCGTCTGGCAACCGACGATGGCGGGGGCTTCGTGGACCAATGCCTGGTTTTCGATGGCGGCCACCATGAACAGAGCGAAGTCCACACGGCGCGTGAGGTTGCTTTCCCGCAGGGGATCACCCACATGCCGACTCCACGCGGGCAGGCCATGGCCCTGGTCGTCCAGGTCGGCGAAGCGAGCGAGCCGCGAGCGGGCCGAAGACGTTCACGATCGTCTTGAGCTTCCTTGAATAGACGTCCTGACCATCGCGTGTGATGTGCCATCCCCAGGAGAAGACCAGGCGCGCGCCAGGATCGGCACAGTCGAGCACCGCCTGGGCGCGGTTCCCGTCGAATAGCCATGCACACCACGTGGAACCAGCACCGTGAGCACTCCGCCGCACCCCGCGACGGCGCGCTTGATGACCTCGCGATCGTCCGTCGCGCCGGGAATCAGAGTGTGTGACTTTCAGAATTAAGTGACGTAATCCTTTGACATTCGGTGACGTCTTGTGTCACCGAACACCCAAAGGCGGCCACCGGTGGACACGTCAAAAGCGGCCACTGAGGGGCAATGCGGATTAGCCGAGCAGCGTAGCACCTCCGTCATCAAGAAGTTCAGCCACGAGCAGTGGCTCGTCGCAGTGGATGCATACGCCGCCGACGCCCACGGCGTGCATGAACAAGTTGCACTCGGGGCAGCGACGGACGCCGACGAAGCGGTCGCCCAACTGCTGCACTCGAAGACGGTGTGCGCATGTCGGTCAGGCAGGGCAGGCTGAGACTCGGGAGTGGGTGGTGGCAATGTCACGCGGTAACGTCCTCCGGTGGAAAAAGGGATTCGTCACGGACGAATCCCATACGCGTCAGCTCAAAGCAGGGTGAATCGTCAAGGCCCGTAGAGCGGAGCGGGATGGGGACCGCGGCGCTTCGGAACCGTGGGGTAGGATCCCGCGCAGCGTGGCCTTGACGAGAGGGACGGCAGTCCCCTCGCTTCGTGGTGTTTGACGTCGGCATCGTCATCGCGTCCCGTCCGTGATGTCACCATCCGAGGATGTCGACCGGCGGCGCTGCTGGCGGTCGTGAAGTCTCCAGCTCCGCCCCTGGAGGCGGATGAAACGTGATCGACACAATCCGGAACCTGGTCAACCAGAACGGTGCTCAGACCACCGGTTTGTGGTGCTGCCACGGCATCCGCTGTATGGCCGCGAGGTCATTGTCCTCAGTCGGCGTCGCGAGTCGAACGTCACGGTGTGTTGCATCGTGGCACTACCGGAAAATCCGTCGTTCCGCTACCGTTTGCGCGAGCGCTGGCTCGAGTCGATGCCGCCCAGCACACCGGCCCCATCTCCGCCCGGCGCCGTTCGGTTGCCGCTGGCAGCACTTGACACACTGACGCAGCGACTCCTCGGTTTACAGCGAGCGGAGGGTGCCTATGGCCTACCAGACTGTGTCGACGCGTGTCCTTCGTCGCATCTGGAGTCAGCTTCCGCCGCCGGCTCGGCGGCGCTTGATCGCGCAGTTGGTGTTTCTACTTTGCACGAACGATTCGGGAGCGATGCGTGAACTCATCGGCTATTCAGTCAGGCCACCTCAGCCGGCTCGCCGTCGTGTACGTACGGCAGTCGACGCCACTGCAGGTGGAGCATCATCCGGAGAGCAGGTTCCGCCAATACCAATTGACCGACCGCGCCAGGGCGTTCGGCTGGCCAGTGCAGCGCTGCCTGGTGATCGACGACGATCTGGGCATCTCGGGCGCGCAGAGCAGCAACCGACCGGGCTATCAGCGGTTGATCTCGATGGTCGCCCTACGCGAAGTGGGGATCGTCTTTGGCCTGGAGGTCTCGCGACTGGCTCGCAACTGCCTGGATTGGTATCAGCTGCTGGAGTTGGCCGCGGCCTTCAACGTGCTCATCGGCGATGAGGACGGGCTGTATGACCCGGCTGATTTCAACGACCGACTCCTGTTGGGTTTGAAGGGCACCTTTTCGGAAATCGAGCGATACCAGATCACTGCGCGGATGCAACGCGGCCGGTTGAACAAAGCGAAGCGGGGCGAATATGCGAAACCTGTACCGATCGGCTATGCCTATGATCCGTTCACCGGTCAGCTGCAACTGAGTCCAGACCAAGCTGTGCGTCACGCGGTCGAGCAGATCGTGCACCTGTTCACTCAGCTCGGCTCGATGCGCGGCGTGTTGCTGTGCCTGAACCGCGAAAGCCTGCAGCTCCCACATCGGATCCGTCGACGTGGCCTCGGTACACAGATCGTCTGGCGCCGACCGAGCTACGAGGTGGTGTATCAGGTGCTCACGAATCCGATCTACGCTGGCGTGTACTGCTATGGACGTCGAGCGACGCGTCATGATCCGTTGACGCACGCTCGCCACGTGGAACGACGGAGCCGAGACGAGTGGGACGTCTTCTTGCCAGAGCATCATCCGGGCTACTTGAGCCTCGACCAGTGGGAGGCGAACATGGCGCGCTTGAAGAATCATCTCTGGACGCTGCCCACCAGCCAGGGCGCACCGCGAGAAGGCGCCGCCTTGCTCCAGGGCCTGGTCTGGTGCCAGCAGTGTGGCAAGCGCATGCGGGTGCGCTACTCGAACGGCGCGGCCTACTACTCGTGCGACTACGCGCATCGCCGCTTTGGTGAGCCGATCTGCGGCTGGGCCAGCGCGAAGCGAGTGGACGGACTGGTCGAAAATCTAGTGCTCGGGGTGATTGACGCCGGAACGGTCGATCTGGCGTTAGCCTACGACGAGCGTCAACGCGAAGAGGATGCCCGACTTGATCGGCAATGGCGCCAGCAGCTTCAGCGCCTGGAGTATGAATGCGAGCTGGCGCAACGTCGGTACGAACTGGTCGATCCGTCCAACCGGCTGGTAGCGCAGACCCTCGAGACTGCCTGGAACGAGCGTCTAGCGGAGTTGGAGGCAGCGCGCGCTGAGGATCGTCGTCGGCAGCATCACACACCGCCAATGAGCACGCCGGAGCAGATCCGCGAGGTCCTGGGCCAACTGCGGCGCGGCTGGTTCGCCGACGAGTTTGACGTCCAATCCAAAAAGGAACTCCTGCGCTGCGTCATCGATCAGGTGCGGCTCACGACCAAAGGCAAGGTGGTGCGCGCGGAGGTTGTCTGGCAGGGCGGTGCACGCAGCGAACTCGACGTTCCCAAGTACGTCGGTGCTTCAACCGAGGCGTACCATCGAGTCTTCGAGTTGGCCAAGACGCATACTGACGCCGAGATTGCCGACGCACTCAACGCGCAGGGCTTCCAAAAGCCCTGGTCAGCGCGCCGCGTGATGGACTTCAGAGTATCGAACGCCATTCCGTCTGGTCTCACTGCCAGCCCGACGATGCGCTTGCCAGAAACGGCCTATATCAGCTCCAGCGAGGCGGCCGAACGGTTGGGCGTGGATCAGAGCCGGATTCAGACCTGGTTCCGGTGGGGCGTGCTGAGCGGGAAGCAAGATGCGGTGCAGCGACAGCTTTGGATCAGCTGGAGCGATGACGTCGAGCGACGACTCTGCGGTACGTCACCGATCGACGCCGGCATGGTGTCGGTCAAACGCCTCTGCGCTCAAGAACGCAAACCAGCCGGAGAAATCCTCGCCTGGGCGCACGCGCACGGGCACGAGATCCTGCGCATCCGCCGTGGAACGAGCTTCCGCTTCTACATCGTGCCCGGCGAAACCGATCCTGAGCACCGGCTTAGTGGACAGGAGGACGTAGTTCATTGAACACGTTTGTGCTTGACATCTGGGGAAAGCGTCAGGCTGGCTCAGGCGACGGCGGGCAAGGGCGTGCTCCCACTGAGCCGACTCAATCTGGAGGCTGGCCATGCGGCCTGAAACAACGTTGTGTAACGATGCCGAGACGACGGCCTGCGCGCTGTGTGGCACCGCGTTCCACCGGGCTGGGCGTCAGCGCTTTTGCACGCCAGCTCACCGTCAGGCAGCCTGGCGGCGGCGACATCCAACTCCGCTTCTGCCGGTACCCGCGCACACACCGCGACCGACGACCGTTTATCAATGCCTCGAGTGCGACAGCCGGTACCTCGGGGACCAGTATTGCAGCGAATGCCGACAGTTCTGTCGACGCGTCGGCGCGGGCGGGCTCTGCCCAGCCTGTGATGAGCCCGTGGCCATCAGCGATCTGTTACCTGAACACGCCGAACCTGCCCACCACCCACGGGCGAAAGGGGGCGGAGCCCCCTCTCTCCCGAACCCTCTCACCCCAGGTGCCTTCGGCACCCCGAATTCTCAAAACAGGAGGTGATCCCTCGCACACAAGAACCCCGCTCCTGGGCAGTTCTTCTGGCCGCCATCGGGCAGACCTCTGGTTCTGGATCGAAAATAGTGCAGCGAGTTGGCGAACCTGCGCAGCCAGTCGACGGGGTGAAGCCCAATTGACTCGGACGCGCTAGCCGGGATGTCAAGATTTTGGTGGCACGGGTTGCGTAGCCCGGCAGTGACCCGGTAGAACAC
>JAFAOS010000088.1 GCA_019247515.1 Chloroflexota bacterium | reverse complement strand
CTCCCCATTCGTCAGCCCGACGGGCGTCTTCCCGGCGCTCGCAGCCTCAACACGGGCACCCGGACAGGTTGGCCGCATTTGATGCACGCCGCGGGTCGTAGCGCGCGACCGTTTCGCGGCGGACACCGGTCTCGCGCTCGATGCGTCAATAGCTCCAGCCCAGTTCCAGTTGTGACTTTGCACGCTATCTGTCGTAGCCTTTGCACGGTAACAGAGCTGTGTTGCGACTGGCGGTCAAGGCGCCAAATAGCTTGGCACACCTGCGCCAAATACCGTGCAAAGTGACAGGCAAGTCATGCGGGGCCGAGTCGACGGGTTGCGCTCCTCGTCGTCACACGGGAGACGCCGAGTTGACAACCTCGTCAAGAATTATTCGACAAGTACTGCGACCAATACACGCACCAATCGGGACATTGCTGGTCCTGAGCGAGCACACAATCGTCTGTGATGTCGCGCACTATGCACGAGCTCGGGATCATATCCGCACGGGTGTCGCCGCTGCTGCTATCCCGCATCGAGCTCGTCCGAATGGAGTTCGCGTGAAATCGCAACTTTTTAGAGATCCGCCAACAGTGCAATATGTCAACTCTGGACGTGCAGAATCGAGTCGCGGTCTCAGCAGCACTGCACGCCCTGATGGCAGGCGCGACGACTCACAGGGTCGTCTAATCGTTTTCAGGAGCTTTCCAGCCACGTCCGTGCCTAGGTTCATGCTGGAGACCGCGTGCCGGCGCCTTCCATTCAGGAGCTGAGCGTGCATCCTTCTCAACGTGCGACGAAGCCGATGAGGATCCGCACGAGCGGCGCGTGCAGAGCTCGCTGCTGGTACATTCCCTGCATAGACCCGCGGGAACAAACATCGCGAAGATCCCCAAGCAACGAGGTACTGTGATGTCGACGTTCGACGAACTCGCTCAGACCAATCCCAACATCCGACAACAGGCAGACGATTGGCGGCAAGCGCGTGCTGGCGCTGGTGAGGACGCCGCGTGGTGGCCTGATTTCCGACAGCACCTGCTCAGTCTCGGCGCCCCTGATCCTGGAGAGGAGCCGCCCGAGGACTGGGTTGGACCGGACTACACGCAGCCAACCCATTGACGGCTGGCACCGATAGTTCTGCGCGGCATGTGACTGCGGCCGCCGCCGAGGTCGACGTGTCTCGCGGGCCAGCCTGCAACGGCGTCGTCGCACCCGATCGGGCGGCGGCTTTAACCGAGCCAGGCGTTGGTGGCGCTCAGGAACTGGGCAATGGTGTAGTCCAGGCCGTTGTCGCTCCACTACTGCGCTCCACGAGGTACCGCTGGGTGGTCTGAATGGACTGGTGGCCCAGCGCGGGCTGGATCTGCTCGAGCGGTGCCTGGCCGGAGCGGGCGAGCTTGGCGAACGTGCGGCGCAGGTCGTGCGGCGCCAGGTCCCAGCCGAGCTGACGGCTCGGAGGGATACTTCGGACCCCTTCGCGAGTTGGCTCGGCACCTTGCTGCACAGGGGTTTGTCACGCTGGCGCTGTGCTACTTCGGCGGGGTCCGGCTGACTATGCGGCGGGGTCCGGCTGGACTTTAGAACCCAATATGCAGGGTCCCACAGCACTCGCCATGGGCGGCGCCGACGCAGTCTTTTTCGTACTCATGGAACCAGAGCCCGTCCTGTGGCTGTGGGACGGTTCCGATTGGCATTCAATGGCGCCGCCGGCCAACATCAATGGCCTCAGCTGGCAATCACTACAGCGTGGATGCCTCGCTCATCGGCAGGCGCATCGAGCTGCGTGTCGATCCGGAGGACCTGACCCGATTGAGGTGTGCTGGGACGGCCGACCGGTCGGCCAGGCGGTCCCCTTCGTCATCGGCCGCCACGTCCACCGCCAGGTCCCACAAATTTTGGCGTCAGCAGCGTTGCCGTCTACTGGCGTCGCTTACCTGGGTTTGGTCCAGGGCGCAAGACGACCAGTTGCTCAGGCAGATCGCCTACCGCGACCTGCCCCGCACCAGACAGAAGCGGCGGTCGTCACGCGCGCGCCGTAGGTCTGCCAGTTCGGCTTCACGCGTACGCCGTTCAGCAAAAACGATCCCGCGACGCAGCTATACCATCGCGCTAGCCAGCAGGCCGTCGCGTCTGCTTCTGCATTCCGAATCCCTCCTGGGCGTGGTCACTGGCGAGGTCGACCGCCAGACTTTATCGACGTCGCTACCGCAACCTTCGGCTTGCGCGGACCATACCTGACCATCGTCCATGCACTCGGTGCTCGACCACGCGCTCAGAAATCGGAGTTGATCGCTCAGGCTCAGACGCTGCTCGCCGCCGAGGAGCACGAACTCGGCGCCGCGTCGTATTCATCATCGACGGGGCGCATTTGCTGGCACCCGATCAACTCGAGGAACTGCAGCTCGTCGTGTCACAGATGGCATGTCTTGCGTTCAGTGGATCAGGCCGGAGAAGAGGTTGATGGTGGTCGCCAGGACGATTGCTCCGAGGACGTAGGACAGTAAGGCGTGGCGTAGGACGGTGCCACGGATCGCGTCGGTTTGCAGGTCGGTGTCCGAGACCTGGAAGGTCATGCCAACGGTGAAGGAGAGGTACGCGAAGTCCAGGTACCGCGGGGGCGTGGGCTCGTTGAAGTCCACACCCGCTTTGTCGCGGTAATAGATGGAGGCATACCGGAGGGCGAAGAGGGTATGCACGAGCAACCAGGACAGAGCTACGCTGGCCAGGGCCATCGCGAGGACTGCGACCTTCGTCCCTCCTTGGGCGTCCGAGGCGTCGAGCAGGATCAAGGCCAGACCGCCGAAGCTCGCGATCGTTGCCGCCAGGACCAGCGCGTCGGACAGTGCGCGTCCGGGGTCTTCCCGGCGGGCGTGGGCGGCGGTGGCCACGGGGCCCAGGCGGCCGATGACAGCCCACACCCAGACCAGGTAGGTTACCGATGCGGCAGCCCACCCAATCGCGGGAGCATAGGTCCAGCTCTTCAGCGTTCCGACCAGCACGGCGGTGAGCAGCCCGACACCGAGCATGACGGCCAGCCTCAGCCGGGAATGATGCGAAATTGAGTTGAAATCTTGGTCGTGGTCCCGGGAAGGGGCAACTGTTTCCATGACAACCATGATTACAGGGCGCCGTTATCGCCGTGCGGATGAAGGCCGGTCAACTGTATTGGGTGAACATAGTCATCGCCGCAGATCGTCTGCCGCGCTTGGGGGTCGCAATCCTGACGGAGCGATGGAGCTCGCGTTCGGCCACCTGATCGAAGTGATCGCTGTAGAAATCCGACAGCCTCCCGGTCGATGGGCGGCTCCATGCGATACTCCTGGCCTGGGTAGGTCTGTGTCTGCTCCGGATACGGAGGTTTGGGCGCAAGCTGCTCAAGATGGTGAGTGAGTTCGGCGGCTACCTGCGCGCCAATCACGCCTGGATCCCGAACTACGGTGAGCGGTATCGGAATGGCGAGGTGATTTCGAGTGCCGGCTGCGGCGCATCGGGATCGTCGATCTGGGCATTCCTGATTGGTGGCGGCTCTCGTAGGACGTACGAGGCTTTGAAACGTTGCCGGAAACCGGTAGTCTAACCTCGACCCGGTCGACTCAACTTTCTCTGGAGGTTCCGCGATGACCCGAGATCCGAGTGAAGCGGCTTCCCAAGGGCAGTACGCGAGCGCAAATGGGCTGAGAATCTACTTCGAAGAGCACGGTACTGGTCACCCACTTCTGTTGCTCCACGGCGGATTCGGTACACATCGAGATTGGGATTCGCAGTTGCCAGCCCTGGCGGCCCACTTTCGGGTCATCGCTCCAGACTTCCGCGGCCACGGACGGACAGACAACCCCACCGGCCCGATCAGTTACGAAATGATGGCACAGGACAACTTCGCACTCATCGAAGCGCTAGGGATACAGAAGCCCGTAATTGTGGGGATGAGCGACGGATCCTACGTCGCTCTTCAGATGTCCGTTATGGCACCCGAGCTTGCCACCGCTTACGCCTTCCTTGGTGGCTGGCTGTGGTCCGCGACAGAAGAATCACGCCGTGGGATGCTCAGAATTCAACACGAAGTCATGGGTATCGACGGACCACTGCGTGCGGAGCTGGCGGACGAAGATACGCGGCAAATGGAGCAAAACCGACCCCAGATCGTCGCATATCTACAAGCTAACCACGGGCGAGACGCCTGGAAGACTTACTTGAAGAACATGTGGCCAGCCTGGACCAGGCCGACAGAGCATGGACCGGACGAGCTGCAACGGATCACACCCTCAACTCTCGTCGTCGTCGGCGATGGGGACAGCTTCGTTCCATTGAAAAACGCAGTCGACTTGTACGAGCATTTGCCGAACGCCGAGATGGCGGTTATTCCAGGCATGGATCCGAATTACGCCAAGAGCGAACGCGGGGATCTTCTCAGTCAGATACTCATGCATTTTCTGCTACGGCAGGTTGAGACGCCGACTATTTGCCTAACGATCCCGTAGCGCGATCTGAACGTCAAGACCGGGCCGGGAGGGGTTTATTCACGTCCACGCGGTCGCTCGGAAGAAGAAAGCCGAAAAAATGGCTTCGGCCAAGGGCTGACATACTTGCGCCGGTGACATCGTCTCCATGGTAGGCCAGAGCCTTGCCGTTCTCAACACCCTACGTACGCGGCCAGGGCCGCATATTCCGAATGTGGCCGGTGAAGCTCCGGCCCGGAGTCAGCACTGAAGAGTTCGAGCGGTTCCTCAACGAGGACTGGGTAGAAGTCTTTTGGTCCGCCCCTAGGGCGCACAGCTATGTGCTCAAAGGCAATCGAGGGACGGAGGTCGGGCACTACCTGGTCGTCGCCGAATTCGATCGCGTCCACACGCGCGACTTGTACTGGCCCGAAACAGGGGAATCCGACTTGTGGAACCAGCTCAGCACGGAGGGATTGGCCACGCGTGAGTCCATCCGAGCGGAGACCGACGGAAGCCACTCCGGAATCAACTTGGCACGTAGCAAAGGCCCAAGGAGGTCGTCCATTGCGTTCGTGAAATTCGGACCGTAGGCATCGAACGGTACGCCACCGCCCTCACGAAAGGCTCTGATCACACGATCCGCCTGAGCCAGATTCCTGACTACTGCATCGGACAAAGGCGCGACGTAGCGCAGGCTGTCCTGCAAAGCAGGTCCTCTGTTCCGAATTCAAGTAGTAACGATTGTCGACCGCTGAATAGTCGAGCAGGTCCGAGGTTGCCATGGGCGGCGAGCCACTCCCGCACATACCGCTCCACCAGTCCCGTGCGAGAGGAAAGCTCCTCGACCGTGGCCGGGCCGTCATCGCGTAGCGACGTGAAGAGTCCAAGGTGCTCACCAAGATAGACGAGGCTGACGGACAAGCCGCCTGCGCAATACTCGACCCATCTCTGAACGAAGTTGTCAATTGCTGGCGTTTCAGTGGATTGCACGACCATCGACGCTTACCCCCGCGGCGCTACAGTACATGAGCCGATGACTGCCAGGTTGAAGTGGCAGAAGAATTCTGACAAGGTCCTGATGACTCCGATTTGCAGCGGATCACGCCTCCAACGCTCGTCGCAGTCGGAACCCAGTGGAACCCAACCATTCCCTCGCTAGGCGACTGTCGCTTCCTCGAGACGAGCCCTTCTGTCGGCTGCCCAGCCGGCGCGTGTCGCGTGGGTGGCCGTCTTGTTGGTGATCTTCCAGTGGCCCTTGATCGGCAGCAGCGAATGGAAGTCAACCCAGGACCTGCGACTGGGATCCGGTGTGTCAGACACGTCGTCAAAGCCGAGCAGAACGTTGGCAACGTCGCCCGCCTGGGTGACTGAAATAACTCGTCCATGGATCCTGGCCTGGTGCGTGCCTCCCCCACCGCTGGAGTGCAACTTGCGGAAGGGCGCACGTCGTCTTCGCGGTCGCGCTGCAGTCACAGGCCCGCCAGAGTGGCCGCGTTGGTCGAGGCAAACAGGTTCGCCTCGCGGATGTAGCGGCGGACCATGTCGGCCGAGCGGTGGCCGGTCTGGGCCATGATGTCGCCTTCGGAGGCGCCGCCGGCCGCGGCGCTGGTGGCCAGGCCGGCGCGGAGTGAGTGGCCGGCGTATCGGGCCGGATCCAGGCCGGCCTGTTTGGCGCGGCGCTTGACGATAAGGGCGACGCGCTCAGCTGACAGACGCTTCGGTTGCACGCGCTGAAACCGATCCAGCGAGCGGAAGACCGGGCCCGAGCCAATCCGCGCGGCATCCAGCCAGGCCTTGACCGCGCGCACGGGACACGTTTTGTCAGTCGAGCCGAACGGAATGCCGAGTCGACGGGATCGACCCTCCTGGTCCGTCTTGGATTTTCGCAGGGTGACGATCAGGCCGGCCTGGGAAAACTCCAGGTCGGCGACATCGAGTGAGACCAGCTCTGAGCGGCGGAAGGCGCCGGCGAAGCCGAGCAGCAGCAGCGCCCGATCCCGCAAACCGACCCGCGTCTCGGGCAGCACGCCCAGCATCAGCTTCAGATCGTCAATTTTGGCTGGCGCTTTGCCCAGCTGGGCGGTGCCGATGCTGCGGCGGATGCCCGCATGGGTCCGCCGCACCAGCGACGATGTCGTTGGCGAGGGCAGGTCTGCGGCGCGGTGCGCCTGGGAGATGACCACCAGGCGACGGGCGATCGTGGCGGCTTTGGCGCCGCCGTCGGCCAGGCCGGCCAGGTACGCAGCCACGGTTTCGTCAGTTGCTGGCAGCGCGTTGACGTCGCGCTGCTCGCAGAACTGCAGAAAATCGCGCCAGCCCGAGGCGTAGGCCTTGATGGTGGCGGCCGACTTGCTGTTGCCAGCGTAGTCCTCGGCGCGCGCGGCGCCATCGACGATGGTCGCCAGCTGTGCCGGGCCAGTGTCGTTGCGATGCTCGGCCGGGTGCTCGGCGGCGGCGGCGGTGGGCGAGCCGAGGGCCGCATCGGGGACGGCAGGCCCACGCGAGTCGTCCTCAGAACGGTCAAATGGCTGGAGCCGAGGCGGAAAACGGGGGCACAGCGGCCATATCGCCGCCCAGGGTAGCACGCGTGTTCAGGATCTGAGAAGAGCATTCTCGGACCTGTGTGGTGCACCTGTGAGGTTGTTGCTAGTTGTGTCAATTCTCAAATGATGCTCCGCTGTACCATGGGGCTTGTCGATGCTTCTGAACTGGAATCGGGGGCGGCGGGCGTGTGGTGGGTTGTGTGGCTCGGTGACTGAGGTCAGCGCATCACATCCTGGTCTGACGCCGACACGGAAGCAGCAGCGGACGAGCTCGAGGGTGAGCCAGCTGCTAGCCTGCGGCGGGGCACGCGGCAGCCTGGACGTGCACGGCCTCGAGCTCGCACTCGTGAGCGTTTGCGGCCGGCACACACCACCGCGAACCGTGTCGACGATGGCCGCGACGGGATGTTCGTCGACGAGGATCCGACGCTCAGTGTGGCCGAGGCGGCCAGGCTGCTGGGTCGCGATCGGACACGCGTGTACGACCTGCTGCGCTCTGGCGATCTGATGGCCGCCGAAGCCGACGACGAGGGTGGTGGGCCGGGGCCGCTGCGCATCGACCGCTCGAGCGTCGAGCGGTGGCTGGTGGCCGGCGGCGATGGCGGCCGTCCGCTGAGTCCGCGCAACGCCTGGGCGCTCATCGGGCTCGCTTCCGGGGACCAACCCTTCTCGGAGCAGTGCGTCGGGTTGCTCGAGCACGCGGAGGAGCTGTCCAGGACACGCGCGCGGCTGCTCGCGAAAACCTCGTGGACCTGGCGCCACGCCTGCGCCGACGCGCGACGGTCATTGTTCGCCAGATGCCGACCGATCTGCGTATCCAGCTCGAGCGGGACGCCGCCCTGGTGCGCACCGCTGCCAGCGCCGCCGCCGCGTATGGCTGGGACGCAGTAGCGCAACGCGCCGGGGCGACCTGGCGGCTGGATGCCTACGTCTCCATCCATGCCTTCGGCGCCGTGCAGGAGCAGCTGAATCGGCTGGACCTCGACGCTGACGCTTTCGACGGCCCTGATCAACGGGAGCCCGTGCTGCTGCGCGTCGTGGACGAGGGCTGGCCGTTCTCGCCGCACTATTCACTGGCGCCCCAGCCGCTGGCCGCGCTGGACCTGCTCGACTACCCGGAGCCGGTCGCCCGGCGCGTTGGACGCGAGGTGCTCAATGAGTTGGGCGACGCGCGGCCGGCGGTGCTGGCCAGGCGCTCAGCCAGAGCTCGCGCGATAAGCGGCCCGCTTGGAGGCAAGATCGTCGAGCTACGCACTGGCCGTGGACCCCGACCGCGGGTGGAGGGCGACCCGAAAACCGACACGCGCGCCGCCGCAGCGCACATCGTCGGCAGTGCTGTGGGCCGCCGCCAGCGAAGGGCTGCGCGTGCGGGAGCTGCGCGCGGCGATCGGCCTGTCCCGGGAGCGTTTTGAAGATGCCTACGAGTTCCTGCTCGCCAATCCGCCAATAGGGCTGGCGGTGCAGCGGCACGGCGACGAGCTGCGCCTGGTCACGGCTGCGGAAGTTTCCACTTCAGTTGAGCGGCATCTGAATGTGCCGAAGACAGTCGCGCTGAGCAAGGCGGCGCTCGAGGTGCTGGCCGTCGTCGCCTACCGCCAGCCGATCGCCCGCTCGGGCGTCGAGCTCGTCCGCGGCGCGGCCAGCGATAGCGCGCTGGAGACGCTGCTGGACCGTGGGCTGGTCGCGCACAACACGCATCACCTGCTGGTGACCACGCGAAGATTTCTGGAATTCGCGAGCTTACGGGACCTAGCCGATCTGGCGGACCTGGGCGCTGCGACGGGTTAGCCTCGGTCCTCGGCGTGTTGTCTCGATCCGTCGGACCGTGCTGGGTCGCCAGTTGTGCTTCCGCACAACCCGAAGCTTATCGACGTGTTTACACCTGTGCCAACTACCCCTCAAATACTGCGCTACATATCTCTGAAGGGTACATCGCAATGCTCCACCGCTCTGCATGTTCAGAACCATGTAGCCGCGATGCTTCTGGATTAGCCATCTGGGGTGAGTCGTTGCCGCTGGCGGCATACGGCTGAAGTTCCAACTCGCCCCGTCTGGCAGAAACCAACATCGCCCTGTTTGAACCCGCAGCCCAGTTCCACACACGGCGCAACGCTCCGCGAGGATACACATCCGCATACACCATTCGCTGGAGGCGATACGTCGCGTCGAACCTAGGCTGGAAACATCTCAGTCAAGGAGTGCGGAACCATGAACCGCCCCATGCTTCGCTCCATCAGCGCCGTTTTCGCCAGTGGCATCGTCGCCCTCTCAGCGGCCCATTTCGTCGCCAGTGCGCAGTCCGCGCCAACCACGGATCTCAGCGTCGAGCAGGTACGCGCTGAATTCATCGCGGACGGCTACCAGGTGGGAGCGCCGCTCAACTGGTGGACCAACAATCACGTCACCACGTTCATCGTTTCTGACGCTTCCCAGCAGAGCGGCCGGGTCGTCGTGGTGCTCGTCTACCCCGAAACGGCCACCGCGCAGGCGGAGACTTCAGGGGCTGACCAGTTGACAGGACGGCGCCTGGTGCCCGGCTACGGTCCTGCGCTAGTGCGCCAGAACGTGGCTCTGGTTGAGTCCACCTGGCAGGAGCTATCTCAGCAATACACCGCCGAACAGGCCTTGCAGAACGAAGCGGAGTTTGGCGCGAGCTCGGTCATGCCAACTCCCCCAGCACCAGTGACAAGGGCCGTCGACGCAGATTTACTCAGTGCGCTCGACTCCGCCATCGCTACCTTATAGGAAGGAACGTCGCAAGCCCATCATCGCACCGGAGGTGGTCCGCATCGATTGCGGACAACCTCTCTTTTTTGTCCATGCCATCGCACCCACGGCGTAAGTTGTTGCGACACATTCGCTGAGCAGCGCCCAAAGCCACGCTGAACATGGACTTCACGCCGACCGTGCGGGCGCACGCGAGTGGCTCAGGAAGTGATCCTGAGCAGCGCAGATCCGCAACCGCCGGAGAGGCAATGCATACGAGCACGTCGACCGCGAGTTGCATGAGCTCATTCGCCAATTCGGGCAGGCGCTCAAGGTTGCCCGCATCATGCCGCTCAAAGGGCAACGGTCTGGCCATCCATCCACGTAGCCCAGATCGACGAGGCCCTCCTTGAGGCCGGCGATTACGTCAGCGGCGATACTGCCGCCAAGACCCGTACAGACTATGACCTGAGAAGGAAGGTGTCGGCGCCTGTGTATCGTTGGCGAGTGACGCTCGAGGAAGCGCTCGCGGCCAATCGCGAGCTCTGGACGCGCAAGAACGCCGAGTATACCGATAGCCGCGCGCACGATGCGTGGCTTGAGGGCGACGTCACGTGGGGCCAGTGGCACGTGCCAGAAACGCAGGTGCGCGTTTTGCCCGCGCAGCTGGACGGGCTGGACGTCGTGGAGCTTGGCTGCGGCACAGCGTACGTTTCGGCGTGGCTGGCGCGGCGCGGTGCGCGGCCGGTCGGGGTCGATCCGACACCGGCGCAGCTCGAAACAGCCAGGCGTTGTCAGCGTGAGCTCAGCATCGAGTTTCCTCTGGTCGAGGCGCCTGCCGAAGAGGTACCGCTGCCTGCCGCCAGCTTCGACCTGGCCGTCTCTGAGTACGGCGCGTCAATCTGGGCCGAGCCGCGTCTCTGGTTGGCTGAAGCGGCGCGGTTGCTGCGACCGGGCGGACGGCTCGTGTTCCTGCGCAACACTACGCTTTCGATCCTGTGCTCCACGGACGACGGTCGGATGCTCGAGTGCCTGGCACGACCGCAGTTCGGCAGCTATCGCTACGACTGGCGCGCCTATGGCGATGGCGTCGAGTTTCATCCGCCTCACGGTGAGCTGATCCGCATGCTGCGGGCGAACGGCTTTCAGGTGCTGGATCTGGTGGAACTGGAGCCGCCGGCTGACGCCGTCGAGCACCCGTACTACAACGACATTCCGTTGAGGTGGGCAAGGCGCTGGCCGGCGGAAGAAATCTGGGTCGCGCAGAAAGATAGCTAGCGAGCTGCACCTGGCGGCGACTTGCCCCGTTCCTGATTATCGACGACGCTCACAATGGCAGGCCGGAGCCGGTGTGATTTGCGGGCCGTGGGGCGCTGGGCTACCGTCACGCCGCGGTGGACGAGGCGGTGCTGAGCGATGTCCCGTGTCGCCCGATGTAGCGTGTGACTTCGCCGCCACCCGTGGAGTGGCCAACCAGCATAGCCTCGTGCAGATCGAGTGCCTCGATGACGGCCGCCAGGTCGTCGGCGTACGTGTCCATGTCATTGCCCTGCCATGGCTGGCTCGAGCGTCCGTGCCCGCGCCGATCGTGGGCGATAGTGCGGTAGCCATTCGAGGCGAGGAAGAACATCTGGTCGTCCCAGGCATCCGCGTTCAACGGCCAACCGTGGCTGAAGACGACCGGCTGCCCGCTGCCCAAGTTTTTTGTAATAGATCTGGGTCCCATCGGCGGTGCTCACGAAGGTCGTACTGACTGACATAGCGGTAGTGGTCATGGTGCGGCTCCTTGTCGTCTTGCTTTCAACGGGTGGGCCAGTGCTTTCCAGCAGCCGATTTGATGACTTTCACGCACTGCTCGGGTTCTATTGGGGGCTCTATTCCACTAACCTCAGTTGAAACGCAGAACCACCATCGTGTTCCAGTCGAATTGTCGATCGTGTACGTCCACGGCACGGCCTGGCTTCCCCGACGATGTGCTCGCGGTCATGATCTCCCGCACGCGATGTGTGACCCAAAGGGGTCACGGTCGAGCCAGGGTCGATCGGACACTGTCGGCCACGACGCCGCTTGCCAGGAGCGCGTCATAGCGATCAGCCATCCCGAGCTCGCCCAGAATGTCGGCGTTGTCGCCGCCTGGCACACGTGGAGGTGGCGTGCGCCGCAGCGGTGTCGCCGAAAGTCTGCCTGACGGACCTGCAACTACCGCCGGACCCATCCCCGGAACGTCGTGCTCCTCCAGCAACGCATAAGACCTCTCCATCACCTCGTGTGGCGCGACCACCACATGGCCTGCCAAACCAGCCGCGGTCACTAGCCGAACACAGTCCACCGCGGATAGCTCGCCAAACTGCGTCTGGAGTTCTTGCAGCCGAGACTGTTGGTCAGCATCACAAGCGGCCAGGAAGAACCAGCCGTCCTTTGCCGGATACAGGCCATAGTGACGTCCGAGTCCGCGCTGTTGCTGGCCGGCCGGATCGTCCTCCCAGGATCTACCCACGTAGTCCAGCATGAACGGAATTTGGTGAAACGTGGCGGTCTGCGCCAGGGATGCGCTGACGAACTGTCCTTCGCCGGTGCGCATGCGATGAAACAAGGCAAGGAGTGTGGCGAACGCGGCCAGATTGCCCGTGCCGAGATCGCAAATCGGCATCGACTGCATGACGGGCATGCCCAGGTCGCGGCCCCAGCGCTCCTGCATGCCGCTGACGGCCTGGCCCATCTGCTCGTGTCCGCGATAGGTTCCGCGTGAACCTTCCCAACCGTAACAGCTCACGCAGGTGTAAATGATGTCTGAGTGGTACTGGCGCACCTCCGCTTCCGAAACACCCAGCCGCTCTGCACTCTGGGGAGCGAAGTTCATGAGAAAGACGTCAGCGGTTGCGAGCAGACAGTGGAGGACCTCGCGGCCGTCCGACGTCTTGAGGTCCAGCAGCAGGCTGCGTTTGCCTGAATTCAGCCACGGATGGCCCATGATCGGATGGCCGACCGGCGCATTGATCTTGATCACTTCCGCGCCGAATTCCGCCAGGATGCGACCGCAGGTGGGTCCCGCCAGTATCTGCGTCGTGTCGATCACGCGAATGCCATCCAGCGGAAGTCGAACGTCAGAGGCCTGGGATGCGCGCGAGGCAGGGCGCGGCTCCAGGTTGCTGAGGATGGCGTCGCGATCCATGTCCAGAGGACGGCGCGGCGAATCCACACACGGCGGCGTTCGCGACATCGAGAAGGCGGCGCCCGCCTGCAGGGTCGAACCGAGCTCCGGGTCAACCACTGAGACGACGGCGCGGCTCTCGCGCGCGTGTGGCTCCGTGCGCAGCCACTCCTGAGTCGTCAGACAATTGGAGAGATCCGCCGCGGGATTCGCCGTCTGCGCCCACTCAGCCGCCGAGCGCGTCCTGAACACCGCCGCCAGACGCCGACGTAGCTCCTCACTGGGCAGGCCGTTGGCCCAGAGCTTGCTCTCGTCGAGCAGCCCGTCGCGGTCCAGCTCTGGCGTGAGCCCGACCATGTCCGCGAACGCGCGCAACTGCCGACCCTCCAGCCAGGAGAGGTTCACGAACCGACCATCCGCGCACTCGAACATCGCGTCCAGGACCAAGTCGAACTCGACGCGTCGCGGCTGACGCGAGCGTGTGTTGCCACGCTTGTGGGGGGTGAACTTGAGCTCGAAGGTGGCGTCGAAGAGTGGCACCTCGATTTCTTGGCCGATGCCGTCCCGTTCACGGACGAACAGCGCCGCGACGATCGCCTCGGCCGCGCGGATCGCGCCGAAGTTCGAGGCGAGCGGAATCGGATTGAACACGGGCGCAGGAGCGTCGGAGGCGTCCCACGTGCCGGGCAGGTACAGTCCCGCGGCGGCCGCGATGATGCCCTCGTAGGCTGCCATCTGGGAGCGTGGGTCGTCCGACGCGAATCCGGGGATGGAGCAGTAGATCAACTGCGGATTCGCCTTGCAGGAGTCGCTCGGACCGAGGCCAAGGCGCTGCATGACTCCCGGTCGGAAGTTCTCCACGACGACATCGGCGCTGGCGATGAGCCGTTCCGCGACGGAATGGTCCGAGACCTCCTTCAGGTCCAGGACAATGCTGCGCTTGCCGCGCTGCAGCACGGAGTTGGCGGGGTGCTGCCAGCGCGGCCCACCCGGTGAATCGACGCGGATGACGTCGGCTCCGGCGTCCGCCAGCAGCATGCTGGCCAACGGTCCGGCCAGATACTGGCCGAAGTCGATGACGCGTATCCCATTCAGAGCACCGGTCATCGCGTTCAGACCCCCGCTGGAATGCGTCGCTCGCGCAGCGCGGGCATGACCTCGGCCGCGTACAGCTCCATCGAGCGCATGGCCTCGGCGTGCGTCAGGTCGCCCCATTGGAAGGCGGCGACGAGGTAATTGTGACCGGGACCAACGCGATCCAGATAGCTGCCGAGCTTATCGCGAACAGTCGCCGGAGAGCCGGCCAGCAGCACGCCAGCAGCGATGCGCTCGGCGACGTCCTGACTGCCACCGGAGCCAATCGTGGCGCTGCGCTCGAGCGCATGCCCATCGATGCGGGTCGAGGTCGCGTTGAAGTGCGCGGCGTACACGTTCCAGGCGCGGGCAGCGATGACGTACGCTTCCTCGTCTGTATCTGCTACCAGCAGGTGGCGTGTGGAGCCAACTCTCGGTTCGCGCTGATATAGCGGGTCCCCGTCAGCCCGACCCTGCTCCCACCGCTGCCAGTACGCGTCGAAGACCTCGCGTGAGGACGCGCGTCCGAGGGCATTCATCCCCTGTTCTGCTGCCGACTGGATGTTGCCGGCATACCAGAAGGGTATTGGGTTCTGCAGCGGCTCGCAGTTGAGCGGCACGTCGTCGAATTCGAACAGGCGCCCGTGATGAGCGAGCTTGCCCTGCGTCAGGCCGCTCCGTACTACTTCGAGGGTTTCGGCATAGCGCGCTCTCGCCTCGAGTGGGTTCAGGCTGAACCACTCGTGCTCGACGTCGCGCACGCCACGTCCGACGCCCGGCTCAAACCGGCCGTTAGAAATCTGGTCGAGCATGCAGATTTCTTGAATGAGCCGCACCGGATGATAGAGCGGCAGGCAGAACACCATCGATCCCAGCCGGATCCGGGACGTTCGCTGGGCCACTGCCGACAGAAAGACCGTCGGCGACGGCGCCATGTCAAGCGGGGTGAGGTGGTGCTCGGCCACGTGGTAGCCCGCGAACCCACAGGCTTCCGCCTCGACGATGAGCTGGATACGCTCTTCGTATTGCTGGTTGAGCGGTATGCCGTCTTGCCGCTCGAAGTGGTCCCAGATCGCAAAGTCCAGTGTCATGCTCCTATCCCATGCTGGTCGAGTATCAAGGCTGTGCCACCAGGAAGCGCTCGCCACGTTCCATGAAATCGGTCGAGAGCGCAACGAACTGGCGGCACGCGGCGAGTAGTAGCGAGTGCGCCGCACCGTAGATCAGAATCCGATAGCTGGCTGGAATTCGCTGCACGAACACCTGACCGCCTTCTGGCGGTACAACCTCATCGGCGGTGCCCCACAGCACCAGCGTCGGGGCCGCGATGTCCGTTAGCCGCTCGAGAAGGTCGGCGTTGGCGTTGGGTGCGCGTACTCGTGCGCCATTCACAGTGCCGTTGTGCTGGCGAGCAGCCCGATCCGCGTCGGTGGGCGGCTCGCTCCATGCAGGCTGCGCGCCGAACAGCCGCAGCTCCATGGCTTCTGACGATGAAGGCGGCGGTCCATGCGACGCCCCCCCGAAAGCGCTCGGCGCCACCAGGATCAACGAGCGGACCAGCTTTGGCGCGAGAATGCTGAGCCAGCAGCCCCCAGCACCGGATTGTTCAACCGCAACAGCGCACCCATGATGCACACCCGTGCTACTCGAGTGCGCTGGGTGATCGCAGCCGCCACGCTGCTGACGTTGGAGGCCAGACAGCCGGGCGAACAGTGGTGCTCGGCACAGCCGACCCAATCGAAGCCGAGCTCGTCTGCCAGCTCGACGTCGTCCATCCGACTGGCGACGACGTGGACGGCTTGCTCGGGATCGAACAGGCGATTCGGAACGGGCCAACGACTGACTGGCTCGGCCACTCGGCGTACGGAAGGCTCACGAAGAATGAGGCCTTCATGGTTCCTGTCGATGCATCATGCGAGCCGCGCTCCGGTCAGGTCGAGATACGTGCCACCTGTGTTGTAGACCAAGCCGCCCACCCTGGGCTTGGCCAACGCCCGCGGATACTGCGTGGCCAGAGAAGTCACGAATGACTGGTCCATGACGTAGTCGTTCCAATTGCTGTACGCCTGCTGTCGACGGACCGGATCGGCTTCGGTGTACACCGCCAGGGTCAGTTGTGTGTACGCGTCATCCTTGAAACCAGAGCGATTATTGATCGGACCGTAGTACGGCGAGGTCCAGACAACACCACCGTGGAGCTGCCCGAAGAAACCCAGGGCGACGGCGACACCCTGGTAGCCAACCCGGATCAAGTCCGTGTTCAGCACCACCGGGTCCGCTGATTTCAACGTGAGCGTGACACCGATTTTGGCCAGATCCGCTTGCCAGATCTGGCCTAACTGACCCCACTCCAGTGACGTCGACGGATAGTTGTAGTCGAGAGCGAGCGACGACTGCCCGGCCTGGCCCAGCAATGACTGCGCCCGCTCGAGGTCGAACGGGTACTGGCTGTTCCTGGCTGCGTCGTAGGCTGGGGACGTCTCGAACCAGAGCAGCTCCAGCGGCTTCTCCACACCCTGGTAGACGGTGGCCGCGAAGCGTGCCCGGTCCAGGGTGTATTGCAGCGCCTGGCGCACGACCTTGTTGTCGGTGGGTGGCTGATTGGTGTTGAACGTCAGTGCCAGGTAGTCACCCGAGTCGGTGTTGAGCAGCGCCTGGTCCTGCTGGGCCTTCTGCAGGCGCACCCAGTCAGGCAGCGCTGGCTGGATGGCAACGTCGAGTGCGCCCGCTTCATACTGAGTAATCATCGCCTGCGGATCAGTGAAAATCCGGAACTCCAGCTCGTCCACGTACGGCTTGCCGGAGTCCCAGTACCCGGGAAATTTCTTGAGCGTCAGGTGGTCGCCCTGCTGCCATTCGACGTACTGATACGGCCCCGTGCCCACCGGCACCTCGGGTCCGGAGTTCTGAAACGTGACGGGGTCGATGATGGGTAGGGCCGGCAGCGCGTCGACGACGAACGGGTTCGGTGCGTCGAACTGGACGTCGACCGTATACGGGTCGGGAGTTTGGACGCTGACGAACGGCTTGGTCAGATTGGCGTAGATGGCATTGACCTTGGGATCCTGCAGTCGGGTGATGTTCCAGGCGATGTCGGCGCTGGTCAGCTCGCGGCCGGTGTGAAACTGCACGCCGTGACGCAGGGCAAGGTGCATGCTGCGCGCATCCGGGCTGACCTCGAGCCGCTCGGCCAGGACTGGCACGGGATTGAGCTTGTCGTCAAGGTCCGTCAGCGTGTTCCACATGCGATTGCGGCTGTCCGTGCCGGTTGTCACGTGCCCGTCGAGGTTCTGGAGATCGCCGAGCACGCCAACCCGCAGCGTGCCGCCGCTCGTCGACAGACCCGGCGTGCTCGTCACGGCGGCTGGCGGGGCCGCCGAGGTACACGCTGCCAGGAGGGTCGCTGCGCCCCCGCCCAGCAGCAGGGCCAGCGTCGATCGTCTATCTAGTCGCATGCTCAAGTGCCGCGCCACGGCCACTCTTGACTGGTTGGCGGCCCCAGGTCTTGAGCACCGGCAAGATCTCTCTGGCGAACAGGTCCATCGACCGCCGCACCACCTCGGTCGACTGGGCCACGTGGCGGAAGCCGAAGCCGTAGTGCGTGACGCGGCTGTCCTTCAGGGTTGGCTCGAGCATCCGCAGCACTTCATCCGGTGAGCCAACCGGAGATCGGACATTCGGATCGTGGCGCAGCTCCTCCGGCCGCAGCAGCGGCATCGGGTGTGGCACCGTGGCGTGCGCAATCCACTTGCGCTGTTCGTAAAACCCGCGATGATACGCGAGACCCTCCTGGACTTCGTCCCAGGCCTGGTCGCGAGTCGCGGCCAGATGCCCAGAGCCGAACAACTGATAATTGAAGTGATCTGGATCGTGGCCGTTGTCGCGCAGCGCCTGAAGGTAAGCCTGGACGTGCGGCCCGCCACCCTGGAGGTGGTAGCCCTCGCGTCCGGCGCGCGTGACCAGGTTTTGACCGAAGCCGCCGACCCACATCGGGAAGGGGCGTTGCACCGGGCGAGTCGTCATGCGAATGTTCGGGAACTGGAAGTATTTGCCAGCATGATTGTAAACGTCATGTTCGAAAGACTCGCGAATGATGTGCAGACTCTCGAACAGGCGGCCCCAGCGCTCTTTAGACCGGATGTTGTAGGTCTCGAACTCGTCTTCGATCGATCCGGAACCTACCGCGAACCCGGTCAGGCGGCCGTTGGACAGCAAGTCGACCGTGGCCACGTCTTCCGCCACGCGAAGCGGATGATGAAAGGGCAGCAGGAACAGGTTGGTCCCGAGCTCGAGACGACTGGTGCGCGCGGCGATGTGGGCGAGCACCGGTAACACAGACGGCGACCAGGCATCCGGAGCGAAGTGGTGTTCGCTGATCCAGGCAAAATCGAAACCCAGCCCCTCGCCGTACACGGCGTCCTCCACACCACGTTGGTAGATCTCCGAGAGCGGCTCCGGAATGGCTGGGTAGTTGCGGATCGTCAAGGTCATGCCGACGTCCATGGGCAATCCTCCATCCTTACCCCCGCGTTGCCTCAGGCGCTGACTTCCAGCTGCAACAGGTGGCGTGCGTTGCCGTTCAGAATGCGTTCCACGTCCTCGCGCGGCAGATCTGCCTTTCGGATGTGTTCGAAATTAGCGCCGTATTTCTCAAAGTAGAGCGTGATCGGATAGTCGCTCCCGGCCAGCAGGTGAACGGCGCCGAACGCCTGACACGCGGCCCTAAAAGCGATATGGGAGCCGTGTCCGACCGTATCGTAGTACAGGCGGCGCGCCGTGACGCTCGGAGCTTCGGCCAGGCCGGGCACGCGCGGCGGAGCCTCGTGGTCGAGTCGGTCCAGCAGCATCGCCGTCGCGCCGCCGTAATGCGCGACGATGATTTTGATGTTGGGGAAGCGAGTCGGTATTGCGCGCGCCATCAGGTGCGCGACTACCGTAGTGTCTTCGAGGGGCGCACCGGCGGCGTAGGTCAGGCCGTAGTCGTTCAAGAACGGCGAGCAGAGGCCGTTTCCGCTGGGGTGGAAGTACAGGGCCGCGCCGCGACGGTTCAACTCCTCATAGATCGGCTCGAACTCCTCCTCGACTGGCGAGCGGGTGTGCTGGATGGAGCAGGCGATGATCACGCCGCGCAGTCCCAGGTCGTCGAGAGCGCGCCGCAGCTCCTGCAGGGATTCCTGGACATGCGGCAGCGGCAGCACGGCGTAGCCCGCGAATCGGTTCGGATGGGCGCGCACCAGCGAGGCGTAGCTGTCGTTGATCGCGCGCGCACCCTCGACGGCGCTGGCCGCGTCAGGGAAGTAGGGACCGGCGGGGTTGGACAGGACCTGCATATCCACCTCGGCCTCGTCCATCAGCTCCAGCCGCAGACGAATATCGTCCGAAGAGTCGGTCGTAGGCGGCGTAACCAGGCCCGCCGCCGTGGGATACGGCTCGCCGCCACGGCCCGGTCGCAAACGGCTCAGGAACTCGCCATAGCTAACCGGAGTACAGTGCGCGTGCGCGTCGACGATCACCGGCGGCACCGTACTTCAACGACGCGGCGAGTCGTACGACACCCAGCGGGCCAGCCTTCATTGTTCGTAGTCATGCTGGCATGCGGCGTTCCGATGGTTCCCTCCGGACGCACGGTCCGGGGATCACCACGGAGCCGCTGCGTGCCGCGTAAATCCATCCAACTCACGGTTGAAGGCCCCTTCCAGTTCGCAAACTGAGGGTAGCCAGGTAAACGCGTGTGAGCAATGACCAATTTTGGCTCGGTTTGATGCCGTTTCGGCATAACCTTCTCCTGCATGGACGTGAAACAAATGCGGTACTTCGAGCGTGCAGCTCGGCTAGGCAGCGTTCGTAAGGCAGCCCAGGCGCTGTACATCGCCCAACCAGCCGTCAGTCGCCAGATTCGGAGTCTGGAACGGGAAATCGGCAGTCCCCTCTTTGACCGCACGGGGCACCGGGTTGTGCTCACGACGACAGGACATCGATTGCTGGCGCACGTTCAGCACGTTCTGGACGACATGGAGATGCTCGAGGCCGATATGAGCTACTTCGTCGGCCGCCGTCGCGCACAGATTCGAATCAGCGTCATGTCGAGCGTGGCTGAGTGTATTCTCCCTGTGGTCCTGCCGACATTCGCTGCCAATCATCCAGAGCTCGACGTCGTCGTCGAGCGCGTGGACTGGCCGGCCGTCATCGAGGATGTGGCCGAAGGACGATTGGATGCAGTGGTGGCGAACCTGCCCTCGCTCAATCGAGCAGTTCGCGAGGAGATGCTGTTCGCCGATCAGCTGGTGGTCGTGCTCCCGCCCGAGCATCCGTGGGCTGGACGGCGAACGGTTACCTTACGAGAGCTCGCTACCCAATCCCTGACTTCCAGCGCTCGTGGCGTATGGTTCACGGACATCATTGCGCCCGCCTTACGGCAAGCGGGAGTGGATCTCAACCTTCGATTCGAGATCTCCGGTTGTGCCACAATCATGGACCTCGTGCGTGCCGGCATCGCGGTCGCGTTCGTTACGCTCAGCGCCGCCGACCCGTCGCTGCCGATCGCCAAGGTCGTCGAACCCGAGATAACTCGCACACTCGGTTGGCTTGAGCCCGCCGTACGCCAGGCCCATCCCGCTCTCGCCGAGCTAAAGGGTGCAATACGCTCGCACCTTGAGGCATTGCGCGACGCGATGGCATTCACGAACACTCGGATTCGCACCACAGACTTGTCGTGAGGTGCGAGACGTGACTTGCTCATGGACGCCGGCGATGGTCATGCATGACATCGAGCTGAGAAAAGTGTTGCCGGTCTTGCTGCGGGCGCGGCCGACGGCGCTGTCGGTGGTGGGTGCCAACGGCCGGCACCAGCACGAATGGCGTGTGTGGGAAACAGCGAAACTGCCTGAGGGCAAGATCTCTTCGTGCCTGGGGTGATTGATTCGACAACTAACATCGTGGAGCACCCCGAGACGGTGGCGGAACGCATCGTCCGCTACGCCAACCTCGTTGGCAAGGAGAACATCATAGCCGGAGTGGACTGTGGCTTTGGCACCAGTGTCACCGCCGCACCCTCGCGAGTGCACCCGGACGTGATGTGGGCCAAGCTGCGCAGTCTCGTCGAGGGAGCACGCCTGGCCAGAGGCCAACTCTGGGGTCAGTGACTCACTGACTCACATCTGGTGCGTGGTATGCCGGAACGGCATCACTTTGAGTGCGAATTTGGTAATTGCACGACTGATTTCGCTTGGCTACGCTTGGCCCCGTGGTCACCCGGCGCACCCTTCAGTCGCGATCATGCGCGTCAGAGGGGGCGTTGATCGGCGCCGAATCGTCACTGGCCACAGTTCGGCCTCGCGGCCGCCGTCTTAGCCGTCGCGCACTCCTGAACGTTGGCGGCCAGGCGGCGCTCGCTACATTGCTCGCCACCCCTTTGATCGAAGCAGCGTGTGTGGGGCCGTTGGCTCCCGGCACCCCAGCCACGCCAGGTGCGACAGCCGCAAGTGGTGCGGTGACCTTTCCGTCATACGTGCCGCTCGCGGCCACCAAGCCCGACTTGCCGCCTCAGCAGCAGGGGATTGATCCTGGGTACTACACGTATCCCCAGGCGCCGTTCAAATCCGTCCCGGAGCCGCCCGGCCGAGGCGGCGAGGTCTCCATCATGACCTGGTCGGTGTCACCTCCTCTGGCGGCGTTGGATCAAAACGCTGCGTGGCAGGAGTTGAACAGGCAAGTCGGAGCCAAGCTCAATCTATCGATTTTCTCCTCCGGCGACTACCAACCCACGCGACTGCCGGTCATCATGGCAGGCGGCGATATGCCAGACATCCTGTATACGTCCACTCCCAGCGTGCAGGGATTCGGCCAGTTCGCGCAGGCCAAATGCGCTGATTTGACGCCGTATCTGGCCGGCGATGCGATCAAGGCGTATCCGAACCTGGCGGCAGTCCCAACGATTTCGTGGAAAGTGGCGGTCCTCAATGGCGCGCTGTACGGCGTGCCGATCCCCTACAGCATCTTCTTCCGCGTGTTGTGGGTGCACCAGGAACTTCTGGAGCAGGTCGGCATGGGCTTCCCGCAGAACGTGGACGATTTCGAGCGAGCGCTGCGCGCGATCACCAATCCGCAGGCCGGCATCTGGGGCATCGTGGGCGAGACCGGTACCGCGCTGAACGTGGCGAGCCAGTTCCAGGGCATGCTCTTCGGCGCACCCAACAACTGGAGGGTGACCGACGGGAAACTGGTCCGCGACCGCGAGACGGATGAGTTCAAGGCCGCGGTCGCCTACGTGCGCGATCTCTGGGCGGCGGGGGTGTACCACCCTGACTCGCCCTCATATCAGAACCCGGCCGGCAAGGCAGACTTCGCGGCGCGCAAGTTCGCTTTCCGTTGGGATGGCCACTCAGCGGCTCAGCAATTCTGGGATACCGGTGCACGACTACAGCCGCCGAGCAAAATTCGCATCGTCCCTCCGTTCGCGAAGGCGGGCGCGACTCCGACCTATCCGCTGGGCGGCGGAAACTTCGGCTTCGTGGTGCTCAAGCAGGGCCCGCCCGATCGAGTGAAGGAATTACTGGGCATCCTCAACTTCCTGGCCGCCCCGTTCGGCAGCCAGGAGCATCTGCTCATCAACTATGGTGTGCCGCAGGTGGACTACACGCTGGACGCGAACGGGAATCCAATCCCTACCGATCAGGGTAAGGCAGACATCAATCCCCCGGGCGCCGGCTCGTCATGGACCTTCGTCGCGCGCCCGCCAGAGGTCATCTTCGATCCCAACTCGCGGGATTTCGCGCAGGTGCTGCAGGCGGACCAGGCGCCGCTGTTGGCAGCCGGCATCGAGGATCCAACGTACGGCCTCTTCTCGGCGACCAACGTGGCCAAAGGCGCCGCGATCGAGCAGCCCTATACCGACACGCTCACCGACATCGTCCTGGGCCGACGCCCGATGGACGACTACGACCAGATGGTCAAAGATTGGCAAAACGCGGGCGGTAACCAGATTCGCAGCGAGTTTGAGCAAGCCCTCGCGACGGTAAAGGCATAGAGCGGCGGGAGAGACACAGCGCATGAGCCCCCGATCGAAGGAAGTGACAGTTTCGGACCCCGGCGTGCTGCTGGTGGGCAGCGTCCCACTCCGTCCGGCCGCGCGGGTCTTCGAGGCAGTCAGTCAGCACCTCGGACCGTTGGCGCACCGCATACCCGACGGCGAGCAGAGCGGCTGGGTGCGCCTCGCACAGCAGGAGCACGCGCACAACGATGCCCTGGAAGTCGCCAGGCAGGTACCGCTCAACCCCCACGCGGCGATGCAGCTGAACGTGTATCGGTTGAAGTCCGGCCTGACCGCGAAGGACCTCAGCTTCGGCCCGTACGGCTACGCGGACAACGCGTTGGAGTCGTACGCGCAGTTCCGCCAACTCCGCGAGGCTGGCACGATTCTGCCCGGGGTCCGCTTCCAGGTGACCCTGCCCGGCCCAGGCACCACTGTCTACACCGTCCAGGTGCCGGCCGAGGACCTGCTGCCCGCGGCCCGCGAGGCGCAGTGGCGCGAACTCGAACAGATCGTCCAGGCGATCCCGGCCGAGGATCTGACGATCCAGTTCGACATCGCCATGGAGGCCGAGCACGAGGAGTACCTGCGTCGACCGGTGCCGTTCGAATTACCCATCCAGCAGGTGTTTCACTGGAGTCAGGCCCAGATGGCTGATTCCGTCGCATGGCTGGCCAATCGCGTGCCGCCGGAGGTGGAGCTGGGGTTTCACATCTGCTCGATCTGGCACCACTATCCGGAGTTCGGGCAGGACAACGCGGTGCTGGTGGACACTGCCAATGCGCTGGTCAGCCGTCTCCGCCGTCCGCTCGGGTACGTGCACATCCCGATCATTCCGGAGCACGACCGGCCGGAGGACTACGCCCCGCTGCAGAACCTTCGGCTTCCAGAGGGGGCATCGCTGTACCTCGGCTTATTGAACCTGGCGGATGGCCTCGACGGCGCGCGCCAGCGCATCGGACTGGCAAAGGCCGTGGTACCGCGGTTCGGGATCGGGTTCTATTGTGGCCTGGGCGGTGGCGCCGCACCCCTGCCACCCGAGGGCGCCGAAGGACGCCAGTCCAGTGCCGCCTACCATACCGGCCTGGAGCGCGCCACCCCGGACACCATCGGCGCGGTCCTGGACCTACACGCCGAAGCAGCTCGAAGCCTGTGACCTGATGTCCGGAGGCGGCTATGCTGCGCCCTTCATTCTGGTTCCAGACCCACGCCGCGAGCCCCATCAGAAACACGGTGAGCGCAACGGTACTCATGAGTTGCACCACCAGGTTGCTGCGAGCCGCGCGACGCATCGCGAACCGCTCGACCAGCATTCCGGCCAGAGGCGCGATGACCAGCACCACGACGACCAGGGCGGGGATCTGGGGAATCCCAAAACCCTGTGTCAGTTGCCAGTAGGTAAAGGCCATCACCATGCCGACTGCACCCTGCGCGAAATTGAAGACACCACTCGTGGTGTAGGTCACCACGAGGCCCGTCGCAGCCAGCGAGTAGATCGCGCCCAGCGCGACGCCCCCGATGAGCGCCGTCAAGGCGTTGCTGAAGGTGAACGGATTGCCGGAGCGGTGGGTGACCGCCAGAAGGAGCAGGACCGCGGCCCCAACCGCGATGACGGCGCTCGGACCGAGCCGCTTACGCACTTGCATTTATCGCGTGGAGGGAATGACGACCATTGCGGAGTCACTGCAGGCAAACTGGACGGAGGACTCCGGGGTCGATGCGAACGTAGGTGCCATTCTTTGCCTGCGCTGTCACCCAGCAGTTCACGAACGAGCCCAGGACGGTCTTCGGGTCCAGAATGCCTTGTGCTGAAACTGCCGGCTTCCCATCGAGCAGCGCGATCAGATTCTGGCGAGTGAGACTATTCGGTCCCTTGTCCTGGCCCAGGTTCAGGCGATGCCGCCGCGTTCGAGCGACACACCTCGGTACTACGGTGAGGACATGGGAAAACGCCTGCATCAGATCAGAGGAGACGGCGTTGGTGTAAGCGGAGCCCGTTGCCCCGCCTGCCGGTTACCTGAACGCGCGTTAGTGGCCGCCATTTGCCGGATCCCCCGAACTCCGCAAAAGAGCAAGATGAGTGCATGTTCAGGAGCAAAGGTCACAGAACCCAGGTTCCGAATCCTGAAACTGCGAAACCGTAGAGGCCGAGCAGTACGATCAGCCCTGTGACAGTTACCCGGCTCGCAATCCACGCACGGCAGCCGTACGCTGGTGGCCAGGCCTTCGGTGCAGCAGGCGCCTACGAGCGTATCGACGGCCTGGTCCACTTCGCGGTTAATCCAGAAGACCCTGCCAACACCGGTATTGTTGACCTCGACCGCGCGGATCGGGACGAGCACGGCCTGGTGCACTTCACGGCGGACTTCTGCATTCTCCAACCCAGCGATCCCGAGCGTGGCAGTCGGAACTTACTGTATCTCGTCGCCAATCGGGGGCGGCGTGTCCTGCCCCGTCAGTTGAATCGGGGTACCGACGTCGCTGGCAGCGAGGACATCGATCCAGGCGACGGCTTCGTGTTCCGTCGCGGCTGGACCGTCGCCTGGTGTGGCTGGCAGTGGGACGTCATCCGCGCACCCGGCCTCATCGGACTCGACGCCCCGACCGCGCTCGACGACACTGGCGTACCTCTGGTCGGGCAGGTCGCTGTCGAGTTCCAGCCTAACCAGCCAACGCACGATCGACTGCTGGCCAATCGAGTCCACCGACCGTACCCCGTTGCGGACATACAAGATCCCAAGGCGACCTTGACGGTTCGCGACTGGCCCGATGGTCCGCGTACGACGATCCCGTGCGACCGCTGGCGCTTCGTGGACGACACCCACGTCTGGGCGGCCGACGACTTTGCGCCCGGCCGTATCTACGAAGTCGTGTATCGCACCGGGCGCTGCCCCGTGGTGGGCGCCGGCCTGCTGGCAACGCGCGACTTCGTCAGCTACCTGCGCTCGTCATCGGCGACCGACAATCCGTGCGCCAGCCGTATTTCGCGTGCGTTCGCCTTCGGAGTGTCCCAGAGCGGCCGCTTCTTGCGACACTATCTGTACCTGGGTCTCAACGTCGACGAGACAGGGCAAAGGGCCTTCGACGGCATGTTGCACCACGTCGCGGGCGCTCGCAGGGGTGAATTCAACCACCGCTACGCCCAGCCGTCGGTGCAGTCCACGCCGAGCTTCGGCCACCTGATGCCGTTCGGCTATGACGAGCAAACCGATCCGCTCACCGGACGGCGTGACGGGCTCCTGTCACATCAGCGAGCCCTCGGCGGAGTACCGCGCGTGATCGCCACGAACACCTCGGCCGAGTACTGGCGCGGCGACGGCTCGCTCGTGCACACCGACCTCGAAGGCAAACGGGATGTCGAACCGCCGGCCGAGGTGCGCGTCTACCATCTGGCGGGCACGCAGCATGGGCCGGGGGTTCTGCCACTGGTGGACACCGAACCCAACGAGGGGACACGCGGAGCACACCCCTTCAACGCCGTCGACTACTCACCCCTGGTTCGGGCAGCGCTGGTCAACCTCGAGCGCTGGGTGACAGAAGGCCTCGAACCGCCGCCAAACTGTTTTCCCCGTCTTGCCGATAGCACCGCGGTCAGCCCGGCAACCGCGCTGGAGTCGTTTCGACCGCTGCCTCGGACTCAGGTCGCCGATTCCACACATCTCGCACGGATGCGACGGCTCGACCTCGGCCCTGATGCCGAGCGTGGCATTGGTCGCTTTCCGGCAACGTCCGGCGAACCCTATCCAACGTTCGTGGCCGCGGTCGACAGCGACGGCAACGAGGTCGCCGGGGTCCGACTGCCGGACATCGCCGTGCCCGTTGCCACATCAACCGGCTGGAACACGCGTCACACCACGACAGGCGGGCCCGAGCAACTGATTCCGATGGCCGGCTCGACATTGCCATTCGCACCGTCGCGAGCCGAACGCGCGCGCGACGCTGACCCGCGGCCCTCGATCGCCGAGCGGTACCGCGATCGAAGCGACTACCTGACACGCGTTCAAGCCGTGGCGCAGGACCTTGCTGCCCAGCGGCTGCTGCTGCCCGAAGACGTGGACCTGGTTGTCGAAGCAGCCATGCGGCGCTACGACGCCTTTACCACCCTGACTCGCGCGAGCACGGACACCCTCATCGCGAGTCGCTAGCGCAGGCCAAGAGTGACTGCTCCAGGGGCACGGCCGTGGCTGTCGTCAACCCATCCTTCGATGTACTCGCGGAATGCATCCATGAGTCGACTGCGCTGAACCGCGGGGTTCCCAGGAGCCGTGGCAAAAACCAACGTCACGGGCGTGGGCTTCAACACCGGCGGCACCTATCTGGATGTAACCGAAACCTGACTGACCTGAATCGGCTCAGAGAGATACTGCGGAGCGCTGCGGCATGCGCACTGCTCCGCTCGCGACCAGCTCATCCAGCCGATGCCCGAGGCCCAGCTCGCGCACGATATCTTCTCCATCGGCGCCGATCGGCGATGCTGGCCGCGGCGCACGCATGGGCGTCCTGGACAGTCGCGGCGCGGGGCTGACAACCTGTCCTTCGCCGGCGCCCGGGTACTCGGCGGAGCGGCTCACGCCATGACTCATGTCAATGGCCACGGCGAACGGGTTCTGGATCGAAAATAGTGCAGCGAGTTGGCGAACCTGCGCAGCCAGTCGACGGGGTGAAGCCCAATTGACTCGGACGCGCTAGCCGGGATGTCAAGATTTTGGTGGCACGGGTTGCGTAGCCCGGCAGTGACCCGGTAGAACAC
>JAFAOS010000520.1 GCA_019247515.1 Chloroflexota bacterium | reverse complement strand
CGCGAGATGTTCGACGTCACGTGCTCGAGCTGTGGTCAACCTGCTCAGGTGCCGTTCCAGCCGAGCAACGACAAGCCCGTCTACTGTTCGACGTGCTTCAAAAAACGTCCGGCAGGCAGCGACCGCTCCGGAGGCAATCGCTACGGGGGACGGAGCCGGTACTAAACGCGGGTTTCGCGCGAAAAATGCTTTCAGTCGGAGTAGGAATCATGGTTAGCACACAGCCCCCTCCACAGATCCGGACGAACGGCTTTCCCGCCTCCGGCTCCTACCTCAGGTGATGACGCCATGTCGCTGCAACGCGTTGGGATGGCAGAGTCGCGCGGGCGGCTACGAGTGATAGGGGCTGCCCTTAGGAGCACCGCCGCACGACTCGGGCCGGGCGTGGGTCGCTATCTCTTCACCGGATGACTCTTTCGTTCACTTCACTATGCCGGTTTAGACCGGCGCACAAGGAGCAAGGACATGTCCAAAAGAGGTGGCAACTGCACGACAAAGTCCACGCCCAAACCACCAATGGTCAATAAAGGCCCGAAAAAGAAGTAGAAGAAGCAGGGAGGTCCAGCCCCATACCTCGCCGACCCTTTGATACGCGGCCGCCGGCCCCGACCGGTCCGCGCGCTAATCGTCAGATCCGCGTACCGCAAGTCCGCATCATCGATGATGAAGGCCGACAAGTCGGCGTTGTTACGATTGAGGACGCCCTTCGACGAGCCGAGGAGGCCGGCCTCGACCTCATCGAGGTGGCCGCTGCTGCAGACCCGCCCGTTTGTCGCATCGCGGACCTGGGGAGGTTCAGGTTCGAGCAGGACAAGCGCACGCGTGATGCCAAGAAGAACCAACATGTCTCTGAGGTCAAGGAGGTCCGATTGCGGCCCCGCACCGACGAGCACGATCTGCAGGTCCGCGTGCGCGCGGCGCGCCGTTTCCTGGAAGATGGTCACAAAGTGAAAGTGGAGGTCCGCTTCCGCGGTCGCGAAGCCTCGCACCCCGAAGTTGCGCGGGCGCAGATCGCGTCGATTGCAGCCGGCGTTGCGGACATCGCGATCGTCGAGCGTCAACCTTCGCTGGAGGGGCGCACCATGTTCGCGATATTGGCCCGCGGTCGGACACAAGCGTAGTGCCGCGCCAACCGAGCATGGAAATGTGAGTAGCCTCCAACCACGTAGCCGTGATCGGGAGCGCCAACGGGTTAGCGGGGAGTTGGGCGCGCCGACGGGTGTCAACCACCGTCAAGGCATGGGTCGCGACCCTGAGCAGTTCCGGCGACCAGGTCTGCGGCAACATGTGGCTACAGACACACGGGTTGAACGCCGTGACTCGAGTCGCCCTGGTGCAAGGGGGCAACTGTCAATCTGGCTCAGAGATCGCGGGCTCTGGGAACGAACGGACAGCAGGCGCTAACCATGTCATCTCGGAAGTCGGCTATAGTTCGGCCTGAGGGTTCGCACCCGGTCTGCTGAACCGCCGCCGCTCAAGAGGCCGGTGCACCCGAGTCGAGTCGTCATGAGGAGGGCTACGCATGGGTGATCGAGCCAGGGGCAAAGACAAAGGCAAATTGAAAAAGAAGCCAAAGGCAGTCAAACCGGGTGTCCGTCCACACGAACAATCGCGGCAGGTTTCAGATCTCCTGAAGCGAGATTCGTGATTGGCTGCCACGCGGAGCGGAGCATCAGCAGCTGTTAGCGAGTTGCGCTGTAGCTACTCGCGGATATGCATGAACCTGGTAGCCGTCCGGACAACACAGCCGCGCAGCACACCAACTTTCGGTTCACGTTGAGCGGGCCGAGGTAGAACGATTGCGGCTCACCTTGCCATGGGCTACTGCGGGCGCTCGCTGACCGGCCTACGGCCTCGTCGGCAGCATCGCTGGAAGAAGTCGACTGTGTGCCCGATGACTATCTCACAGCATCCGCCAAGCAGGTCGGGCCAGACCGAACACCAGCCTTCGACGCTGAGGTGCGCCGACTCTCCGTGGAGATGGTGCATGGTCCTGAGCTGAGCGGAAGCTGCTGGAGTCTGAGACACGACGAGCTCAATCGGCGAGGTGGTCTGCCGGCTGCGAATCGACCCGAGTGGCGCCGATGCGGCCTCGCTACGACGCCGGTCGAAAGTACGGTCGGCGGGTTCGCAAGACACGCAACCGTGGCCTCGCACGCGTCGACTTGGCGGGCTAACTGCTGCTGCTGCCACGACTATTGGTCGAAATGTCCATAACGGAGGCGAAGCGGCTTCTCGGGTGAGTCGCTAGTTGATGCCTGAGGGTAACAGCCGCACACGCGAGCAAGCCGGTCGCCATCTGGTTGGCAACGATCATCCGAAGCGGTGATGCAAACCTGCTTCCATTTGCAAGTGAGGCTGTCCGCTATCAAACAGGGATTCGAGCATACGTCGGGCGATGCTGGAGCCAGGAGCCGGCGATCGGCTCTTCGCGCACCCTACCGAATGGCGCATCGGGTGGGTCGCCCGCCGCGCGCGCACCCGGTGCGTCGATCATCCACGCGATTCCGTTCGCGTCCACCCGCGATACCACCCCGACGTGGGTCCAGTCCTGGCCCGGGTCAGAGTACGTGTGGAGGAAAAACACCAGGTCCCCGCGCTGTGGAGTGGACGTGCCGAGGCCTCGGCCAACCGTCGCGTTGTATTGCTGCTGGCTGGTGCGCGGCAGACTGATGCCAACCGACTGAAAGATGGTCTGGACAAAGCAGCTGCAGTCAATGCCGGCCGGCGAGCACCCACCGAACTCGTAGCGGGTTCCGAGCCACGAGCGGGCGAGGTCGAGGAGTCCGGACGCATTCGATGCGTTTGTCGCGGTAGATCTCGTACCGGCTGAAGCCTGTGTCGGAGCAAATGCGGTAGGCGCGGTAGGACCGACGATCGATTGGCGGGCAGGCTCGGACGACGATGTATCGAGCCCTCCGGCGGCCCCGAGTATGGCGCTGAAGCCGATGGATGCCAGCCCGAACGGGAGCATCAGCAGGGTCAAGGCAACGATCGCAATGCCGAGAGCCAGCCGGCCGAGACCAACACCCAGCAGATTGCTGGCATCGATCGAGTCCATCAGCCGCGACCTCTGGGCCGTGTACCGGCACCGAGCGCGCCTCTAACGGCCGTGCCGACCCCTGAGCCGACTGCAGCGCCAGCCGCGGTCCCGACGAGACTGGCAACGATATTTCCTCCGGCTCCGCCGCCGCCCATGAGTCCAGGGATCTTCAGCACCAGGGCCAGGACCGCAATGCCAAGCAAGGGTTCGAGCAAACCGCCCGCGGTCAGAGGAGGCAGGCCGGTCGCGAGACTGAAGCCGAGTCTGAGCGTCAGGACCTGCACCGCCTGGGCGAAGACGGTCGCAACGAAAAGGCGTCCCCACAGCCGCCCCCAGGCCTCAGATTGGGGCAGGATCCACACCACTGCCGCCAGTGGTGCGAGGATCAACAAGACGTCGACCAGCGCCAGTCGCATCAACTGCTGAACCAGCAGAAGCACCGTCGTCACGATGGCAATGATCTGCATCAGCAACCCTGACAGGTGGGTCGGGTCCAGGATGACGCGTACCATGGCGGCGACGGTGTCGGCGATGCTGGGTGCGCCGAAAACGCCGCAGACGGCGTTGTTGACGTCGATCGCGAGTCGGCACCACCACGCGGCGGTGTTTATCAGGATGGCGCCGAGCAGCAGCCTCGGGAGGAGCTCGCGAGCGCCGACGTACGTCGCACCCATGTGCGGGCGCAGCATCACGTTGTAACCGCTGACCAGCACCATGACCGCCAGCAGTCCGTCGGCGAGCGCCTGGGTGGCGGACACGTACTGCTTGACCAGGTCGTTGTTATAAGTCAGGTTTTCCGGCGTACGCGTGAGAAAATTGACCTGGTCGAGGAAGCCGACCACGGCACCGCCGAAGTCGTCGGCCAGGCTGCTCACGAGATAGGTGAGGACGCCGGTGATCGTCTGCTGCAACCAGGTTGCTGGGTTTTCGCAGATGACCCCCAGGAAACATGCGTTTGCGGTAGCCCCAGTACCGCCGCTCCCGTCGGGAGGTGGCGACGTCTGAGCCAGCGCTGGCAGCGGAGTCAAGAACAAAACGAGAGCGGCGGTGGCGACCATTGCCATGGTGAGTCCGCACGTGCGAGAGACCAATGGCATGCGAAGGTCCTCCTCAACGGCCGAGTGCCGCGCTGGAGTCGCGGGCAACAAAGGACACGAGATAGACTTGAAGTGGAGCGCTGGTCGGGTCCGCGGTGGACAACGACGGACCCTGAGTGTGCGCGAGGAGCAGTGCAGAACCGTCATGTGTGTCCCACCTGACCGATAAGCCGGCTGATGCCTGCATTGAGCCGGCCGACACACGCACGCCCAGATCCGTGACGACACCGGTTGCTGGATCGACCGAGTGCAGGGCGAGCCTACCATCATCCTCCGGCGCGAAGGCGTACAGTGTGGTCTCGGAGCGCCACACCAGGCCGAAGTTGTTTATCGCCCTGCCAAGCCGCAGAGGTTGGACGTCCGCCACACTGGAGGGTTCCAGGTGGGTGGCGAAGAGCCCGGCTGGTGGCGGCGCAGGGCGGAGCGTGCCGAAGATACCAAAGATCCCGCCGGTCGCGGCGGATGCAGCGGGGGCGGGTCCGGCGAAGAGGATGGGATTGTCGCCTGTTTCCCCGCGGGGGGGCCAGGCCACCGGAGCGAGGACCGGCGCAGGGGTGGTCGATCCCAGCTGCGCGATGTCGCGGAACCCGCCGCCCGCCCGCAGCTGCAGAACGCACAGGCTGAACAGGTCGCTGCCGTTGGGCGTGGCCGCAGCGTGAGCGATCAGCGCCAGCCAGCCGCCGTCCGGCGCGATGGTGGCAGACCCAGGTACCACCTCAGCCGGCAGCGCGACCAACTCCTGCGCAACCGTTCCATCGTTACCAGGAGGTGCGGAAGGGTTCAACAGGAAAACACGGGCGTGTGCGGACGGCCCCGCCTGGCGCGTGACGGCAACCAGTTGCGACCCATCGGGGCTCCAGCTCAGGTCGGCGATGCGCTCAGGAGTCCCATGCGTCGAGGGTGGGTCGGCCGGAGGCAGTTCAAACAGCTTGCGCGACGGCAGGTTGGAGCCAGGCGACGCAAGCCACACTGAATCGGGCTCGGCCATTTGTGTCGTCGCGTTCGCAAGAGCGCCCGGAGACCAGCCAGTTCCCGTGAATGGGGGCGACGAGCCCATCCTGACGTAAGCTACCCGGTTGTCATCCGGCGCCACAGACATGCTGGATGCGCGGAAGTCCTGCCCGGGTACGTCCAACTTGCGCATCTGACCGGAGTGCGGATCCAGCAGCCATACCTCACGATTGGGATTCCCAGCGCCTGGCTGTACTGGCAGGCCGACGACAATGGCGACCTGGCCGTCGTTCAGAAAGCGCGCGTCCACAAAGAATGCTCCTGGATACACCGGCCGAAGCGCCACCACGTCCGGGTGCCTTCGCCACAGGTTGATGTCAACACTGGCGGCCGTGCCCGAAACCTGGACGGTGTCTTCCTCGTCGAGAGTATCGGGGTGTTGCAGCTTTAGCGCGTGCCGACCCGGCGAGAGTGAAACCTCAAGCGGAGTCTTTTCCAGTGCCGCGCCGTCGATGCGCACCTGGGCCCCAGTCGGCGAACTGTCGATGCGCGTCGGGATACCACCGATATCCGAGACAGCAAGCAGTTGCGACTGGCCGAAAAGATCCTGAGTGAACGTTGGGTTTGCCTCAGCGAGGATCCAGCCGACGAGCACGACCATGCCGACCGTGCTCACCGCAGGGAGCACGAGACGCAGCCACCGCGCGAAGCGAGGAGCCCGCGGCCGACGACCCGTTGCGCGGGGCAGGGATTGCCGACCTGAATGGAGGTTGCGACGAATGGGAACGATGCGAGTAAGAGCGAGCACCAGATAACCCCTCCTTTGTGGATGCCTCCCAGCGTCGCCGTGAGACGTTCCGACAGCGTTTGCGCACTATTGGGCGAATTCGGCCAAATGAAGACCAGCGGTGCCTGAGGCGTTTGCCGTCGAACCTCTGCGCGTTTGGCAAGCGTTTCGGCAGTGCATCAGCCGGGCGAATCGCGGAGCACCAGTGCGTTTGGCCGAGGCACAGGAATCCACGAGTGGGCAATCGCTGCTCCTGAAATTTTGACGCGGCGTTTTTTCGAACCTTGCAGCTGAGCGAACGCTCCTCGAACGCTCTTGAAACGCCGTGTTTTGACACTGGCCTCCGAACGACCGGCCTGAACAACCGGTCGTATCCAGGCGCTCCAGCGCCACCAATGGAGGTCCGTGAGGTGGACGTAGGCCCGATTTTGAAGGTATTCGATGCCTTGACAAACGCGGGTGCATTGCTCGCAGTAGCCGTCGCCGGCTTCTTTGTGATGATTGCCGGCTATCAATACATGTCTGCGGGAGGCAGCGCCCGGACCATCGAGATGGCCAAGGGAGGTCTGTACAACGCGTTGATTGGCCTGGCCATTGTTATTCTCTGCAAGGTCATTGCCGCGCTGGTCGGCGGCGCTCTGGGCGCCCCCGGCTCGGGAGGAAGCACCACGGGCATGCTGGTTGATCCGACTGCCTGGATGTTGTCCGTGCTGGGCTAACTCGCGGTTGGAGCAGGCAACCATGCCCCGTGTCTACGAACTGCCCACGCACCTCGGCGTGCAGGATCAACTCATTGGGTCACTGACCGCACCTGAATTGTTGAAGATCGCGATCGGCGCGTCGTTCGGGTATGTCGTGTGGGACCAGCTGCGCTGGATGCCAGAGGTTCTCCGCCTCATTCTGGCTGTGTCGCTCACCGTCGTCGGCGTCGTGTTTGCGGTGGTCCGACCCGGAGGTCGTGCGCTCGATCAGTGTCTGGTGGCGCTGCTGGTCTACCGCTTGTCGCCACGGCGTCTGGCCTGGCGACCT
>JAFAOS010000448.1 GCA_019247515.1 Chloroflexota bacterium | reverse complement strand
GATCGCGTTGATCACCGCGCACGTGTGATAGTCAAACCCGAACTCGGCATCCGTATAGCCGATCCGCTTGATCGTCGCCCGCGCCACCTCCTGGATGTCCACATACGTCGAGGTCGTGATCTCCCCCGAGACCACCACCAGCCCCGTATTGACCAGCGTCTCGCAGGCCACCCGGCCGTTTGGATCGTCGCGCATGACCGCGTCCAGCACGCCGTCGGAGATCTGATCGGCCACCTTGTCCGGGTGACCCTCGGTCACCGACTCCGACGTGAACAGGAACTCGTTGTCGACTTGAGTCATGCGGTTCTACCTTCCTCCCGGGTGATCTCGAGCAGATATGCGGCCATTACATCCGCCCCGCCGAGCTTCAGGTGGTAGGCGTCTGAGAGCTCCTCGACCCGAGCGATCTGATCGCGCGCGTCACTGAACAGCTCCGTGAACTCGAACAGCCCGAAGTCCACGACACGAGCCTGATAGCCCAGGCGTTCCAGCAGCTGGGTGGTTCGCCGCTCGCCGATGATAGACAGTTGCATGACGTATGCGATGCCGTCGTCGGCCAAGGCCTCGGGCAGCATCCGGAACAGGTGGTCGATGAGGCTCCGGCCCCAGTAGTCGAGCGGCCGGTGCGAGACGACCGGCTCGAACGGGTCGACCGGCGTCTGGTAGAGGCTGGCCACGATCACGTCGTAGCGCTCCTCAGGGACCCAGGGATACAGATCCTGCACCGCCGCGCTGACGCGCTCGGCGACGCCGTTGCGAAACGCGTTGGTGAGGGTGTTCTTGATCGCTGCGCTGTTGATGTCGATGCCATGCACGTGCGCAGCGCCGTTGCGGGCCAGCTGAACCGACAGCACCCCCGTACCGCAGCCGATATCAAGGCACCGCTGGTGCGCCCCCACCGCCTCCTGGTAGAGGTACTTCCAGACCATGAAGCTCCCCTGCGTGGGGGCGAACACGCCGGGCTCGACGGTGATGTCCGGGAAGTCGAGCGGGAACATGGGCCGGCCCCGTGCGTCGCTCCACCTCCGCGCGGCCATGCGCTGCCGGGAATCGAGCGAGACCGGACCCACGCCCTCGTCCGGCAGCGCGGTGGGCTGGGCATGACCGGGCTTGGTGGGTTCGAGCGCGGCGCGCGCCGCGGCGATCTGCTCGGGACCGACCCCGCAGCATCCGCCGACGATCTGCGCGCCCTCCTCCCGCCAGCGCAGGGCGAGCTCGGCGTACTCGGCGCCGCGTACGCCGGCTTCGTAGCGCCATCCTGCGGCCGACAGATAACCCAGGTTGGGGTAGACGCCGAGCGGCAGGTCGGTGAAGTCGCGCAGCCAGGCGAGCATGCCGGTGACGTGGTCGGGCGGCAGGCAGTTGATGGCCAGCGCGCCGACGCCCATCTCCTCAAAGCGCCGCGCCGCCCGTCCGAACGCGTCGCCCTCCGGTCCCCCCCAATGCTCCCCGTACACGCCGCACACACCGTGGCGACAGCGCCGGAAGCTGAGCCATACCGGCAGGCCGGTGTCGAGCAGGGCCTCGATCGTGGCGTAGGTGGAGCTGCGCACGAGCGTCAGCGTCTCGACCAGGATCAGGTCGGGCCGATCGTGCTCGAAGGCCCGCGCCAGCAGGCGGATGGTCTCGCGCCCGTCCGGTGTGTCGACGTCGCCGTTGATACTGAAGGCGACGGCGACCTGATCCGCGCGCCCGGAGTCCGCCCCCGCCTCACGGGCCAGGCGGACGCCGCGGCGAGCCACATCCATCCAGTGGACTGGCTCGGCGGTGTCCCACAGCGTGCCGTGGCCATCGCGCAGCGCGGTGGCCAGGCCCCAGGTGTCGGTGCAGATCACGTCACAGCCCACGTCGATGTAGCGGCGGTGCACCGACTTGACCGTGGCCGGCGATTCGAGTATCGCCGTCAATCCCCACAGATGCTCCTCGAGTTCGGGACGCTCGCCGGTGGCGCGGATCAGCTCGGTTCCGGTGGCGCCGTCCATGATCACCGGACGGTCGGTGGCGATCAGCCGGGTCAGGCGCTCGTAGCGACCCTCCGCCTGCCCACCGGGCTGGATAGACGTGACCTGCAGGTGCGTGCTCACATTGATCTCCCTCGGTGCCCGACTGGCGAATCGCAACAGCTTGCCTGG
>JAFAOS010000375.1 GCA_019247515.1 Chloroflexota bacterium | reverse complement strand
TCAGATTCCCAACCCGTTCGCGACGCGCGCCCAAGAGCCTGCGCATCCGCAGCGTCGAGCGCACCACGTCGCTCCGCCGCCCCCAAGCGCGGCCCTTCGCATCAATCCATCGACGGTGATTCAGCAGGTCGCTCCGGGCATGGTGGTAATGAGCGGAAAGTTCAGCTTTCCTCCGGGAGGGGTCGCTCTGACTGGTGTGGCGTCGGTGTTCAGCGCACTCACTCTGCGTCTCTCACCCACTAAGGTGCTCTACCTGTATGGTGAATATCCGGCATCAGGAGATCTCACTTGCTTCCGTCTGCGTTACCGGGCAACCGGTCGCGACGGCCGCACTGTGACCGATGTGATGCTTTTGCCGGACGCGGCGGTGATTAACTGAGCCGACCCAAGACCATCTCGTCCTTGCGCGCTGGAGTCCCGGCCACCGTTCCCACGACCCCAGTGGGCATCGGGGGCGGCTTATGGGGTATCGCCTCCTCGGATTGCGGAATTAGAGTCCGGCGGTTGCCGCCGCGTCAGAGACGTGCCTGAGGATTGAGATGCCACACGTAATACCTGGGACGAGCGGCCGGACGCTATCGCCGGCGGAGATCTATCAGTTGATTCTGATCGCGGGCGCACCGCCGGATGTAGCGACCAACCTGGTGGCGATCGCATTGGCCGAGTCGGGAAGGGTCACAAATATCGGATCAGGATGATGCCTGAGTACCCGGGGGCTGTGTGGGCGAAGCAAGGTGAAGGTGATCGCGCCAGTCGGCAGGCCAATCGTCGGGAACCTTGGCACCGTCTCCGTGTTGGAAAGCACTGTACACCTGCTGTTGAGTTAGGCCGTTTGCCAGGCTAAGATCGGCCTCCGCCAGGGATGGCCGTATCGCGACGGCTGAGCGCCTGGTCGTCGTCCGCTTGGCCAGTCAGATCCGCACCTGTACGAAGTCGTGCACCTGGTCGAGACCTTGCGGGCGTCCGGCAGGCGCCGTGATGTCCCCCAAGCTGTCGACCTGCCTGGCCGCGCTGAGTGGCATTCTCGGCGTGCTGGTGCTCGCCATCTACTTCTCGGCCCCTGCCCATCCCCGCCAACACACAGCCAGCCGACGCCTTCGCTGCATTCGGCAACCACTACCACAACGAAATCATGGTGGGGGCTTGGATCCAGGCGATCGGCACGTTGCTGGTCAGCATCTTCTTCCTGGAGCTCGTGCGTCTCGCAGCGGGCTGACGCGGTTGGCCGGGCTGGTCACCATGTTCGCCACCGGCGCCCTGTGGGTTGTGAGCCTGGTCGAGGTCGTGAGCCTCGATGGCCATCGCCCAGGCGGCCGGGCACGGGCACGTCCAGGGCGCCGTGGCGGCCTTCGACCTGACCGATGTGTTCATCCACGTCATCCCGATCGGCCCGGCCGGGGTCGTGTACCTGGCGCTCGGCTTGCTGCTATCTGGCGCGCGGGTCCTCCCGCGCCTCTTCGGCTATCTCGCGCTCGCCCTTGGCGCTGCGTTCGAAGTGGCCGGCTTCGTTGGCCTGTTCGACCCGACCAACCCGCAGCCAACTATCACGATCATCCTGATCTTGCAGGAGGTGTGGGTGTTGGCCGCGGCAAGCCTGGTTCTCGTGCGCACGCTCCGGTCCACTCCCGCCGGCTTAAGCGCTCGAGCGGCCCAGGCCGCGCCTTGATCACTGTCTCGAGGATCGGCGAGAGGCCGCCGCAGCCGGCGTCGTACGTGGATGGTCGGCGGCATGTTTTTGGCCAGGCCGCGAGGGCTGGTATTGCGAACGACGTGCTCACCCTAACCTCCGCCCGCTGTGATTTGCGGGTACGGAGAAACACACGTAGCGCTGTAATACGTACTCAATGGTTGGGACCAGCGTCGAAACTGACCAGGTCAAAGGTCTCGCCAAAGAACGGGTCGTGCCAGCGAGCCTCATTCCCGCGCGGCTGTCGGTCGGGGTAGTGCTTGACAAGTACGCACGCTGGCACGAGCCCCTCCTGTCCGGGCAGGTAGTACATGAGAACCTCGGCAGCGATCTGCTCGACGGTATTTGTCACCGATGGACCGGAGTGGTCGTTGAGTTCGGTGAGGATGACCACCGGCAGTTGCGCGGAGGCATCGGTGCCAGGCGTAAATCCTTACGCGGCACCGACCTTCGGCATTGTTCCAATCGCGGAAACATGCTCCTCATCTCGCAATAAAGACACGGCTTCCTCCCTATGCCGCGTGGCCGGCTGCATCCACATTCGCAATTGACACTGGCTGCCGATCGTCTGAATCACTGCGTACCAGCCGCACACCCTGACCCGCTGGCGTAGTCGGGATAGACCATGGCGAACCGCGCAACTTGTGACGGAGGCGGTGCAGCACGGTCCGCACGTCGTGCGTCCGGTCTGCGTCAGCCCAGACCAGCGCGGCGATCTGCGCGTGGTCTAGTGGGCGCGCTGCCTGGTGGAGGACGCCGAGCACCTGGCGCTCGCGACGTGCAAGCGCAGTGTGCAGGTCGGGGATATCCATGCAGTCCCGCGCGATGTGCTCCAGTTGTTGACCGGCGGTCGGAATGGTGATCCACAAACGGGCATGACAACATGGACACTCGCGCGCGGCTTCCGTCGGCGCGAGCGCCTCGCGCACCGTGAGCCGCAACGCGTGCCCGTCGGCATGGGTGCAATGACCGCCAGTTTCCTGAAGGGAACGCTTGGGGGCGCCGGCCTGCCGAACCCCGCCACGTTCCTGGGGGGCCGCCGCGCGCTCGGCAGCGGTGGCAAGGCGGCTGATCGCCTGCCCGAATCGCATCAGCGCACGTTCAGCGGCGAGCCTTGAGTCTGCCCCCACCCCGTTGCTCATGCGACCTCCCGTTGGCCTGATTGGGCCACGACCTCAGCGACGGTGGGCCAGGGCCCGAACAGCGCCTCCATTGCCAGTGCGCGCCGGCCAAGGTCGGTCAGCACGTAGCGCGTGGACGATGCTTGTGGCGACTCAGGGTTCAACCACGCAAACCCCTCGCCATAGTTGACGAGTTCGAGATTGTCCGAATCGGTAAACTTCAATTGCATCCGTTCTTTCTCCAAGGGGCGGTGCGAAAACGGGCGGCCAGGTGTTGCGAGCACTCTGGCCGCCACTTGTGTTTACGAGCGCGCGTTTGGGTTGGAGTCGCGACCTCCTTTCCGTTCGACCCATTCAAGCCACGCCTCGGCAATGGCCAGCACCTCGCGGCTATGAATGTCGGCCCCGCTCGCGCACTTGCCCGAGGCGAACTGGGCCGCTGCTTTCAGGCAGGCCAGGCGGCGAATCTCGCGCGGATCGGACTGCGATCGGAAGCCACCACGCCGCTGAGGGAGCTGGATGGCGCCGCCGTCGAGCACGTCCAGCGCGACAATCCAGGCGCCGCGTTCGGTGCGTTCGAGTTGAGCGCTCACCCGCTGCCCGCGAACCGGGCGCACAACGTCGGCGTGATGCCGGCTGAAGTTGAGCCACTCTCCAGCCACGCGAATGCCGGAACCGTTCTGGCTGACGGCTTCGACCACACCGGTCACCGGTTCAGCGCTGGTGGGGACTGCCTGCGCCGTCACGCCACCACCAGCCGCAAGTGTCCTCGACGCTGAGGCTGTTGAGCCTGCTCTGCGCGCACCAGCGCACAGTGCAGCCGCACGGCCAAAACGTGCTTACACGGCAGCCCCCGCCGCTGAAAATCGGGGCAAGAGCACGTCTGCGAGTCAGCGACGTGATACTGGCCTGGCGTGCGCTGGCTCGGAATGCCGTACGCCTTGCGTTCGTCCGCCAGATGGCACTTGAGCCATTGGCCGGCGTCGGCGGCGATCTCGACGGCTTTGATGCTGCGCGGCTCGCGATCGGTAATTGTGACAGCCATTCAAGTAGCCTTTCACTTACTACTACGTGTAAGCCCATAGTAGCATCCCACTACGTAACTGTCAATAGCTTCTTCATATGCGTTTGTTACTACGGCCGTGCTACAGTCGTCGCCGTTACTTACCCGGACCGGGAGGCGCGATGAAGACGATCCGCCAGCTTCGCGAGGAACGCGGTTGGACTCAGCTCGAGCTCGCCAATCGCCTGGGCGTCACGCCGTCCACCATCTACAACTGGGAACGCGGACGCTTTGAACCGCGCGCCTCCCAATTACGTCAACTCGCGCAAGCCTTTGCCGTCAAGATGGACGATATCGAATTGGTACCCGAAGAACCGGGAAAAGCGCGCGGCGGCAGTCTGGGTCAGAGAGGTAATGCATCACGAGCTCGGGCGGCTGCTTACGAACACTGAGCCGGCAGCGATGCGATGCTTGCCGTTGGGCAGGACATTGGCATCGTCAGACGCGCACCCACCATCGGACCGGCCCGCCGGCAGCAACCATGTACTTGACCCTGCCAGGGTCTGCATGAATCGCGGACCGTCGCCGACACGCCGGGACGTGCTGCGCTGCCAGTCGATCAAGCGGACCGACTGCACGAACTGCTAGGGATTCAGGCGATTCACCTGAACGTACACGTTGTCCGGGTATAAGGCGTCTTCGCGTACCTGGTGGCCGTTCCACTCCGACGGCACCTGAAGGTCGATATAGACAGGTTCGGGCTGGCGGGTGGCGGCATAGGCGCTCAAGCCCAGGCTAGCCCCAGCGACGATTCCGGTGATGATCCAACGGGGGTCACGATTACGCACCGCCCGAGAGTACACGCAGACTGTTCTCGTCGGCACGTACGACAACGGAAGCCGGACTCCGAAATTGCTCGCGCAGGTACTCGGGGCGCTACCTGCTAGGCCAACAGCTCCAGCCCCCAGCCTAGCTGAGTTTCGCTGACAATTGCTCCGCGTGAAGCTCCAAAGCCGGGCATGGCTTTGCTTGCACCACGCAGTGCTTCACCTGCAACTGCCGTGTTCTCAACACCCAGCCGCCACCTTTACAACCATCCGGCAATGGTGGAAAGCGTGCCTTTTGACATTGAGCTCCAGCTGTGCTTTTCGCCAGCGTCGCACTCGTAGAAACCCGACTACGCTCGCCCCGCTCAGGGACGATCGCCCAGATCGCCTTCAGTCCACCATATTCACGATCGCGCCGTATCAGGCAGCAGCAGGTTGCCGTCCACGACGGCCAGATGTTTGTCCACCATCGACAGACGCGTGCACTTTGCACCCAGCAAGACGGTCGCCGTGCTCGACCGATCGGGTCAGATCCCGGATAAATACTGGACCTTGAACTCAGTCACTCGGTCGTCGCCGTCAACGAATGCGCTGAGCAACCAGTACGGTCGCGTGGGCAACCACCAGGGCTGTCGCGGCGCTCGCACAGTTGCCTGAATCAGGCCCCCCTGGCGCCCGGGATGCTCGAGGCCCAAGCGTTCGAACAGCTGCTCAACGTCAGGTCCAGTCGGCTGCACCGGCAAGCGAGCCAGCAGCAATGCCTTCAAGTTCTCCGGGGACAAGTGGCGATCGCTCCACGGGATCGGTTCGCCGAGGAGCATCTCACGTTCTTGCAGCGCGCCAGTGCTCACGTTCGCGGCCGTGCTCATTTCCGCTGCCTCCACTACAGGATCGACCGGCCGTAGCCGGGCAGGAATACCGCTGGCGGTGGTGGAACCTCCAGCCCCGCGTTCATCATCAGCGTCGTCACCACCATGTTGCAATTGCAAGTCAACAGATTGTAAGTCAGGCGCCGCTCGCCGATGCGCTTTAGGCTACTGCGGAACGATGCAAGCATCGTCTTGGCATCCACCTCGACGCCTATAACCTGCAGAGCCACAACGTTGCAGAAATCCGGATGGCTACGGGTGTATCTCGCCTCGTACACCTGCAATGGAGCAGGCATGCCCTGGCCACGATCGCCACTGAAAGTCCGCAGCCCATCTTCGACGTCTAGCAGCAGAAAAGCGTGAAAGAACGGCAGAA
>JAFAOS010000107.1 GCA_019247515.1 Chloroflexota bacterium | reverse complement strand
CGTCAGCAGCCGACTGTGACCGGCATCGCCACCGGCCACCAGAACATCACCGTTCAGCAGCAGGGCTGCAGTGGTACTGTCTCGCGGCGTGTGCATGTCACCTGTTGTGCTCCACTTTCCAGTCGTCGGGTCGTAGAGTTCTGCGCTCGGTGCCCGGCCGGACACAGCGGCAACCCCGCCGGCCACCAGAACCTTGCCATCCGGCAGCAGGGTTGCTGTCTGGTTTACGCGCGACGCGCGCATGCTGCCTGTCCCACTCCAGGTGCCGCCCTCCACGGCTTGTGCCAGCGCGCTCCCCACAACCTGTCGCTGTGTCCACTGCGTAGCCAGGCCGAGCATCACGGACAGCACGATACTAGCCGTCAACCTCCACATGCTCACCAGCCGCACGTGATGCCGTTTTAGCCTGCCTTGCCCCATCTGTAAACCTCCGCCTGAGACGCCGATGTCCGCACGAAGCCACCCTTGGTGATGGTCGTGCGCCGAGAGCAAGACGGGCTCGAACCCGTTTCCTCAAACGTTGACTGACGGCGTACCCAGGATGGCGTGTGGTGCGACCGTGAATCGCACTTCGCCTTCCACGGTGTTTTGGGCCACATGCGGCGTGACACCGTACTCGCCCACGCGCGGCGCGGTCTGGTCAGCCCTCAAACACACCAGCGTCTGCGCGCGATCGCCGTCCAACACCTGGTCCCGCACCACGAGCTCGAGCTGGAGCTGCTCAGCACGATGCCCATCAACCGCATGGCACCTTCGAGAAAGGATCACCTTCGATGACCGAGTCAACCATCCAGGAGCAGGACCAGCTGCGCGATGCCGTCCGTCAGCGCCACGCCGCCGCCGCGACCAGAGCCGCCCAGCAACAGCTACTGGCCGAATCGCCCCTACCCGTGCTCAACACGAACACTTGCTGTTCCGCGACCAACACCGCGTGTGGATGTGCAAGCACCAGTGACAACAAGAGCGTGTCACCGACGCTCTGCCGATCACCAACCAGGCGTGCGATGCCACGCTGACGCACCCGGCACCGGATAGGTGGCGATGATGGGCATCACCCCGCTCCAGACGTCGTCTGGTGCTCGCACCTCCGTGGCTAGCTCCAAGCCGGTTCGACAAACCTGCTGACAATGTAAGCATGTTTGCCAACCTGACACCCGCGGGTAAAGCCGTACTGCTCGAAGAGTTCCACGGTCGCGCTGAACAGAAAGCGCCCCGGTGCCTGGCGCCCAGCGGTGACCTCGGAGATGGCTTGAACGGTTCCACCGCCGAGATGCGCGATCTGGTCGAGAGCTCCCTGCAGCGCTGCTCGAGCGATGCCCTGCCCACGGTGGTGCTTGTCGACGTAGAAGCAGGTGATCCGCCACTGCGGAGGAGGTGCAGCATCCTTCTCGTAAGCTCGTTTGTGCTTAATTCGTGGAAGCTCCTGCGGGCTGCCGTACTGGCACCAACCCTGGGGGACGCCGTTCTCGTCGAAGACAAGCGCCGCGTGAGCGCGGCCTTCGCGAACTCGGCGCTGCTTGTTCGAGCGGTTCTGAGCGACATTGGTGTGCGACATCTCGGGATGAAAGCCCATGCACCAGCAACCGCCAAAGATTCCGTTGTTTCGCTCTACGAGGTCGGCGAAGGCCTCCCACGTGGACGCATCGAGTGAACGGATCGTGTAAGACATGTCTAGATCCCTTGCGTGACCAAGTCCAAAGTACCTGGACCGAGAACGTGAGCAGTCAGTCCGCCCCGCTAGCGTATAGCCAGCAAGCTCCGGGAGGGGCAGGACTCACCTCGCTGCCCCACGGGGCGGAATCCGGCGTGCAGATGAAAGCGTCGGACCCGGGCATTGAGTGGATCGACCCACGTCGACCGCACGCGTTGATGTTCCGACCGTCAGCCAGCAAGCGATCGATCACGTACTTCCTCACTTCGCCCAACGCGACGCCCGATGATGCCCCATTTGCCACGTCATACAAGTCGAGCTGAGAGCCTGAGTGGCGAGCGAAATCGACGGGGTAGGGGCGGCAAATGGTCCTGTTCAAAGCGACGGATCAAAGCGTCCACGATCCGCCGAATGCCTGCCCGGATTCGGGCTCATGCGCCCGCTGGCCGCATCTGAGTCGGCACCGGCTGACGCCCGTCGGCGTAGGATCGCTTCACTGGCACGACGGCGGCGGCCAGGCTCCAGAGCACCATCACCGTGAACAAGGGATTGACGATCGCGTTCATCTCGTCGCTGCTCGGCCTCCCCGCCCAGCGGCTCGACAGCGCCAAACGCCCGGGCGCGGCTGCGGACCAGTGACCGAACCTGCCTCGCGCTACAAATGGCGTTTGCCGGTGTGCCCAGCGCGCTTGCGACCGGGGTGGAAGGTTTGATCGTGCTATCGTGGCCGCTGAGGCCGCGCGTATGCTAACCGTCGGGGGTCTGGGCGTGCCAATCTGGGCCGAGCAAGGCCCAGGCCCCATTTTGACCAGCGACGGCGGCGGCGTGGTGGGAACGGGCGCCGTCGTGGACGTCGCGGCACACCCCGACGATCCATTTATCGTGTACGCGGCGACGGCGGGCGGGGGCGTCTGGCGCACGCGCGATGCGGCCGCGGGTGTCACGCCGAGCTGGGAGCCGCTCACCGACGGCTACCCGTCCATGGCCATGGGCGCCATTGCGTTTTCGCCAGCGGACACTCACCATCAAACGCTGTACGCCGGGACTGGTAGCTTCAGCAGCTTCGGGCCGACAGGACCAGCGATTGGCATGTATCGCACCTACGACGGCGGCGATACCTGGAAGATCGTAGGCGCCAACGAGTTGACAGGTCGCCTGATACGGCACATCCGCCCACTGCAACCGCCGAATGGCAACGTGGTGCTGGTCTCTACCATCACGAACGCTTCATCTGGTGGCCTGTTCCGTTCAGCAGACGGTGGTGATAGCTTCGCATCGATCTCGGGAAATGGCACCTCCGGGTTACCGCAAGCTGACACATACGACCTGGTAGAAGATCCGCTCTACCCCGGCCGAGTCTACGTGGGTGTTTGGGGTGGGTCAGGCGGGGGTGTGTATCTCAGCACTGATGCAGGTCAAACCTGGTCCCCCATTAACACCCGTATTGCAACGGCTGACCTGCAGAGCATTGGCTGGATTCGCCTCGCGCTGCGAGCCGGCCGGCATGGGGCCGCCAGTGATCTGTACGCGGCCATTGTCACGGACGCATGGAACCTGGCCAATATCTACCACGCAATCGCGCTCGGTGGACAGGAGTCGTGGACTCAGATCCAGCCACCACATGGGGGAACGGGGAAGATTTATACGGCGGGCCAGAGTTGGAAGTTTGCCCTTGCCGCCGATCCGCAACACCCGACGCTGTTTGTCGCGGCGGACGAAGGCGGTGTCTGGCGAGCGGAGGTGTCAAACCCCCTGGCGCCGAGATGGACACAGATCAGCGGCGATGGTGTGCCGCACGAGGATGCGCAGGGGTTCGCCTTCGACGCGAATGGAGACCTGATCGCGTGCAACGACGGCGGCGTGTTTCGTCTCGAGAAGCCGAGCACAAGCCCGCGATGGGTGCCCATCGGGTCGACTATCCGCAACGACGAACCCCTGAGCGTCGCGTATGACACGCTCACGGACATTGTGACGGTTGGCGCGGCCGACAACGGCGTGGCGTACCAGGCCAACACTGGTCTGCCCACGTTCCTCAGCATGCTCGAGGGAGACGGCGGCAGCCAGGGCGTCGACAACGGCGGGGAGTTCATCTCGGAGCGCTATGCGGTACTGGTCGAGTCGGCAGGCCTGGACACCTTGACCCGCTACACATTTGACGCCCAGAACATCGAGACGAACTCGCACCACGTTGACCTCGCCAACATGCCAAAAGACGATCACGCGCAGAGCGGCACGTTTGTCGTGAACAACCTGCCACAGTACGGCGAGCGATTGCTCGTCGGAGCCATTGGCCTGTTCGAAAGCACGGACCGCGGTGCCAACGTTCAGGAGGTGCTGAACCTGCACGCAAACCGGCCGACCGGGGTCTGGGCGATGTGCTATGGCTCTCGCGACATTGACGCAACGCCCCGTCCCGAGGTGGCCTACGCGGGAATTGGCAGCCAGGTCTGGGTCCGCAAGGTTGGAGCAGCTCAGTTCACCCTGACCTCGTATCCCGGTACGGGCCCAATCCGCCACGTCGCGGTGGATCTCCACAACTGGCGCCGCGCGTACGTGCTCGAGAACCAGCACGTGTGGTTTACGCCTGACGCCGGAACCACATGGACGGAGTGCACCGGCAATCTGCTCCAGGTCGCTACAGATGCGCAGGGTGGCACTCAAATGGGTCAGCTGCTGACGTATCGCACCGCGTCGAGCAGTGCGCAAGAGGCCGTCCTGGTGGGCGGCATGGGTGGCATTTTTCGGACGCTGAACCCGGCCGCGGGCACAAGTGCAGTCTGGAAAAAGTTCGGCGCCAATCTCCCAGGTTGCTTCGGCCAGGAGTTGAAGTATTACCCACTCCACAGGCGCGCTTGGACCGAGAAAGGAGACGTCCTGGTCGCGAGCTTGCAGGGCCGCGGCGCATGGACGCTCGCAAATGCTTCGCAGCATCTGCTCCAACCACCTGTGCTCCACGTGACCGCGTCGGCGCCGCAGCAATTCGTGCGCGTCAGCCTCAGTGGCACAATACCGGGGTTGCTGGAGGTGTTCGACACGCTGCCAGGACCAGGTTCCCCACTGTTCAGTGTTCCCGTCTCAGCAGTGGAGCGCATCGTGATCCGCTGTGTGGGCGACGATAACACACTTATTGTCGACAGCCGCCACGGCCATATTCCGCTGCCCATCGACTTCGGGAGCTCGGGCACCGCGCGCAATCGCATTGAGCTGGTTGGCGGCCGCGCACCGAACTGCCAGCTCGTCTTGCGCGGCGCCAGCGGTGAGGTGAACCTCGGTGGCTCCGCTGGCGTAGCCTTCAGCGGAGTCCAGCAGCTCGACAACAGGATGCCGGGTGGCGTTTTTGGGGTGAGCTTTGAAACGGCGATCGATCAGCTCGCTATTCTCGACGGGACGCCCCTCGACGGCATCCCGAGTATGACGATTGTGAGTCGCGGGGGCGCGCGGGAGTTCAGGATCCAGACCACAAATCAGGAGACCGTCGAGATCACAACCGTTGCGTCCGCCGGCCAAGTCCAGGTGACCGACTTCCTGCAGCGCCCGCCGGCGCTCCAGCATCTGCTGGTGCGCGGCGGCCCCACATCCAACGACATACGCATCGATAGCACGCCCGCCGGATTGCTGACGCAGGTGGAGGGCCGCGGCGGTGCTGATCATGTGACGATTGGTACCCTGACGGGATCGGCAGGCAATCTGGACGAGATCAAAGGCCAGATTCATGTGATGAACCCGGGCGGCGCAACCGCACTGGTGGTCGATGGCAGTCACAACCCGCAATCGGTCGCGGCGGGTGTGCTCGACGCTGGTTCGCTGACCGGCGTCGCTCCAGCCAGCATCCAGTTCGACCCGGCGGGCGTCGCGAGCCTCGAGCTTGCGATGATAGGCGGAAGCCTGACTGTGCATGCCTGCACCGTACCCACGGCAATCGTCGGCGGGTCCTCGATCACAGCCCTCGACGTTCACCAGACGACCGCGGGCCTGGAATTCACGTGCGGGTCTCTGGTGGATCGTGTAACGCTCGGCGACGGTACGCTCGCCGCCCTTCAGGGCCCCGTCGCGATCAGCGGCAGCGCTCAGGGCAATGTGAACGTGGTGCTCAACAACAGCGTCGATTTCCAGCCGCGGGATGTCGCCATCGACGCACAATCGGTCGCGGGCTTCGGCTCGGCGCCGGTGTCACTCGTCGCCGGATCCGGTAATCCGGCTCTGAACGGTCTTACTATTCGCAGCGGTACGGGACGATCCACTTACACTGTGATGGATACGCCGGCGCTGTTCACGGTCGCGCTTGTCGGCCAGGGGCAGGATGTGGTCCAGGCGTATGGCGCGCGCCAGCGGATGGACATAGGCGGGGCAAGTGCGATTACGCTCGGTTCGCCCACCAGTTCGCTGGACCGCTTTGGTGGCGAAGTCCATATCGGAGTCGGTGCGTCCACCACATTGACGATCGACGATCGTGCAAGTGCCGCGACACGCCAGGGCGGAATGGATGCCAGTCAGTTGGGCGGACTGACGCGGTTCCCGCTCGTGTACAGCGCCGCAACTCTGCACGCGCTACATGTCCTGTTTGGGGCAGGACAGACAGCGTTCACCGTCACCGGATCGCCGGCAGGCGCTTCGACGTCCTTCGCGCTTGGCAGCGGCTCGGTCCACCTGAACCTGCAGGCATGCACGGGACCGGTGGACATGACCGCCGCGGGTGGTGCGCACCAGGTGACACTCTCGTCCACTGCGCCGGACGTCGCCAAAGGCGTGCTGACCACGATCAGCGCACCGATTCAGCTCGGCAGCGGTAGCCAGCTCGTGGACCTGTCGATCAGCGAGGGCGGAGACACGACGCCGCGAACGGGCGACTTGAGTGCTGCGACTCTCGCGGGTCTCGGCCTGGGGTCGCCAGTGACCTTCGAGCCCCCGCATTCACTGGCTGTCAGACTATCGGAAGGTGGCAATACGTTTGAGTGCGACGCAACGCCGTCCGGCAGCACGAGCGTGCTGCGCACGGGTGGGCACGATTCAGTGGTAGTCAAACTGCGGCCCAACACGCCATGCGACTTGCTGGTGGAGGGTCCGCAGGGGTCGCAGGACCGGCTGCAGGTTAGTGTCGAGAACGCGCAGCCGAGTCAGATCTCGCACACGCCACCGGCGGGTGCGACGCCCGGGTCCGTGCGAGTAACCAGAGGTGGTGGACTTGTCCAGGTTGTCAGCTACATACGCCTGGGGAGCGTCAGCGTCACCTGACCCCGCGCGGGCGCTCTCGCCTGTGGTCGGCCTCATGCTCGAGGACGCGCAGACGTTCAAGACGCTGGCTGCGGCATCCTGCTGACGCATGGTTGAAGGGCGAGGAGAGCACGCCTGATTACGGTCGGTTCACTGCCGGGCTTTTCCAGGCCTTCTGGTATGGTGGCTGGCACAGATGGACCAGCGGATCCGATTCTGCGAGGTCGATGGCGCGCGGTTGACCTTCGCGAGTGCGCCGCGGACCAACTTCTCTCTCAATGGAGGTCGAAGTCCGCGCGCTCGAAGGCGTCTGTGATCTTGAGTGAATATTTCGTTGTTCTTGGCTGAATATTGACAGGACCTGACACGTGATGAGGAATTGTTCGGCGGACGTTTGGGGAGCGCGGTGATGGTCCGTAGTCGGTGTGAATTGGGCTGGATTCTGGTGATGAGGGAGGCGAAGCGGGTGAAGAAGGCGGTAGTCTGGCGATAAGCAGACGGGTGGGTGGCCAGCATACGGGTGGCCTGCGCGGTGACAACGCCGCATGCCAGTGTCGGCTGGCTGGTGAGACGCACCAGGTTGTACGCGGCGGCGGCGAGATAACCCGCGAAATCGACCCGCGCGAGCCCCGGTAACGCGTTTTGCGAAACCCACCGACCGTTTTTATCCAGCCGAAGCTGACCTCTTCGCCATCCGCGGCAAGTACAAGCGCGCGAAAACGCGCCACTCGTGGACCGAGCCGGCGATTTGTCCTACATTTTCGGGTCGCGTGACCCAAGCGAGCCCCTTCTTACACGCTGTGCGACAACGCTAACCATTTCCGGTTCCCTTGCCACTTTGGACGTTAACGGCAACGCGGCAATCTATCTGCTGGACGCGACGGGGCAAGGTCACCTGGCCGGCACCTTAGATCCGACCGCAACATCTTCGAGATGCACCGTCGCGAGATGATCTCACCTTACTTGGCGAGCTCCCGCCAACGATTTGCTTTGGAGTGGGACCAGCTGGCGTGGGCACATCAGCCAGGTGTTCGATCAAGCGCTCGATAGCGACAAGTTCAGCAGCGGCGGAGCTGACGGCACAGGCCGCTTGCGGGAGACCGGCAGCTGGCGGCTCATTGCCGCCGAGCAGGCTGAGACCGGTATTCTCACTGGCGTCGCACTGTCCGCGGATGGACGGCTCCTGGTGGGTGGCGGAAGGGCGAGACGTCGGCCCTGGTTCAGTTCGTTGAACTCTTCCGCCTACCAGAGGTCAACGCGGGCCCGGCATCCTCATGAGCCAACCGACGCCGGCGCCTCCTCACCCAGCAAACGGCGCCGGTACGTCTCGTCGAATGCCTGCTCAGGCAAGTTGTACGGGCCAACGATTGGCTCGATGACCTGCCAGAAGAGTGTCTGGTCCTTCCCGCTCCCGAGCCGGCCCAGGAATCCGGCGCGGCGCTGGACCGCCTCCGGTTCGAAGTTGCAGAACAACTGGGCGTGCATCTCGGCTGTGAAACGGACGCGACGCATCCGCTCGGCTCGATCGGCGGCATAGTCCTGGAAGAGATTTGGCGACCACTGCGCATTGTCGAGCAATGCCCGTGAGACCAGCTCAACGTCCCGCATCGCCAGCGACAGACCCTGGCCGATGATCGGTCCGTTGTAGCCGGCGGCGTCGCCGATCAGGACGACTCCCTCCGTGTATGGCGTCTCGGTCCAGGTATCTTCGCCACCCCACGTGGCACACGGTCCGATCGGTGTCGCTGCGGCCAGGTGATCGCCGAGCGGCATGCACCGAAGCCGGAAGGTTTCCTGAAATCGCGAAACACCGTCGGGTCCCGCGAAGCGGTCGCGCTGATCGGGTGTAACGCACAGATACAGCCGCGCTCGATCGTCACCTTGCGGGAACACGAAGAACATAACGTCGCCTTCGGAACCCAGAGCGAAAGTGTCTTGCGGCCACTCCGGCGCATCCTTCACCAGCAGACCGGCAACCATATTGGTCAGCTCTGCCTGTTCGAGCGCGATGCCGGCTTGCTCACGCACGGTTGAATTTCGTCCGTCTGCCCCAACGATCAGCCGACAGCGAATGGTCGACTCTACTCCTTTCTGGCGGTAGGTGACGCTCGGCGTTGGTCGTGTCTGAATGTGAAGCCCATCGATGCCGCGCTCCATCTGGGCGCCCGCCGCGATGG
>JAFAOS010000238.1 GCA_019247515.1 Chloroflexota bacterium | reverse complement strand
GGTCAGCCCACGAGGCCGAGTCGCTCGGCGTCCGCCACTTGCAAGACCCGGACTTGGCCGGCTACGTGACGCTCGCGTGGGATGCGCTCGAGCACTGGTACGAGGAGAGCGAGGAAGTGTTCGTCCATCCGCGTGACCCCTTCGTGCGCGTCGACGCACTACGCAGCACGCGCCACGTCCAGGTGAAGCGCGACGGGCACCTGCTCGCCGAATCAGACAGGCCGATTCTGGTGTTCGAGACGGGTCTGCCGACGCGCTATTACCTGCCGGAGGGCGACGTCGATGCGTCGGTGCTCGGCGACAGCGATCTGCAAACGGGATGCCCTTACAAGGGATTTGCGTCCTATCGCGACGTCGTGCTGGACGGACGCCGCTATCCAAACCTGTTCTGGTACTACCCCGCGCCGTTCAGCGAGGTCGCCGAGGTGGAGGGACACCTTGCGCCGTACAGCGAGCGTGTCGACCTGATCGTCAATGGAGAGCTTCAGGAGCGTCCAGCCGGGCTGCTCGGCCGCCAAGCCGAGCAGCGCACACGTGCCGCCTGACGGCTGGAAGCGCCGCGGCAATACTGATTTATCGGCGCACCAATCACCTTCGATTTTCTCAGTTGGGGCCGCCTGGACAAGCCCAACGGTCACACATACACGTTTGCCGAACAGGAGGATGAGCTCACGGACGTCGTAAGTCCGCTTCGGCTCGGGCGCATCATTCCCGTAGCTCATGACGGGTCGGGTCCGTCTGGGATCAACTGGGCCCTTGAACACCTCGGGCAAATAGCGGCGCTGGTGCTCCTGAACACTTTCTGGTCGCTTCCTACACCGGCTGTGTTGGTTGAGCGGGCATTTGTGAGCTGCCGGCCGTGAGCGCCCGAGACTGGCCCTCGCCGCACAGGGGTAATGCAGGGAGCGTGAGCGACGAACGGGTCCGTCCCAGCGCTGATGAGATCTACGAGAGCGTGAAACGGGACGCCGCCGAGGAGCTGGGCCGGCCGGTCGCGGCGCTGGCGTTCTCGGGGTTGTTCGCCGGCGCGACGCTCGGCTTCAGCGGCTTGGCGGCGGCGAGCGCGAGCACCCTGGCGGGAGGGGCCGGGAGCGCCGAGCTGCTTGGCGCGTTGGTCTATCCGATCGGGTTCGTGGCCACGATTGTCGGTCGCGCGCAGCTATTTACCGAGAACACGCTGTATCCGCTGACGCTGGTACTTGACGAGCGAAGGCACCTGGGGCCAACAGCGCGGCTGTGGGTTGTCGTGCTGTGCGCCAATCTCGCCGGTGCGCTGGCGTTCGCCACGCTGGCGGTAGACAGCGGCGCGGTGCCTCGCGACATCGTCGTTCACCTCGCAGACCTCGGGCACCGGTTGGCGTCGGGGGGCTGGACTTCCAAGCTGTGGAGCGGAGTAATCGCAGGCTGGCTACTGGCGCTGGTGGCGTGGACAATCGAAGCCAGCGATCAGGCGATCGGGCAGATTGCCCTGATCTGGGCACTCACCTTCGTGATCGGAGCGGCCAGCTTCGATCACTGCGTCTCGACGACGTCTGAGGTGCTCGCTGCCGTGGTCGACGGTTCGGTCTCGGCCAGTCATTTCTTCGGTTGGCTGTCGGCGGTCATCCTCGGCAACCTCGTGGGCGGGGTGGCGATCGTGGCCGTGCTCAACTACGGCCAGGTCCGCGCCGGCGAGAACTGAGCCCCCGCTGCGAGTAGTTAGGCGGCTTACGCGCCGCCGATCGGCCCGGTGACACGGCCGCTCCCGACACAGCGCAAACCGCGATCAAGATCCGGGCGAAGCGATACAGCGTACTTGTATCAAAGCACCAAGAGCCTGATAGCGGCTGCCGGCGGAGACGAGCCAAGAGTGTGAGTCAGTGACGAGGGTACTCGAGGGCGCCCTCCAGTCCGTTTCAAGCCGGGGATTTCCTTGCGCGTCGCTCGGCCAAGTTTCTACACCGCCTGAGCTTCTCCGACCTCGGCCGGGGGCACCGGCGGACCGCTGAGTTCCTCGTAGTCTGCGGGCCTGGTGCG
>JAFAOS010000235.1 GCA_019247515.1 Chloroflexota bacterium | reverse complement strand
GCAGTTGGATCAACAAGAGGAGGCAGTCGCTCCTGTTCTCGCATGACCGCACGACAAGTCACCGGCCGCCGCGGTGAACAACTCGCCGCGGACTACCTCGTCGCACAAGGTGCGGAGCTTCTCGAACGGAATTTCCACGTCGAGTACGCCGAGGCTGATCTGATCCTCCGACACGAGGGTGACCTTGTGGCTGTCGAGGTCAAGTGCCGAGATGTCGGCGACTTTGTGCCGCCAGAGGAGGTCGTGCGGCGCGCGCAACTGGCGCGAATCGCGCGCGCGCTGATGACGTACGCCCAGGACAACGACCTCCTCGAGATGCCCATGCGCATCGACGTGGTGCTTATCGTGACCGAGCCCAACGGCGACGTCCTGCGCTTCGATCACCTCAAAAGCATCTACCCCTGGTGAAGGAGCGCCTCCACAAGGTCCTGGCGCACGCAGGCGTCGCCTCGCGCCGCGCCGCCGAGCGCATGATCCGCGACCGTCGCGTCCGGGTGAACGGCTCGCTCGTCGTCGAGCTCGGCACCCAGGTCGACCCCACCCGCGACCGCATTGAAGTCGACGGTCGGCCACTGGATCGCGGCGAGACTGCCCACCACTACGTCGCCCTCAACAAGCCACTCGGCGTGGTCAGCACCGCGCACGACCCCGAAGGCCGACCCACCGTCGTCGAGCTGGTGCACGCCTCGCGCCGCGTGTACCCGGTCGGTCGCCTGGACATCGATTCCGAAGGGCTGGTCTTGCTGACGGACGACGGCGAGCTGACGTTTCGCTTGACGCACGCCCGCTTCGGCATCGAAAAGGAGTACCAGGTGCGCGTTGCCTGTGCCGACTTCGGCGAACGGCACCTGCAACAACTGCGACAGGGCGTCATGCTCGACGACGGACTGGCGCGGGCGGTGCGCGCGAATCTGGTCCGGCCAGGCGCGCGCGACGCGGTCTTGCGCGTGGCGCTCGTCGACGGGCGTCAGCGCCAGGTGCGCCGCATGCTGGCGGCGGTTGGCTGCACCGTCGAGGAGCTGCAGCGCATTCGCATCGGGCCGCTGCTGCTCGGCGAGCTGAAATCCGGCCAGCATCGCGAGCTACGAGCACGTGAGGTCGACGCGCTGCGCGCGTCGGTCGGCCTGGAGGTGTGACCGCGGCGCCCCCGCCGTTCGTGATTGCCCTCGATGGTCCAGCGGCCGCTGGCAAGAGCAGCGTCGGCCTCGGGGCGGCTCGGCAACTGGGCTTGCGGTACTTCGACACGGGCCTGCTGTACCGCGCATTGACACTGCTCGCCCTCGCCAGAGGCATCGACACCGCCGATTCGGACGCGCTCACCGCCCTGGTTGGCGAGCTTCACGTCGAGGTCGATCCGGTCGGGCGCGTGTGGCGCGAGGGTCGAGACATCACTGACGACCTCCAGGCCGCGAGCGTGGACCGCGCGGTGTCGGCGGTTTCCGCTCACGGCGCGGTCCGCCTGGCGCTGCGTCCGGTCCAGCGCGGACTGATTCGCTCGCCGGGTGTGGTGATGGCCGGCCGCGACATCGGGACGGTGATCGTTCCCGACGCACCGCTCAAAATCTGGCTGAACGCCAGCGTCGCGGAGCGGGCGCGTCGGCGCTCGGCGCAGACCGGCGCGCCGTTCGACCAGGTGCTGTACGGCATGCGGCGTCGCGACCAGCTCGACGCCTCGCGCGAGGTGGCGCCGATGGCGCGCGCCGCCGACGCGGTGGTCGTCGACACCGACGGGCTTTCACCTGAGGCGGTGATCGCGCGGATCGTGTCTCTCGCGGTGCAGCGCGGCGCCCAACCCGTACAGTAACCGACTGGCAATATGCACGGGCTGGCGATCAGCGCGGTTGCGCGCGACTCGGGATGGGCGCTGCTCGGAGTGCAGCCGGGCGACCGCCTGATCGCGATCGACGGCCTTGTTCCGCGTGACGTCATCGATCTGCAGCTCGAGTTGCCTGACGCGCATGCGATCGTCGTCGAGCGAGGCGATGGGCAGCGGATGACGTTCACGCTCGAGGCGCGACTCGACCCCGCGGACATCTCCATGGAAGAGGCCGTGCCCGGTGGTATTCGGGAGTGCAACAACCACTGCGCGTTCTGCTTCATTCGGGGCCTGCCAGACGGCCTCAGATCGACGCTGTACGTCTTCGACGACGACTATCGCTACTCGTTTGTGTGGGGCAATTTTCTCACGCTGACCAATCTGGAGGAGCGTGACTGGACGCGAATTGGATACCAGCGCCTGTCACCCCTGAATGTGTCGGTTCACGCCACGCACGACGACGTACGGCGTCGGATGCTGTCCAACCGTCGAGCGCCGTCCATCGTGCCGCAGCTCAAGCGATTGGCAACGCTCGGCATCGAAGTCAACACCCAGATCGTTCTGTGCGCTGGCCTCAACGACGGCGCGGTGCTCGAGCGGTCGATCGGCGAGCTTGCCGCGCTGCATCCCAGCGTGCGCAGCGTGTCGGTCGTGCCGGTTGGCCTGACTCGCTATTCGCGCCTCACGCGCGCGCAAAGCATTCGCCGGCCGACAACGGAAGAAGCCGCCGCGGCCGTGGACCAGTGTGAGCGCTGGCAGGCGTGTCTTCGGGACCGACTGCACGTCGGTTTCGTCTACGCCAGCGACGAGCTGTACGTGCTGGCCGGTCGGCAAGACGTGCCGCCCGCGGCGAGCTACGACGGGTTTCCCGTGCTCAGCAACGGGGTGGGATTGCTGCGCAACATGCTGGACGAGTGGCGCCTGCTGCTCGCCGGACACCGTTTGGCCAAACCGCTGGCCAAACCGCCGCCGCGCGCGGTGGCCTGGCTCACGGGCCGACTCGCTGCCCCGGCGCTGGAGCGCATGGCCGACGAGTGGCAGGCGTTCGCCGGCTGGCGGCCGAGCGTTCGCGTGGTTGACAACCAGTTGTTCGGCGACCAGGTGAGCGTCTCAGGCTTGCTTTCGGGCGCTGACCTGGTGCGCGAGCTGCACTGCCTCCCCGCTGACATTGAAGACGTGGTCCTGCCGGCCGGGGCCTTTGGCTTTGACGGTCGCAGGACGCTGGATGGCGTATCGGCCGAGACGGTGGGCGCCGCGCATGCGGGCAGGGTCCACCTGGCGTCCACGCCGCGCGAGCTGCTGGCGATCCTCACGGCGGCGACACCCCTCTCGAAGCTCGCCCGCCGTGAGCCTACGTACCGGCCCCGCTCCCGTTCCCGGTAGCCGTCGTCCCGAAGTCCGCCAGATCCTGCCACTCGGCGGTCGCCTGCAAGCTGAGCGCCAGCGCCGCCGAGACGCGGCCCGCGTCACCGTCGTCGTACGCCTTGGACAGCTCGGTGTCCAACCGCGCCAATGTATTGAGCAGGTCGCGGTAGACCTGGACGGTGGAGCGCATGTCCTGGGGTGGATCCAGGGTGTCGACCTGACTCGCCGCGGTCTGATAGCTGGCGAGCACCGCGGCAAGCCGTTGCTGGAGCTCACTCTTGCCGATGCTGCCGCTCTGGTAGCTCGCGACTACCAGGCCGGTCTCGGAAAGAGCATGCTGGATCTCCGCGTGGACCGGCCGTAGCTGTAAGACGAAGCGTTGCTGATCCAGCGTTGCCGCGTCGAGAACGAGCGCAGCCGACTGTGGTCGTGCGCGCGTCTGGACCGTGACGAAGCCTGCCACGCCCGCAATCGCCAGAACCACGATCGCAATCCACAAGGCGATCGACTGGTGATGTGATCTGCTCGAACGGACTCGTCGTGATCGCAGCCGCGGGCCGTCTCCCAGCGCGAGGGCACTGGCCATACCCGTCCTTTCAGCCTTTTCAACGATTCAGTCGGTTATGCAGATCGAGGCCTGGATCTGGGGCGCATCCTAGCAGTGGTCGAACAGGCGTTCAATGCACACGCCGGGAGTTACGTGCGCTTTCGCATCGAAGACTTATGTCAGGTCGACGAGTGCAGCTCCAGGTCGCCGAAGGGCACTGGCTGCTGGATGGAGATCAGCCCCCGGCGAAACAGCTCGAGGACCGCCAGAAACGTGGCGATCACCTCGTCGACGGTCTGGCCTGCCAGCGAACGGAAGGACACGGTCGCCGACGAGCGCAGCGCGTCGAGCACGCGCGCCCGACGCTCGTCAACACTGGCGCGCGTGATGCCCGGCAGCTCGATCTGGGTTGGCCGCGTGTCCTCGGCGTTGAAGCGCCGCCACACCGCGAGTAACGCCTCGGGGCCCACGGGCAGCAGTGGCGCTGGCCCGACCGCCAGCGCCGGCTCGCGCTGCGTTGGGTAGAGTCGCTCGCCGCGTTGCTCCAGCTCACGCAAAACTTCGGCCGCGGCACGAAATACGCGGTACGTGGCCAGGCGCTCGGCGAGGTCCGAGGCGACATCCTCGGCTTCCTCGTCCGGCTCGTCGGTGAGCAGCAGCGCCCGCGACTTGAGCAGCAGCAGCTTGCCGCCGATGACCAGAAAGTCAGCCAGGAGCTCGGCGTCGAGCGACGGCTGGGCGTGGACGTGCGCGAGGTACTGGTCGGCCACCTGCGCCAGGCTGACCTGGGTAATCGGCAGCCGGTGCTGCTCGATCAGCATCAGCAGCAGCTCGAGCGGCCCATCGAACGTCTCGAGGTGCAGCTCGAGCTGCGTCGCGGGCACGGCGTTAGCCCGCGACTGCGCTGACGCCACCCGCCTTCTTCATCTCGCGCAGATAGTCGCGCGCCGCGGCGGCCGGGTCCACCGATTTCTCGATCAGGTCCACCAGCGCGCTGGCGACGATCGCCCCGGCGGCGCCGAGCTGGGCCACCTGCCGCACGTGTTCCGGCTGGGAAATGCCAAAGCCGACCACGAGGGGCGTCGGCGTCTCGGCGCGCACGCGGTACAGAAAGTCGCCCAGAGAAGCGGACAGGTCCGAGCGTGCTCCCGTGACACCCACCAGCGCCACGCAGTAGATGAACACGGGGTCCAGCGCGGCGACGGCCTGGATACGCTGAGCGGTGCTCGTCGGGGCGAGCAGTGGCGCCAGCCCAAGTCCGTGTGTGCGCAGAGCCGCGTGCAGCTCGGCGGCTTCCTCGGCCGGCACGTCGGGCACGATCACCCCGTCGGCTTCGGCCGAAGCAAGATCGCTGGCAACGCGAACGTCGCCGCGCTGCCGCAGCGGGTTGTAGTACGACATCAGCGCGATAGGCGTCTCGGGTGCGCGGCGACGGATCGCTCGCACCAGCTCGAGAGCCGTGTCCAGGCTGGCGCCACCCTCCAGCGCTCGCGCGTTGACGCGCTGCATGGTCGCGCCGTCGGCCAGGGGATCTGAGAACGGGGTCGCGATCTCGAAGCCGTCGGCGCCGGCGTCGAGCGCCGCTTCGGCGAGGGCATGGCTGGTCGCGACGTCGGGAAAGCCGGCCATTACGTACGGGAACAGGCCGCACTCGCCGCGGGCCTGGAGGTGCTCGAAGGTCCGCCCGAAGCGGTTCACGCCAGGTACTCCTGGTGGCCGGAGGTGGTCGCGACGGTGTGGATGTCCTTGTCGCCGCGACCTGACAGCGTGACCAGCGTCAGCCCGGGGTGGGGATTGGCGTGCACCCAGGCGAGGGCGTGCGCCGGTTCGAGCGCGGGCATGATGCCTTCGCTGCGCGTCAGCAGGTAGAAGGCATCCAGCGCATCCAGATCGCCAACAGAGACGTAGTGGACGCGACCGCTGTCTTTCAAAAAGGCATGCTCAGGCCCGACGCCCGGATAATCGAGTCCGGCCGAGACGCTGTGGGTGCCCGCAATCTGGCCGTGCTCGTCCTGCAGCACGTACGAATGCGCGCCGTGCAGGATGCCGGGGCGGCCGCTTTCGAGCGTGGCGGCGTTGTCGCCCAGGGCGTGGCCCCGACCGCCGGCCTCGACGCCCACCAGCTCCACCGAGGCGTCGTCGACAAAAGCGGCGAACGAGCCGATTGCGTTCGAGCCGCCGCCGACGCAGGCCACCACTCGGTCGGGTAGCCGTCCGATGACCTCGAGTGACTGGATCCGCGCTTCGCGGCTGATCACGGCTTGAAACGTCCGACCGATTTCGGGATACGGGTGCGGCCCGACCACCGAGCCGATCAGGTAGTAGGTCGAGTCAATGTTGGTGACCCAGTCGCGAAAGGCCTCGCTGATGGCGTCTTTGAGCGTGCGCGTGCCCGCAGTGACCGAACGTACCTCGGCGCCCAGCAGGCGCATGCGGTACACGTTCACCGCCTGGCGGTGCATGTCTTCTTCGCCCATGTACACCACGCATTCGAGCCCGAGCATCGCGCAGACCGTCGCGGTGGCCACGCCGTGCTGCCCCGCGCCGGTCTCGGCGATGATGCGGCGTTTGCCCATGCGCTGCGCGAGCAGCCCCTGGCCGACGGCGTTGTTGATCTTGTGCGCGCCGGTATGCGCCAGGTCTTCACGTTTGAGCCAGACCGGGCCCGAGCCGATGCGCTCCGCAAAGCGACTCGCGGCGTAGATAGGCGTCGGTCGGCCCACGTACGACTTCAGCAGGCTTGTGAGCTCGGCCTGGAAGCTGGTGTTGGCGAGCGCGGCGCGGAAGCCGGCGTCGAGCTCTTCGAGAGCGGGCATGATGGTTTCGGGCACGTACTGGCCGCCGTACGGGCCGAAACGACCTCGGGTGGTGGATCGCGAGCTAGTCGGCGCGCTGGTCATAGCTTCGGACTGCCTCCACAAAGGCTCTGATCAGGCGCGGATCTTTGCCGCCGCTGGGGAATTCCACACCGCTGCTGACGTCCACGCCGTACGGCGAAAGCGAGCCGAGCGCGCCGGCGACGTTGTCGGGCCGCAGGCCGCCGGCGACCAGACACGTCGGACCGACACCGCTCAAGGCGTCCCAATCGAAGGGGCGGCCTGTTCCGCCAGGCAAGTCATCCGCGTGCGTGTCGAGCAGATACCGGTCGGCCCGCAGCGTATTGCCGACGACGGTCTCGGCGGCGTGCCGCTCCTGGCCCGCGCGCACGTGGAGCGCCTTGAGTGTGGGCCGCGGCATGGCTTTGACGAGGTCGGCGGGTTCCTGTCCCGAGAGTTGGATGAAGTCGAGATGACAGGCGTCGGTAACCTGTCGGACCTCGTCGAGCGTGGGGTCGACGAACACGCCGACCGCTGACCAGGCGGTTGCCTCGGCGCGCAGCGTGTCGATGATGCACGCCGCTTCGGACGGCGCGATGTAGCGTTTGCCGGGCTTCCAGAAGATGAAGCCGAGCAGGTCCGCGCCCACGTCGATCGCGACGCGCGCCTCCGCCAGCGAGCGCATACCGCAGATCTTGACCACCGTCACGCGCGCACACCTTGGGCGGTTTCTACAAGCTCCCGCAAGCGAGCGCCCGGATCGGCAGACCGCAAAAGCGCCTCGCCGATGAGGACCGCGTCGACACCCGCGTCCGCGAGCGCGGCGACGTGCTCTGGCGTAGACACGCCGCTCTCGGCCACGAACACGCACTGGGAAGGGACCAGCGGCCGCAGGCGCGGAGCCAGGGAGACGTCGGTCACCAGCGTGTCCAGGTCACGGTTGTTGACTCCGATGAGCGTTGCGCCGGCGTCCAGAGCGCGGCGGACTTCGTCGGCGGAGTGCGTCTCGACGAGCGCGGCCATGCCCACGCGCGTCGCAAGCTCGAGGTAGCGGCGCAGATGTCCGTCGGTGAGCGCGCGCACGATCAGCAGGACCGCGTCGGCGCCGATGGCCCGCGCTTCGTGGACCTGGTAAGCGTCGACGACGAAGTCCTTGCGCAGGACGGGCAGCTCGCATGCCGCACGCGCCTCGGCGAGGTCGGCGTCGGAGCCGCCGAAGTAGTCTGAGTCGGTCAGGACCGACAGCGCCGCGGCGCCACCGTCCTGGTAGACCGGGGCGATCTCTGACGGGGTGGCGTCGGGCCGGATCACGCCGCCCGATGGCGAGCGGCGCTTGAACTCGGCGATCACGCTCACGCCAGGTTGACGCAACGCAGGGATGAAGTCGCGTGTCGCGCCAGCGGGCTCGGGCAGGTCGGGGCGGGCGGCGCGGCGCTCGCTCACCTCCTGGCGCTTGCGCGCGAGAATCTCGTCCAGGATCACACAGTCTCCGCTTGATGCGACAGCTCGGCCTTGATGCGCTGTGACGCCGTCGCGACTTCGGCGACCTTGCGCCGCACCCTGCCGCTGTCGAGCTCGTCCGCGGCACGCTCGATGCCGCTGGCGATCGAATCGGCCATGTCGGCCATGTACAGGGCCGCCCCGGCGTTCAGCAGCACCACGTCGCGCGACGGGCCACGCTCGCCCGAGAGCACGCCTTCCGACATTCGCACGTTGGCTTCGACCGTACCGCCCCGCACGGCGTCGGTTGCCCAGCGGCGCAGCCCATACTGCTCGGGCTCGATCGTGTACGAGTGAAGCTTCCCGGCCCGGGCTTCGTGGATCTGCGTCGGCGCGCAGACGGAGATCTCGTCCATGCCGTCCTCGCCGTGGACGATCACCGCGTGCTGGGCGCCCATCAGGTCGAGCACGCGAGCCAGGGTCTCGCCCAGGTCGGTGGCCGCCACGCCCGTCAGCTGGCGACGGGCGCCAGCCGGGTTGGTCAGCGGCCCCAGGATGTTGAACACCGTGCGCACGCCGATCTCTCGTCGCGGGACGATGGCGTGGCGCATCGCCGGGTGGTACAGCGGCGCGAACATGAAGCCGAAGCCGGTTTCGCGAACGCAGCTCGCGACACCTTCGGGCGGCAGGTCGATGACGATGCCGATGGCTTCCAGGTAGTCGGCGGCCCCGCACGCGCTGGTCATGCCGCGGTTGCCGTGCTTGGCGACGCGGCCGCCGGCCGAGGCGATGACCAGGGCGCTCAGCGTGCTGATGTTGAAGGTGCCGGTGCCGTCGCCGCCGGTGCCGACGACGTCTACGACGTCGTCGCCGGCGTGGACGCGCGTGGCCGCCTCGCGCATGATTTCGGCGAGGCCAGCGATCTCCTCGGGCGTTTCGCCCTTCATGCGCAGGGCGATGGCGAAGGCGGCGATCTGCGAGGGCGTCGCCTCGCCTTCGACGAGGGCGCGCATGGCCGCGTTGGCTTGCGCGCGAGTGAGGTCCTCCTTGAGGACGAGCTTGCTGAGAGCTTCCTGGAGGGTCATCGTCGGGATTGAACCTCCAGAAAGTTGCGCAGGAGGTCCTTCCCATACTCGGTGAGGATCGATTCGGGATGGAACTGGACCCCGAACACGGGGTGCTCGCGGTGCTGCACCGCCATGATCACGCCGCTCTCGGATCTGGCGGTCACCTCCAGGACGTCGGGGACTGCCTCCGGCGCGGCGCACAGCGAGTGATAGCGGATCGCCGAGAATGGGCTTGGCAGGCCAGCCAGGACACCCGGGCCGTCGTGCAACACCCGCGACGCCTTGCCGTGCATCAGCTCCGGCGCTCGGATCACGCTGCCGCCGTAGGCCTCGATAATTGCCTGATGCCCGAGGCACACGCCCAGCATCGGCGTGGTCTCGCCCAACGCGCGTACCAGTGCGACCGAGATGCCCGCGTCGCGCGGCACGCCCGGCCCAGGTGAGATCACCACCGACGACGGCGCCAGCGCGCAAACCTGCTCCACACTGATCGCGTCGTTGCGCACCACCGTCACCGAGGCGCCCAGCTCACACAGGTACTGGTACAGGTTGTAGGTAAAGCTGTCGTAGTTGTCGATCAGCAGCACGCCTGGTCCAGTCTTGATCTGGCTCATGCCACCACCTCGAGCTTGACTGTCGGCGCGTGTCCCTCCATGCGTTCGGCTTCGGCCACCGCGGCGAGCACCGCGTTGGCTTTGTTGAGCGTCTCCTGATATTCCGTCGCCGGGTCGGAGTCGGCGACGATGCCCGCGCCGACCTGAATGTGGGCGACCCCGTCCTTGAGCACCAGCGTGCGGATGGTAATGGCTGTTTCCAGGTCGCCGTCGCGATTGAAAAAGCCGATCGCGCCGCCGTACGGGCCGCGCTGATCGGTCTCCAGCTCGGCGATGATCTGCATCGCGCGAATCTTGGGCGCGCCGCTCAGTGTGCCAGCCGGGAAACACGCGCGCAGCGCGTCGATCGGCCGGAGGCCCGGTCGCAGTCGACCGACCACGTCCGAGACGATGTGCATGACGTGCGAGTAGCGTTCGATCTCCATCAGCCGCGGCACGCTCACCGTCCCCGGCTGAGCGACGCGTCCGACGTCGTTGCGGCCGAGGTCGACCAGCATGATGTGCTCGGCGCGCTCTTTCTCATCGGATAGCAGTCGCGTGGCGAGGGCCTCGTCGTCCTCGGTGGTTTCGCCCCGCGGCATCGTTCCGGCGATCGGTCGCAGCGTCACCTGGCCGTCTTCGACGAGCACGAGCAGCTCGGGCGAGGCGCCGACGATCTGGTAGTCCCCAAAGTTCAGGAAGTACATGTACGGACTCGGGTTGATCGATCGCAGCGCGCGGTAGAGCCCGACCGGGCTCGCCGAGGTCGGAACCGACAGGCGCTGCGACGGCACGATCTGAAAGCACTCGCCCGCGGCGATGGCTTCCTTGGCCTGGCGGACGATGTCCTCGAACTGCGCCTGCGAGGTGTTGCTGACGACGCCATCCGGACGTCGCGCGCGACCCGGCGCATCCTCGAGCGCGGCCGAATGCGACCCGCCGCGCAGCCGTTCCAGCAGGTCCTCGAGGCGCTCACAACCGCGCCGATAGTCTGCTGGCAGGTCGTCGGTCAGCGGCACGTAGGTCACGGCCTTGATCGTTCGCCGCAGGTGGTCGAAGACCAGCAGCGAGTCGACCATCAGCAGATGGCCAAGAGGCAACTGCAGCGGGTTCCTGGCGGCCAGCGGAATGCGCGGCTCGAACTTGCGCGCGAGCTCGTACGCCAGGTAGCCGACGGCGCCGCCGCCGAAGCGCGGCAGGCCGGGCAGACGTGCCACCCCCTCGCGGGCGACCAGCCGCTCGATGAGGTCAAGTGGGTCCGAGTAGCCCAGCTCAGCCGAGCCTTCGCTGCCCGCGTAGATCGCGTGGTCCTCGTAAATCGCCAGCGAGCGCTCGAGACCAGCCGCGACGAAGGAGTAGCGCGCGACGAACTCGCCACCCTCGACGCTCTCGAGCAGGAAGCTGCCCGCACCCGCGCCCAGCTTGAGGAGCGCGGTCACTGGCGTTTCGACGTCGGCCAGCACTTCGCGATAAATCGGCGCGTAATGCGCGGACGCGGCCATGCGACCAAGCTCCGCCAGGCTGGGGTAGACGCGCTGGTCGCTCATGCGTGCGCTGCCGTGTGGCTCAAGCTGGCGTCCACCAGCTCGCGGGCTTTCGGGAAGTAATTCAGGCCCATCGCCTCCCGCGCCAGAGCCAGCGTCTCGCGCGCCTCGGCGCGCGCGCGTCGACTGCCCTCGGCCAGGATGTCCTCCAGCAGGCCGGGTTGGCGCTCATACTCGGCCCGCCGCTCACGGATCGGATCGAGGAACTGATTGAGGGCCGCCACCAGCTTCTGTTTGACCTCCACGTCACCGACCTTGCCTCGCGTGTAGCGCGCTTTCAGATCGCGCACCTCGTCGTGGTTCGGGTTGAAGGCGTCGTGGTACGTAAACACCGGGTTGCCCTTGACGTGGCCAGGGTCGGTCGCGCGCAAGCGCGTCGGATCGGTGTACATGGCCATGACCTTCTTGCGGACGGTCTCGGCGTCGTCCGACAGCATGATCGTGTTGCCGATCGACTTGCTCATCTTCGGCGAGCCGTCGGTGCCCGGGAGCACTGGAAAACGGGCTTCCAGGTATTCGGGCTCCGGGAAGACCGGCGCGTAGAGCTGATTGAAGCGCCGCGCGATTTCTCGGGTCAGCTCGATGTGCGACATCTGGTCCTTCCCGACGGGCACCACTTCGCCGCGAACCATCAGGATGTCGGCCGCCTGCAGCACCGGATAGCTCAACAAGCCGAGCGAGGCGCTCTCGAGCTTGAGGTCGCGGATCTGCTCCTTGAGCGTTGGAATGCGCTGCGCGCGCGTGGCACTGACCAGCATCGTGAACAGCAAGAAGAGCTCGGACACTTCGGGAATCAGCGACTGCAGATAGAGCGTGCTCGTGTTGGGATCGATGCCGACGGCGAGGAAATCGAGCACCCCTTCGCGGATGTCGTCGCCGATCTGGCTGGCCGTTTCATAACCCGTGGTCAGCGAGTGGAGGTCGGCGATCAGGAAAAAGCATTCGTATTCGCCGCTGCTCTGCAGCTCGTAATCCTTCTCGAAGGTTCCGACGTAGTTGCCCAGATGGAATTTGCCGGTGGGCCGCAGCCCGGTCAGCAGGCGTTTCTTCTTGCTCATCGTTCCTTTCCTCAAATTGCGACAAAAAAAGAGCCTCTCGTCCGACAAAAGGGACGAGAGGCTCTCGTGGTGCCACCCTTGTTCGCCACCGGTCGTTCAACCGATGACCTTCATTGCAGGCGCGACGCCGCGTGACTGACTCTCAGCGGCGGGTACACCCTGAGCTCCGATAACGGTGCTCTCTCCGGCCCGGCCTACCCCTTCGGGCGAAGGATCGGTGGGCGACTCGCAGGTCCATTCCGCGACTGGCCAATCGCCGGCTCACACCTTGCCCGGCTCTCTGAGAGTGGCCCCGCGACGCGTACTCGTCCTGGTCGAGGTCTTTGTGGTTTGCGCGGTTGCCCGCGACTATAGGCCGCGCGGGTGGGATCGTCAACTGCCGACCGGAAAGTGAAAGAGTGGCGTGTAGGTTGGCCCGCGCGGGCTGAGGCGACTATGCATCAGGGTCAACTGGGCGACCTTGAAGCGTCGGTGGTCGAAGTCAGGCGGCCAGCCGGCGGGTGGTCCGCCGTGGGCGGTTTCGCGGCGTCGCGCCAGAGTGACGTGGGCGCGGAAAGGTCGGTCCTCGGTGGGAAAACCGTGTTCCCTCAGTTTGTTGGTGAGTTGGAAGTGCAGCGCGGTGAGTGCCGCGAGGTCACCCGCGAGGTCGACCCACAGCACGCGGGGCGCCCGCGCGCTGCCGAAGTGGCCCGCGGACCCCAGTCGCAGCGCGCCAGCCTGGCTGCAGGCCGCCGCCTGCGCGCCGACGGTCTGGAGCGCGTCCAGGCGCTCCTCGGGCTGCTCGCCGAGAAACGCGAGGGTGAGGTGCAGCAGGGAGGGGTCGACCCAGCGATAGTCGCGGTTCTCGCCGTCACGTCGCATGCTTCCAAGGACCGCCTGAACCTCGGCGGGCATTTCGACGGCGAAGAACAGCCTCACTGGCTAGTGACCCAGCATCCCGGCCTCGGCGGCAGGAGTTTCAAGGGGCAGTCCCCGTGGACCCCAGGGGGAGGCGGATCCGCCACCTCTCCCTATGGGAGAGGTCGCGCGAAGCGCGGGTGAGGGCCACTTTTCACGGCAACACGAACGCTATTGCGTGGCGAGCGCCCACTGTTCGATGTTCCACGTCTCGCCCGCCGGCGCGGGCGTCGGCTTGAAATTCAGCAGGCTCGTCGACGAGGCGGTGGTCACCGGGCGCAACAGCAGCGGCACGACTGGCAGGTCCGACTGCCAGATGCCTTGCGCCTCGTGCAGCGCGATGGCTCGGAACGAGGGATCGATGCTGTTCTGCAACTGCGCGAGCAGCGTGTCGATCCGCGGGTTCTTGTAGTCGCCATAGTTGCCGCCCTGGAACCCGTTGGTCTTCGAGGGCACGTTCGCCGAGGCCATGTTGTAGACGGCGTCCGCGCCCGGGTCATACGTGCTGACCCAGGCGAACTCGACGATGTCGAACTGGCGGCTCACCAGCGACTGCGGCACGCTCCCCGAGGCGTCGAACAGCGTCGAGCTGTCGATGCTCTGCGGATTGAGCTCGATGCCGACCTGCGCCAGCTGGTCTTTGATCATGCTCACCAGCGCCGGCCGGAAGCTGGCCGGCGTGTACCAGTACTTCAAGCTCAGCCGTTGGCCACCCTTCGTCCGCACGCCGTCTCCGGCTGAACGCGTCCAGCCGGCGGCGTCGAGCAGCTGGTTGGCCTTGGCCGGATTGTGGTCGTACTTCTGAAGGTCAGGGTTGAAGGCCCACGACCACGAAGGCACCTGGCCGGCTTCGACCTCGGCTTTGCCCCCCATCACCTGCGTGTTGAGGGCGTCGCGATCGAGCGCGTAGGCGATCGCTTGCCGCACGTTGGAGTCGGCCAGCATCGGATTGTCCAGGTTGAAGGTCAGGTGCTCCCAGGCACTGCCCGGCGTGTAGTGCGCCTGCACCCCCGGCAACGTGTCCAGGACCGGTGAATCGGTCGCATCCAGCGCATCCGAGGCCACCGCCTGAATCTGGCCGCCGCTGAGCGCGGTCAGGCTGCTGTTCTTGTCGGGCATGATGCGAAAGACGACCGAGTCCAGCGCCGGCTGCCCGAGTCGCTGCGGCAGCGCAACGCCGCGCGACGTAAAGGTCAGCGCGTTGCCCGGCTCCCAGCTCGAGAGCACAAATGGCCCGGTCCCGACGGGGTTTCTGGCGAAGTCCGACGCTTCCAGCGTGGTGATCTGCGGGTTGTGCCGCGGATCGTCGCCGACAATGTCGCGCAGCTTGTGGCGCGGGTAGATGGCCGGCGCGTCGTACAGGCCAAACGCGTACAGCGGATCGACCACCGGGTCGTTGCCCTGGTCTTTGTAGCGGTCTGGATCGAGCGCGCGGGCTTCGTTCGCCGACAGGTACGTGAACTGGACCGTGAAGTCGTCCACCTTGTCGACGCTTTTGAGCTTGTCCTCGACCGTCGTATCGAAGCCCGACTGGGGGTTCATCATCAACTGCCAGGTGTAGAC
>JAFAOS010000224.1 GCA_019247515.1 Chloroflexota bacterium | reverse complement strand
TGACCGACGCGTCCTCCAGGAAGGACTGCGACAGCCGCTTGCGCGGGCGCAGTCCGAGCGCGCGCAGGCGCGCTCGGGACGCTATGGGGGATTGGCCGTGCACCCGTTGTCGATCGGCGCGCCGTTCAGACCGCCAGCCCGCTTGCTCGGGCCCGGCACTCCTGCGGCACCCGACGAACACTCCTTACTGCTGCTTCCTTCCGGACCTGACAGGGTTCGAAGGTCGCCGCCGCGCAGGACCGGACCTTCAACGCTGCGCTACTGGCAGCTGGCCGGTCGACGCTCGACCTCGAACGGGACTTCAACCCCGCTAGAGCGGGTTTCGGGTTACAACGGACCGCTACTCCGCCGTCTAGCACGGCCACCAGGGAGTCTAACGGTTTGGTCGAACCGGGCGCATAACGGGAGTGTGGGATTCGAGGGCGACTGTTCCGTACAATGCGTCCGGAAGGGTCGCATAGAGGCCTAGTGCGCCCGTCTCGAAAACGGGTAGGGTGAAAGCCCTCGAGGGTTCGAATCCCTCCCCTTCCGCTGCGGACGCAGCACGCCGAGTACGGAGAGGTCGCCTAGTCTGGCTTAGGGCGCTCGCCTGGAAAGCGGGTAAGGTTCAAAAGGCCTTCGTGGGTTCGAATCCCACCCTCTCCGCCCGAACGTGGTTAGATCGGCGCTTCGATCGTCAGCGGGGCGTTGAAGTCGCCGAAGTACAGGTCGCCGCCGGGGGTGGTGAAGCGGCGCGGGAGGTTGTCGGTTACGCCGATGCACGCCGTAGTTTGCTCGCCGTCGGACGACGTGATCGTCCAGTCCTGACACTGCGCGCCGTCCACGGAGTCCAGCGCGCCTTTGACCATCTTGTCGCCATTGGCGGTGCTGTCCTTGAACGACTGCGCCAGGTCGTCCGGATTGCCCAGCGGCAGGATCTGACTGGCCTGGTCGGCGCCAGCGGCGGCCTTGCTCCACGTGGTGCCCATCCTGACGTAATCGGTGGAGCCGATGCTGATGCTCTCAACCGTCTGATCGCCCATCGAGATGCGCGTGTGCTGGCGGTCTGGCTTGACGAACTCCATCTTCCAGTCCACCGTCGTGCCGTCGTCTTCCTTGAGCTGCCCGTGCATGCTGAAGCTCTTGAGCGCGAGTAGCGCGTCGCCAACCTTGCGTACGTCGCCTTCCTGCACCTGGGCGCCGGTTGCAGGCGGCGGGGCGGGGGCGATGGTCGGGTTCGCCGGTGCTGGCGCGACCTGCCTCGCAACTGAGGGCGGCGCCGAGGTCGCCTCGGGTGAGACAGGTGCGGCAGTCGTGCACGCGGCACACACAAAAGCGGTCAGGGCGACCGCGCCGAGCTGAAGCGTTCCTACTTTTCGACTGAGATTCACCTCCCGTGTATACGCGCCGACTGCCCGCCTGACAGTGAACAACCTCACACGTGGAGACGCCGTTACATGGCGTTCGGCGCGACCACGCCAACCGTCTCGAGCGCGTTCGCCAGCACCTGCCGCGCCGCGGCGGCCAGCTTCAGCCGCGCGGTCCGCAAACGATCGTCGTCGGCGAGGATGCGCTGCGATCGATCGTCGTTGCCAGCGTCGTACCAGGCCTGCGTCGCGCGCGCCAGCTCGTAGGCGTAGTACGGGATGTGGTGCGGCGCCAGATTGCGAGACGCCAGCTCCATCACCTCCGGCAGTTGCAGCATGCGACGGATCAGCCCCAGCTCGGACGGCTGCGTCAACAATTGCACGTCGCCCTCCGCCGCCCAGTCGCTCCCCGCGTCGGCCAGCACCCGCGCCAGGCGGGCGTGCGCGTACTGGACGTAGTACACCGGGTTTTCGCTCGACTGCTTGCTTGCCAGGTCCAGGTCGAAGTCCATCATCGAATCGGACGTGCGGCTGACCAGGAACCAGCGGGTGGCGTCGACGCCGACCTTGTCCATGACTTCGGCCAGCGTGACGATGTTCCCGGTGCGCTTGCCCATGCGGATCACCTCGCCGTGCTCGAAGACGTTGACCATCTGGTACAGGACGATGTCGAAGCGCTCGGGCTCGACGCCCAGGTTCTTGACGATGGCTTTCATCGACGGCACCTGACCCTGGTGGTCGGCGCCCCAGACGTCGATAACGCGATCAAAGTTCCGCACGAGGAACTTGTCGTAGTGGTAGGCGATGTCCGTGGCGGTATACGTCGGCCGTCCGTCGGAGCGGATCAACACCCGGTCGCGCTCGTCACCCAGGTCCTGCGACCGCAGCCACTGGGCCCCTTCGCGTTCGTACACCAGACCCCGCGACTTGAGGAGCTCCAGGACCTTCAGAAAGTCGCCTTCGCGGATGACGCGGGCCTCGGAAAACCAGTTGTCGAACTCAACCCGCGCGCGAGACAGGTCGCGCTCGATCCACTCCATGATCTGGCGCGCAGCCAGCCCGCCCAGCTCGGCCGATTCATCCTGGGGCACGTCGGCAAACCGATTGCCGTACTCGGCCTGAATCTGTCGCGCGAGGTCGACGATGTACTCGCCGTGATAGTCGTCGTCGCCCAGTTGCACCGCATGGCCGAGGAGCTCCTGATACCGCTTCCAAACGCTGTGAGCCAGGTGCTCCATCTGGGCGCCGGCGTCGTTGTAGTAGTACTCGCGCTGGACCTGCCAGCCCGCCCGCGCGAGCACGCGCGCCAGACTGTCGCCGAGCGCCGCGTTTCGTCCGGTGCCGACGTGAATGGGGCCGGTCGGATTGGCGCTCACGAACTCGACCTGCAGCCGACCCAGGCTGTCGGACGGTCGCAGGTTGCCGTACCGCGCGCCCTCCGCCAGGATGGTGTCCACCTGGTCGCGCAACCAGTCGTCGGCCAGGGTGAAGTTGAGAAACCCCGGAGCAGCCGGACCAAAGCCCGCCAGGTAGTTGGGCGGGTCCTGGGCGATCTGTGCCGAGATCGCCGCGGCGATCTCCATCGGTTTCGGGCCGCGCGCACCCACGACCTTCTGCGCGCGCATGGCAAAGTTCGTCGCGAAATCGCCCTGCTCGAGCTTTGCCGGCCGCTCGATGGTGATCTCGGGCAGGGCCACGGACGGCAGGTAGCCGGCCGTTTGTGCGCGAGCCACGGCCTCGCCCACCAGGTCTGCCAGCCGATCGCGGATCAGTGGCGTGTGTAGCCTACTCATGCGCTGGTGGTAAACAGGTTCTTCAGAGCAGTGTAGGCCGGGCGCGGCGATCCATCCGGGTTGGTGATGCTCCACCAGTACTGCTCGTCTTGCTGGGTCCAGGACGGATCGGGAATGTAGATGACCGTCATCAGCCCCATCCATGCCTGCCAGTTCTGCCGAGCGCACTGAAAGGCGCCCACCAGGTTGCGCGCCTGCTGGTCGCGGTCCACGGCGAACCAGGCGTACGGCGAACCGGGGCGCACGTCGGTCGTGTAGCCCATCTCGAGAACAGCCATCTGTTTGCTGGCGTCGCCGTTCTGGACCATCAGCGCGCGCACGTCCTCCACGTGGCGAAAGGCGTAGATGCGTTTCGCTTCGGCCGAGCTCGGGTCGTTGTTGGTCAACTCCGGGCTCTGCGCTACGACGGCCGGATCGGCGCACGGCTCGGCCTTGTAGCCAGGCGCGTGCACGCCCAGGATGTCGAAACTGTTCTGGGCGCCCGCCGAGTAGACATCCTGGATGAACTGCATGTCCGGAATGGCGTGCTGATCGTTCTCCGTGGTCGGCGACATGCCTGCCGACATCACCACTGCCTCTGGATCGGCGGCTTTGATGGCCGCGTAGCTGGCCTCGAGGAGCGCGGCGTACGCCTTCGGGTCGGGCTGCTTGTCGCCCCACTCGCGGTCGATATTCGGCTCGTTCCAGACCTCGTACGCCTGGATGCGCCCCCTGTAGCGGGTCGCCAGGGCGGTGAGAAAGTCGGTCCAGTCGCGCAGGTCGTCAGGTGGACCCGAGCCCGGCCACTGAATCGTGGACGAGGCCCACTTCGGTTGATTGTCGACGCGCGCGACGACCTTCAGGCCGCTTTGCGAGATCGCGTCGAGGATCCGATCAGGCTCGTTCCACTCGAACGCACCCTTGCTCATGCCTTCGATGTTCCGCCACTCGAAACGCTGCTTGACCCAGTGGAAGCCGCCGTCTCTGGCCAGTTGCAGGTCGCGCGCGGTGGTGCTCGGATTGCCCCACAGAAAAACGTGAACCGCCGGATCGGTGCTCGGCAGCTGGGCGGCGGCCCGCGGCGCGGGCGAAGGTGACGGCGAAACCGAAGCTGAAGCCGCGGCCGAGGGGGATGCTGAGGCTGGAGCGACTGGGGATGCTGAGGCAACGGTTGCTGGTTTCGGCGCCGGCGCGGGTGTGGGGAGCGGTGTCGGCGTCGGGGTGGGCGGCGCGCTCGAGCAGGCCACGACGGCCAGCAGGCACACGCTCAGACACAGGTAGCGCAGGACTCGAATATTAGATGGCGCCACTGGCGCGCGCGGTGTGAACGGCGTTCAGCGCCGGGCGCGGCGTGCCGTCCGGGTTGTCAATGGCCCACCAGTACTCCTCCCGCTCTGGCGTCCACATGGGATCGGACAGCGTCCACAACACCATGACGCCGATCCACGGCGACCAGTGCTGGTGGGCGTACTGGAACGCCTGAATGATGTTGTTCGCTTTCTGGTCCTCGCTGATCGCGTACCACGCGTAGTCCGGGTGGATCGTGTCGGACGTCCAGCCGAACTCGAGCAACCAGATCTGACGGTCGCTGTCGCCGTACTTGACCTGGACGTCGCGCAATTGCTCGATGCGCCGGAAGTAGAAGCTCGCATCGCCGAAGGCAGCCAACGAATTCAGATCGCAGGCCACGCATGGCGCCTGCGTGTTGCCGTGGGCGCCCAGCACGTCGTAGTTCACGCCACCCTTGAGCCCCGCGCTGAACAGCCAGCCCATGTATTCGGCGTCGTCGTCGGCGTTGGCGTTGTGCACGCCGGTCGGCGAGAGGCCGGCCTGAATGATGATCACGTTGGGGTTCGCCGTGTGCGCGGCGCGGTACGCCAGCGTCAGGAGCCGCACGTAATCGGCTGCCTGCTGCTGATTGATGGGCTGATTGCCCCATTCGCGGGTCAGGTTGACCTCGTTCCAGATCTGGATGGCATCGACGGTGCCGTACGCCGAACCTGGCTTGTAGCGACCCGCGAACGCGGCGATGAAGTCCGCGTAGTCCTGGTAGTTGTCGGGCGGGCCGTTGTTGGCGCCGTCTTTGCGCGCCCACGCCGGCTGGAAGTCGATGCGCGCGATGACCTTCACGTTGTTGGTGTTGCTGGCCTTGACGACTCGATCGGCCTCGGTCCAGTTGTAGATGCCCTTGCCCGCGCCTTCGATGTTGCGCCACTCGAAGAGCGTCTTCTGCCAGCGGAAATTCGACGCGGTGGCAAGCTGAAGGTCGCGCGTGGTGGTCGTCGGCTGATTCCAGAGGAACATGCTCAAGCCGTAGTCGGGGCTGGGCACCGGTGTGGGCGGCGGCAGGGCGCTCTGACCGGGCGCCAGGAGGGAGACGGCGCTCGGCTGGGCGGGCGCGGCCGCCTGGGGCGGGGGCGCCGTGGCGGTCACACTGCCCGCGCCCGGGGTGAAAGCATTGCCGTAGTTGGTTGCGAGCGGCGCGTTACCGGTCGCCGCCGAACGCAGCAGCGGGCTCTTGTCGGCTTGCGAGGCCAGATCGGCGGGCAGATTTACCCCGGTAATCAGGCCCTTCAAGTAGTCGGCGAGCAGCAAACCCTGGGTGCAGCCACACCCCTTGTCGTAGTGCATGATGCCGCGCTGGAAGCGCTGGTAAATGAAGTTGTGGTTCGCGGGGTCGTACGCGGGCGCGCTGGTCGGCACGCCCCAGATCTCGAGATCGAGCAGGCCCAGGATCGCGGGGTCATCGGTGCCCCCGAGATCGGGGCTGATGGTGTTGAAGAACGTTTGCTGGAAGTTGACGGGCTGTCCGTCGAACGTATCCGGCGCGTAGGCGCGCACGAAACCGAGGATGTCGCTGGCATACGTCGAGTCCGTAACCTTCGGTGTTCTCGCGCCCAGGTTCGGATCACTCGCCGGGAAAGTGCCGCCGTTGATGCGCGTGTAGGGCAACAGGCCGTCGTCGAGCAGATTCATCGTGCCGACACCGTTGTTGCCACATTGCTGCATCACGAAGCGCTGGAAGAACTGCGCGATGCAGCCCTCGAAGAGAAAATCGCGACTCACGGGGTAGCCGAAGGTGGTCGTGCCGCCGCGATGGACGAAATAGTCGTAAAACGAATCGCGATCGATGCGGTAGCCGGTCTGCGCGAAGGCGCGCGGATCACCGGCTGGCTGCGAGTCGGTCTGCGTATCGGTTTGCGCCAGGGATGCGACCGGCGACCCCAGGCTGGCGGCGAGCAGCGAGCCGGCCAGCAGCAGCGATGCGACGCGATGAATTGAGGCGCCAGGCCACCTGGACAAACGGTTCCTCCCCGATATGTTTGGAAAACGCGTAGAGAAACGGCGTGGAGTCAGCTAAGCTCGCGTAGGATACTGTCGCTTCACGTCTTGCCCATAGGGGCCGGCACGCCGGTTGTGCCGAAGTGACGGAGCGTAACGTCACCGAAATCGCGGGTCAACTTCAGTGAAACCAGAGTCCAACGTTGGCCACACCCCGCCGACATGCCACGTCTTCGCTTACGGGACGCTGATCGAGCCTGGGCGTCTGGACGCGGTCCTGGGTCATCGCCACCAGGGCGAGCGGCTCGCCGCGCGGCTGGTCGGCTACCAGCGTGTCAGCGTCCCGAGCTATCCCTATCCCTACGTTGTTCCGACACCGGGCGCCACGGTCGATGGCGTGCTGCTCATGGACCTCAGCCCGTACGAGATGCAGGCTCTGGATCGTTATGAGGAAGTAGAGTCCGGCGTATATCGACGCGAATCCGTCGAGGTTGAGGCGTGGGGCTGCGGTCCGCGCCCCATCCAGGTGCAGGCGGATGTGTACGCCGCGGGACAACAACTCCTGACGTCAACTTCGCGCTGATCGAACCGCAACGATGCGCTTCAACACCTGCACGGACGCAATCTATACTCCGCCAGGCTCAGAAAAGAGCGGGAGGCATGCAAGACAAAGTCGTCTATCTCACACCTGAAGGCAAGCAGCGCTTCACCGCCGAGCTGCATGAGCTTCAGACCGTGCGGAGGCACGAGGTCGAAGAGCAGATCCGCCGCGCGAAGGAATTTGCCGACGCGGTCGACAACGCCGAGTACGACGAGGCCAAGCAGGAGCAGGCCTTCGTCGAAGGTCGGATTCAGGAGTTGGAGCGACTGCTCTCCAACGCCAAGGTCATCGAGGAGCCCGCCAGCGGCGGCGCCGACTACGTGCGCATGGGATCGCACATCAAGGTCAGCGACTCCGAAGGCGAGGCGGAGACGTATTACCTCGTCGGCTCCCATGAGGCCGATCCGCGGCGCGGGTTGATCTCGAACGAGTCGCCGATCGGCCGTGCGTTGATTGGCAAGCGCGTCGGCGACGAAGTGACGGTCGTCGCTCCAGCGGGAGCGTTCAACCTCAAGATTCTCGAGATCACTTAATCTTTAGGCCGTTATGCCCGACGGTGGCGACGGCGCGGAGCAACCAGACAGGATTCGCGCTGCCCGCCAGGGCAAGCTCGATCGCCTCGAAGCGGCTGGCTTGCGTGGCTACCCGACTACCTTCGGGCGCTCGCACCTTACCCAGGAAGTCGCGGCAAAGTTTGAGGAGCTCCACGGGCAACCTGTCTGCGTGGCGGGCCGCCTCGACGTGTTCCGCAAGCTCAGCGGCAACCTCGTTTTTGTCGACATTCAGGACGACTCGGGCCGCGTGCAGTTGATGCTGCACCCGCGCGACATGGGCGAGGTGCAGCGTCTCATCTACGACGCGCTCGATCCCGGCGACTTCGCGGGGGCCTGCGGGACGGTCATCAAAAGCAAGACGGGCGAGGTGACGGTCGAGGTGGAAAACCTGACTTTCCTTTCGAAGAGCCTGCGGAACCCACCCGAGAAGTGGCACGGACTGGTCGACGTCGAAACGCGCTACCGCCAGCGCTACCTCGACCTGATGGCCAACCCCGAGACGCGTCAGGTGTTCCTGACCCGCAGCCGGATCGTGTCCGCCATCCGCCACTACCTCGATGCGCGCGGCTTCGTAGCGGTCGAAACGCCCATCCTTCAGCCGCTTCCGGGCGGGGGCGCGGCGCGCCCGTTCGCCACCGAGTCCAACGCGATGGACACACGCCTGTACCTGCGAATCGCCCTCGAGCTGTACCTGAAGCGCTGCATCATCGGCGGCATCGACCGGGTCTACGAGATCGGCCGCAACTTCCGCAACGAGGGTGTCTCCTACAAGCACAGTCCCGAGTTCACGATGCTCGAGCTGTACCAGGCGTACGCCGACTACCAGGACATCATGCGCCTGACCGAAGACATGCTGGCCACCGCGGCCAGGACCGCGGTGGGTCGCACGCGGGTGCCGTGGGGCAACGCCGAAATCGAATTCCAGCCGCCCTGGCAGCGCATGCCGCTGCGGACCGCCATTGCCGAGTTCTCGGGCGTCGACTACGCCGACTATCCCGACGACGAGTCCCTTCGGCAGGCCGCGCAACGGGTTGGTCTGCATCCGGACGAGACCTGGTCGCGAGGCAAGACCATGGACGAGCTACTGACCGCGTTCGTCGAGCCGAGGCTCGTCCAGCCGACGTTTCTGACCGATTATCCCACTGACTTTCCCGGTTCGACGCTCGCCAAAGGCAAGCCGGAGAATCCCGCGGAGGTCGAGCGCTTCGAAGCCTTCGCCGGCGGGATCGAGATTGCCAACGCGTTCTCGGAGCTGAACGATCCTCGCGTCCAGCGCAGCCGCTTCGAGCAGCAGGCGCGCGCGCGCGAAGCGGGAGACCTCGAGGCGCAGCCGTACGACCACGACTTTCTGCTCGCCCTGGAGCACGGCATGCCGCCCACCGGCGGTCTGGGGGTCGGCATCGACCGCCTCGTCATGCTGCTGACCAACCAGCACACGATCCGCGACGTGATCCTCTTTCCGCAGATGCGCCCACGCGAAGAGCCGTGCTGAACCCGGAGTTGCTGCGGCGCGACCCCGATCGCACGCGGGCCGTCCTGTCACGCCGTGGTGACGACGCCGTCGAGGCGTTCAACGTCGCGATTGGGGCCGACGAAGCGTGGCGGCGCCAGACCGCGGAGGTCGAGCAGTTGCGCGCAGAGCGTCGACAACGCTCTTCCTCACGTCGCGGTCGACCCTCGGAGGACGAGGTGCGCCAGGATCGTGAGCTGGCCAGTCGCCTCGCCGAGCTCGAGCGCACGCTGAGGGAGCTCGAGCAGACTCGTGACCGGGCGCTGGCGTGGATCCCGAACCTGCCGGATGCCGCGGTTCCGCGGGGCAAGGACGAGACCGAAAACGAGATCCTGCGCACCTGGGGCGAGCCGCGCAAGTTCGACTTCGAGCCGCTGCCTCACTGGGAGCTGGCCGAACGGCTTGGCATTCTCGACCTGGAGGCTGGCGCTCGACTGGCGGGCGCGCGGTTCTACGTTCTCCGCGGCGCGGGCGCCATGCTGCAACGCGCTCTGGTCAACTTCATGCTCGACCTCCACGTGCAGGAGCAGGGCTACACCGAGATGCACACGCCGTACATGGTTCGCGAAGAGATCATGTACGGCTCGGGCCAGCTGCCGAAGTTCTACGACAACCTGTTCCACGATGCCGACGACGACCTGTGGATGATCCCGACCTCGGAGGTGCCGCTGGTCAACCTGTTTTACGACCAGATCATCCCACCCGGTTCGTTGCCGCTGAAGTTGACGGCTTCGTCACCCTGCTTTCGGAAGGAGCAGGCGGCGGCCGGGCGAGACGTGCGCGGCATCAAGCGCGTCAAGCAGTTCTACAAGGTCGAGATGGTGCGCATCGTCGAGCCCGAGGATTCCATGCAGCACCTGGAGGAGCTGGTTGCCGATGCGGAGAGCGTCCTGCAGCGTCTGGAGCTGCCGTACCAGCTCATGCTGCTGTGCACCGGCGACCTGGGCTTTGCCATGGCCAAAACCTACGACCTGAACGCGTGGGCGGCGGGCTCGGGTGAGTGGCTCGAGGTGTCGTCGATTTCGAACGCCAACGACTATCAGGCGCGGCGAGCCAACATCCGCTTTCGGCGTGAAGCGGGCAGCCGCACGGAGTATCCGCACACCCTGAACGGCTCGGGCCTGGCCGTGCCGCGACCGATGATCGCGATCCTGGAAAACAACCAGCAGTCCGACGGCTCGGTGATCATCCCGCGCGCGCTGCGGCCGTACATGCACGGCGTGGAGCGAATTAGCCCCCCATAGTCTTCTCGCCTGGGCGACGTGGCTTCTCTCGCTCAGCCGATTCAGCTGTCACAAATGAATTTACATGTGTAATCGCCCGCTGGGTGAGACCGACACCGACCTCACGCGGGGGTCGTAGGGGTCTCCCCTAGCCATCGACACTGCCGATGCCGTCCACCGCCGACTGCACGAAAATGTCCCTCGACACCTGTACTGACGACCCACATGGAGGGAACATTTTTCCTCACTGGTGACGGGTATGGGACCCATGGGACCCCTCTGGGGGAAATTCCGTGTCGACCCTTCATCGCTCTCGGGGAATCTGCCCGCCGCGAACCGCAGGGGTGGCCACGGCTATTTGTTACCCTCTCCCCAGGATGGCGACTACCGTGGAGCGCGACGCACCTCGTGGCGAGCTCGACGACCTGCAGAAGCTTGTCGCGCTCTGCAAGCGCCGCGGCTTGATCTTTCCCAGCGCCGAGATCTACGGCGGTTTTGCCAATACATATGACTACGGCCCGCTCGGCGTCCTGCTCAAAAACAACGTGCGAGACGCCTGGATCCGCTCGACGGTTCAGCGCCGCGACGACGTCGAGCTGCTTGACGCCGCCCTGATCACCTCGCCGAAAGTCTGGATCGCTTCCGGCCACGTCGCCGAGTTCAACGACCCCCTGGTCCAGTGCCTGGGCGAGTGCAAGAGCCGCTATCGCGCCGATCAGATCGATACCACACGTTGCCCGAACTGCGGCGGTCCGCTCAGCGAGCCGCGCATGTTCAACACCATGTTCAAGACACAGGTCGGACCTGTTGCGGACGAGGACAACCTCGCCTATCTGCCACCTGAAACCGCGCAGGGCATCTTCGTCAATTTTGCGAATGTGGCGGCAACCATGCGCCGCAAGCTGCCCTTCGGTATAGCCCAGGTAAGAAAGTCTTTCCGGAACGAGATTACACCCCACAACTTCGTGTTCCGAACCCTCGAGTTCGAGCAGATGGAGCTCGAATACTTCGTCGAACCGGGCACAGACGAAGATTGGTTCAACCGCTGGGTTGATCTTCGTGAGGGATGGTACGTCGATCTCGGTATTCGCGCTGAAAACCTGCGTCGCTTCGAACATCCCGAAGAACAGCTCTCTCACTACTCGAAACGTACGGTCGATCTCGAATACCGCTTCCCGTTTGGCGAAGGCTGGGGTGAGCTCGAAGGTATTGCCAATCGCAGCAAAGGGCCCGACGGCACCAGCTGGGACCTGTGGCAGCACGAGCAATCCAGCGGCCAGCGCCTGACCCTTTTCGATGAAGACAAGAAGCAGCACGTGCGGCCAGGTGTGGTCGAGCCCGCCGCGGGTCTGACGCGCGCGGCGTTGACGTTTTTGATCGACGCCTACGACGAGCAGATGCTTGACGTCGAAAAGCGCGACATGCGGACCGTGCTCCACCTGCACCCGGCCCTGGCGCCCTACAAAGCCTGCGTTTTGCCGCAGTATCGCAACAAGCCTGACCTGGTGCGCGTCGCTCGCGGCGTGTACGAGGACTTGCGCCGCCGCTGGATGATCACCTACGACTCCGGCAGCAACATTGGCAAGCTGTATCGGCGCCAGGACGAAATCGGCACCCCGTTCTGCATCACGATCGATTTCCAAACGCTCGAAGACAACAAGGTCACCGTCCGCGACCGCGACAGCATGGATCAATCACGTTTCGGACGCGTGTCCATCGACGAGCTCCGCGGCTGGCTTGAAGCTCAGCTGGATTACTGACTCGGGAGGTCATCATGGCCGTTGAGGTCACCTCGGGCACCTCGACAGGTGCGCAGCGCAATGGCGCCACCACCAATCAGTGGGTGTATATGGCGGAGGACGCCCCCGCCAGCAACCGCGACCTCCTCGGCGGCAAGGGCGCTGGCCTGGCCGCGATGACTCAGGCCGGCCTGCCCGTGCCCCCGGCGTTCACCATCACCACCGCCGCCTGCAACGCGTTCCAGGAAGCCAACGGTCAGTTCCCACACGGCATGTGGGAGCAGACGCTGGCCGCTCTCGAGAAACTCGAGGCCAGGTCGGGCCGCAAGCTGGGAGACGCGGCCAACCCGCTTCTCGTGTCCGTCCGATCAGGCGCCCGCGAGTCCATGCCGGGCATGATGGACACCGTCCTGAACCTCGGGCTGAACGACGACACGGTCCAGGGCCTCGCCCGACAGACGAGCAACGAGCGCTTTGCCTGGGATGCTTACCGCCGATTCGTGGGCATGTTCGGACGTATCGTGCTCGGCGTCAGCGGCGAGAAGATCGACCATGTCTTCGACCAGGCCAAGTCCGCGGCGGGCGCGAAGCAGGACACCGATCTCAATGCCGATCAGCTGCGCCAGGTCACCCAGCAACTGAAGGAGCTGGTCCAGGGCGAAACCGGACGACCCTTCCCCACGGACGTCCGCCAGCAGCTCGAGCTGGCCATCAAAGCCGTCTTCAACTCGTGGATGGGCAAGCGCGCCGTCGACTACCGCAACCAGTTCAAGATCCCGCACGACCTGGGCACGGCCGTGAGCGTCGTCACCATGGTCTTCGGCAACATGGGCGACGACTCCGGCACCGGCGTGGCTTTCACGCGCGACCCCTCGACCGGCCAGCGCCAGATCTTCGGCGAATTCCTGCCCAATGCGCAGGGTGAAGACGTGGTGGCCGGCATCCGCACCCCGATCACGATCTCGAAGATGCGCGACCTCTGGCCCGAGGTGTACGGCCAGTTCGAGCAGATTGCGGATCGACTCGAGCAAACCTATAAGGACGTCCAGGACCTCGAGTTCACGGTCGAACGCGGCAAGCTGTACATGCTTCAGACCCGCAACGCCAAGCGTACGGGCAAGGCGGCGGTCGTGACCGCCGTCGAGATGGTGAGCGAAGGGCTGATCAGCCGCGAAGAAGCCCTGAAACGCATCCAGCCGATGCACGTCCAGCAGATCCTGGTGCCGCAGTTCGATCCCGAATCGCGCCGCAAGGCCGGCGACCCGATCGGCCGCGGCCTGGCGGCGTCGCCCGGCGCCGCGGTGGGCAAGGTCGTCTTCGACCCCGATCGCTCGGCCGAGCTGGCCAGCAGCGGCGAGCCGGTCGTGCTGGTGCGCCGCGAGACTTCGCCCGAGGACTTCCACGGCATGGCGCCAGCCGTGGGCATCCTGACCTCGCGCGGCGGATCGTCGTCGCACGCGGCGGTCGTCGCGCGTCAGATGGGCAAGCCGTGCATCGCCGGCGCCGAAGACATCGAGATCGACGTCGACCGCCAGCGCATGTCGGCCGGCGGCGCGACCCTCCACGAAGGCGACTGGATCTCGCTCGACGGCTCGACCGGTGAAGTGTTTGCTGGCCGCATCTCAACCATCGCGCCCGACCTGCAACGCGAAACCGAGCTGCTCACGCTGCTCGGTTGGGCGGATGAAACGCGCACCCTCGGCGTGTGGGCCAACGCCGATACACCCGACGAAGTGGCGCGCGCCCGCTCACTCGGCGCCACGGGAGTGGGCCTGGTGCGCACCGAGCACATGTTCCGTGAAGAGGGTCGCCCACCCTTCGTCCAGGAGATGATCCTGGCCGCACCGGAGGCCAAGCGGGGCGACCCAGCCGCCCGCGAAACCTATCTGAAGGCGCTGGAAACGCTGCGCGGCTTCCAGGTCGGCGACTTCTACGGCATTCTCAAGGCGATGGACGGTCTGCCGGTGGTCATCCGTCTGATCGACCCGCCGCTGCACGAGTTCCTGCCCAAGCACGAGCGTCTGCTCGAAGAAATCGCTACGGCGCGTGCCAAGGGCGAGTCCGGCGCCGCGCTCGACGAGCGAGAGCGGCTCTTCCAGGCCGTTTCGCGCCTCCACGAGCAGAATCCGATGCTCGGCTTGCGCGGTTGCCGCCTGGGCATTCTGTTCCCCGAGATCGTCGAAATGCAGGTCACCGCGGTCGCCCAGGCCGCCGCGAAGCTCAAGCGCGAGGGCATGAACCCGGTCCCCGAGATCATGATCCCGCTAGTCGGCACCCGCAACGAGATGGCACTCGAGCGGGAGCGACTGGAAAAAGTGGTCACGAGCGTCTTCGAACGCGAAGGCGTGCAGGTGGCTTACAAGTTCGGCGCCTGCATGGAGGTGCCGCGCGCGTGCATCGTCGCCGGCCACATCGCCGAAACCGCCGAGTTCTTTTCCTACGGCACCAACGACCTGACCCAGACAACCTATGGCTATTCACGCGACGACGCGGAGGGCAAGTTCCTGGGCGAATATCTGAAGGAGAAGGTGCTGCCGCACAACCCGTTCGAGTCGATCGACCAGGAAGGCGTTGGCGAGCTGGTGCGTATTGGCATCGAGCGCGGACGGAAGCAACGCCCGAACCTCGAAGTTGGCATCTGTGGCGAGCAGGGCGGTGATCCCGCCTCGGTGGCGTTCTGCCATGAGGTCGGGATGAACTACGTCAGCTGCGCGCCGGGCCGTATTCCGATCGCACGGCTGGCCGCGGCGCAAGCCGCGCTGGGCCATACGCCAACCGATCGGTAGGTGTTCGACTGGACGGCGCGCTCCCATCCCGAGGTCCGCGCGCGGACCGAGCAGCGCGAAGAGCTCCTCAGCAAATTCGCCGCTCGGTCGCGCGAGAGCCCGGATCGCGATCATCCCGAAGAGCCGGACCCGATGCGCACCGCGTACCAGATCGATCGCGACCGCATCGTCCACTCAAAAGCGTTTCGGCGCCTGAAGCACAAGACGCAGGTCTTCATCGCGCCGGTCGGCGACCACTATCGCACGCGTTTGACCCACACCATGGAAGTCATGCAAGTGGCGCGCTCCATCGCCCGCGGGCTGAACCTCAATGAGGACCTGACCGAGGCCATCGCGCTCGGCCACGACCTGGGCCACACGCCGTTCGGTCACGCGGGCGAGTACGCGCTTGGCTCGTGCTTGCCTGGCGGCTTCCGCCACAACGAGCAAAGCGTGCGCGTGGTCGAGCTGCTGGAAAAGGACGGCCAGGGTCTGAATCTGACTCGCGAAGTGCGCGACGGCATCCTGCGTCACTCCAAACTGCGCGAGAGCATCGCCGCCGAAGGTTGGGGCATCGCCAACACGCTCGAAGGTCAGATCGTCAAGATCGCCGACAGCCTGGCGTACCTGAACCACGATATCGACGACGCCATCCGCGCCGGGGTCATTTCGGTCGACGATCTGCCCGCCGAAGCCAACGCGGTCTTCGGGCGGACCTCGGGCTCACGCATCACCGCCTTTGTTACCGACGTGGTCGACTTCAACTGGCGCGTTGCCCTCGGCGAGGGAGCGACCTGGCGGGACGCGGTCGGCAACGGCGTGGCGGTCGGCATGAGCCCGCAAGTGCTCGAGGTCGTCGACGAGCTGCGGGAGTTCATGTTCAGCAACGTGTACACCGATTCGGCCGCCAAAGAAGACGATCCGAAGACCCACTTCATCGTGCACAAGCTATTCGAATACTTCTGCCAGCACCCCGACGACCTGCCCGACGAGTGGCGTGCGAATCCGCGCGACGAGCCGATCGAACGCCGCGTCGCCGATTACATCGCGGGCATGACCGATCGGTACGCGATCCAGGTCTTCGAACGCTTCTACGTACCAGGTCCTTGGGCCGTGCTTTCCTAGTGCTACATCTCACCCCATCCAATAACTCCCCCTCTCCCTGAGATAGGCAGAGGGGGCCGGGGGAGTGGGTCGATCAGCCGCGGTTGCGTGTAAAGTTCGGCCACCGTGAGCACCGTCACGGACGAAATCAAGGCGCGCGTTGACCTGGTCGAGCTGATCGGGCGCACGGTTGCCCTCAAACGCGTCGGATCGGCGTATAGCGGCCTGTGCCCATTCCATTCGGAAAAAACGCCGTCGTTCTACGTCCGTCCGCAGACCCAGTCGTACCACTGCTACGGCTGTGGCAAGTGGGGCACGGCCTTCGACTGGCTCATGGAGCGTGAGCACCTGGAGTTTGCCGAAGCGCTGCGCATCCTGGCCGCGCAAACGGGCGTGGAGCTGGCCGAGCGTCACTCCGCCGAAGACGACGACCGCGCCCGTCGCCTGTACACGATCCTCGAACGCAGCCAGACCTTTTACCGTGGGCTGTTCCGCGGGGCCGCCGGCGCCCGAGCACGCGAGTACATGGCCCGCCGCGGGTTCGACGACGCGACACTCGAGCTGTTCGGCGTGGGGTACGCGACGTCGGGCAACGTGCTGCTGCGCTACCTCGAGAAGGACGGCTTCTCCGAACAGGAGCTGCAGGCCGCGGGGGTTATCAGCGTCACCGAAGACGAGGGGCGTCCTTACGACTTCTTCCGCGAGCGTGTCCTGTTCCCGATTCGCGATTCGCAGGGACGGACGGTCGCCTTCGGCGGGCGTGCCCTCGAAGACACCACAACCCCCAAGTACTTGAACTCGCGGGACACGCTGCTTTTCCACAAACAGGAGACGCTGTTCGGGTTCGATCTGGCGCGCAGACCGATGGCCCAGGAGCGGCAGGTCGTCGTCGTCGAGGGCTACATGGACGCGGCGACGGCTCATCAGCACGGCTATCGCAACGTCGTCGCGACATTGGGCACGGCCGTGACCGATCGCCACCTGCGCCTGCTCCGCCGTCATGTGGACGAGATCGTCCTGGCGCTCGACGCCGACGCCGCCGGCCAGGCCGCAACGTGGCGCGCCCTGCAACAAGCCGACGAGTCGCTGCGTGTGGGCTACAAGCCGGTGGTCGGTCCCACTGCACGCCAGCAGCGCTCCGCACCTGGACGCTGGGTCAAGCTCAAAATCCTGGCGCTCCCGAACGCCAAAGATCCCGATGAGCTGATTCGCGCGGACGCGACCGCGTGGCCTACCCTGGTTCGCGAGGCGACCCCGGTTATAGACTTCGTGCTGCGGCGGTTGGGGAGCCGGCACGATCTGAACACACCTCAGGGGAAGAGGGCCGCCGCCGAGGAGATGCTCCAGGTACTCGCGGGGATTGCCGATCCGATCGAACAGGACCATTTCGTCAACGAAGTAGCGACTCTGCTTGAGACGCGGCCGGACACGATTCGCGGACTGCTGCGGCGTAGCCGGCAGCCGCGTTCTTCCGCGCCCGCGCCCGCACCAGGCCCGACCGACCTGAAGGTCGACACAGACGATGCCTACCTGCTCGCATTGTTAACACGTTTGCGCCAGGCGCCCGACCTCGCGCCGGAGCCACACGAGGTGGAATTCATCCAGACAGAGAGTCGCGCCGTGTATCACGCTCTGGGTGGCCCAGTCCCGCCCGAGCTCCAGGCCTATGCCCGCCCGGTCGTTCGCCAATTGGAGCTCGTCGAACGTTTATCAGCTCAGGAGTTCCAACGCGAACTCGAAAGGACGCGTCTGACCATCAGGAAACGTTTGCTCATTCGCGAACAGGAAGAGCTCAGTGCGCTGGCCCGCGATTCGGGTATCGATGCGTCCGGAAGGCTGTTTGATCTGTCGTGCGCGATTCACCAGATCGACCAGCAGCTCGTCCCCGAGCGGGAAAGTGCAGGCATCAGGTGACGACGACAGACACACACAACGGCCTGGCCGCGAGCCAGGACAGCCCCCAGGTCACATCCGGTGAAAACGAGGCGACTTCTCTCAACACGGCCTGGCTGACAGGACCGCAGGCCGCCGCCCTCGCGGAGATAGAGGTCGCCGAGGAGCTCGAGCCACCCACGGTCGTCCCCACGCGGGAGACCGGCGACGGTTTCGAGGACCACGTGCGCATGTACCTGCGCGAAATCGGCACCGTGCACCTGCTGACCTGGGAGGGCGAGAAGCGACTGGCGCGCGCCATGGAAGCGGGCACGTACCTGCAGGAGGTCATCCGACGTCACGTCGAGGCCGACGGTCCGCCCAGCGTGCGAGCGATGTACTGCGAGCTGTACCGTCGGCTGCGCGCCGTCTACCGTTTCGCGCTCGCTGATGCGCACGTCGACTCGCCCGAAGCGGATGGCAAGGTCGCCCTGCTGCGCTCCGCCGAGCTGGCGGATATGGACCCCGAGCACCTGCGCGCGGTCAGCGACCTGGTGAGCGCACCCATGGACGAGACGGAGCGCGGGCTTGTCGAGGCGTCGATGCTCAGTCACATCCTGCCTGGCGACGCGCTCGAGTGGTGCTCGCAGCGTGCGGCGGACGGTCAGCTACCCGAGATCGGCGTGTTCGAGGGCGAGTATCTCGCGGCCACGGATGCCGACACCCTCGACGACGAGCTGGCGCAGGTCGAGTACGACGCCAATCGGGCCCGGCGCGACCTGATCGAAGCCAACCTGCGTCTGGTCGTCTCGGTCGCCAAGAAGTATGTCGGCCGCGGCATGTCCCTCCTGGACCTCATTCAAGAGGGAAACATCGGTCTGATGCGGGCCGTGGAAAAGTTCGAGTTCCGCAAGGGCTTCAAGTTCAGCACCTACGCCACGTGGTGGATTCGGCAGGCGATCACGCGCGCGATTGCCGATCAGGCGCGCACGATTCGCATCCCCGTCCACATGGTCGAGACCATCAACAAGCTGTCGCGCATTTCGCGTCGACTCGAGCAGGACATCGGCCGCGAGCCCGCCGACGAAGAGCTGGCCGCGGAGCTCGAGCTGGGCGCCGACCGCGTGCGCGAGATCAAGAAGGCGGCCCAGGAGCCGGTCTCGCTGGAGATTCCGGTGGGCTCCGAAGACGACAGCCACCTGGGCGACTTCGTGCCCGACGAGGCCTCGCTGAGTCCGGCTGACGTGGCAACGCGGCAGATGCTCAAGGAGCAGATGGACGACGTCCTGGACTCGCTCACCGGCCGCGAGCGGCGCGTGCTCCAACTGCGCTTCGGCCTGGAGGACGGCCGCCAGCGCACGCTCGAAGAAGTCGGCCGCGAGTTCGGCGTCACCCGCGAGCGCATTCGCCAGATCGAAGCCAAAGCGCTGCGCAAGCTGCGACATCCCACTCGGTCACGGAAACTGCGCGACTACTTCGACCACTGACGCACGTATTCCCCAGTGGGGACCCTTCCGGTGGCGAGGGTCTCCCAGTAACATCACCGCGTGGAACTGGTGTTCGATTTGTATGAGGCATGGGGGTCCCCTCCGGGGTGAACATCTGGAGCTTCGCTTCGGGGAGTGACGGCAACTGCTACGTCGTCGAAAGTGAGGGCACCTCACTTCTCGTCGAATGCGGTCGGCCCTACGCACAGATAAAGGACTTTCTCGAAAGCATCGGCATCGCCCCTGACGAGCTGAGCGGCATTCTCCTGACGCACGCCCACGGCGATCATTGCCGTTCGGCCCGCTATCTCTCGGAGACGCACCGCGTCCCGATCTACGCGTCGTGCGGAACACTGGGGGCGCTCAACCTGGCGGAGGTGAGTTTGGGTCGGCCGCTGCAGTCGCACCAGACCTATCCTGTCGGTCAGATTGACGTAAAGCCGTTCGCCGTGCCTCACGACTGCCGCGAGCCGCTTGGCTTCCGTTTCGAATCCGGTACAGGCCGCGCCGCCGTTGCCACCGACCTCGGCTGGGTGCCGCACAACGTTGTCCGCCAGTTTCGCGACCTGGACCTCCTGGTCCTCGAAGCCAACTACGACCCGCACCTCCTGCACACGGGCACGTACCCGTACTTCCTGAAACAGCGTGTGTCAGGCACGTACGGCCATCTCTCCAATGCCGCCGCGGGCGAGGCCATCGCCGCCTGCGGCGACCGGCCGCCAAACGTGGTCTGGCTTGCGCATCTGAGCGAGCACAACAACTCACCGAAACACGCCCTGCAGACCGTTGGCCGCATCTTGCGGCGCCAGGGACTCGGCCACGTGCCCGTCAAGACCACGCATCACCGTCGCTCGAACCTGCGCTGGACCAGCGCGGTCGCCCGCGAACGTCAGCTTCCGCTCTTCGCGTGACGGCGTCGCGCTAGCATCCACTGCACATTCTTATGCCTTCGCGCTCGAGCGACGACATCCGGGCTGCCTTCATCGAATTCTGGCAAGCCAGAGGCAGCCACCTGCAGCCGTCGTCCAGTCTGATCCCGCACAACGACCCGACGGTGCTGCTGACAACGGCCGGGATGCAGCAGTTCGTGCCCTATTTTCTTGGCAAGGAACGCGCGCCGCATCCGCGCTACGTCTCGGTCCAGAAATGCTTCCGCACCTCCGACGTCGACGAGGTTGGCGATCGAAGCCACCTGACGTTCTTCGAGATGCTCGGCAACTTCTCAGTCGGCGACTACTTCAAGAAGGAAGTCATTCCGTGGGCGCTGGAGTTTGCGACCACGGCCATGGGCCTCGAACAGGACCGGATCTGGATCACGATCCACACCACCGACGACGAGGCGAATGCCATCTGGCTGGAGGCGGGCATTCCGCAGGAGCGCATCAAGCGGTTCGGCGACGAGGACAACTGGTGGGGCCCGCCTGGGAAGAGCGGACCGTGCGGTCCGAACAGTGAGCTGTACTACGCCCAGCCCGGCTTCGCCTGTGGCTTCCCGGGCGATCCACAGGGCTGCGACTGCGGCCGCCTCGAGTTCTGGAACCTGGTGTTCATGCAATACAACCAGGACGAGAACGGCCTGCGCACCCTGCTGCCCCAACCCAACGTCGATACCGGCATGGGCATGGAGCGGGCGACCGTCGTGACCCAGGGCCTCGAGTCCATCTACGACACGGACTTGTTCCGCCCGGTCATTCAGGCCGCCGAGGCCATCGCTGGCGTGGCCTACGGCCACAACACCGAAACCGACTACGCGCTGCGCGTCCTGGCCGACCATGCGCGAGCGATGACTTTCCTGGTGCTCGACGGCGTCGTGCCGGGCAGCGGCGATCGCGACTACGTGCTGCGGCGCATCGTGCGTCGCGCAATCCGCTACGCGCGGCGGCTGGGCATCGAACGCCCGTTCCTGGGCGAGCTGGTCGATACGGTTGCCGACCGCATGCGCGAGCACTACCCGGAATTTGCGCGCGAGACGGCCCGCATCAGGGAGGTGCTGGCCGCCGAGGAGGAGCTGTTCAACCGCACGCTGCAGGCGGGCTCGGCGCAGGTCGAACGCCTGATCCTTGAAGCCCGCACCAGATTCGCGGACCTCGGTCAGGTCAACACATCACTTCCGTTGGAAACCTCTGGTCAGAATCACTTGAAACCTTCGGTGTCGGGGCGGGATGTGTTCGACCTGTATCAGACATATGGATTTCCGCCGGAACTGACTGAGGAAATTCTTCGTGAGGCCGGAATTACATTTGATTGGTCCGACTTTGACGCCGCCCTCGACGCCGAGCGCCAGCGCGCCCGCCAGGCCGCCATCGTCCACACCCACCAAACCGGTGAGGGTGAGTTCGCCAACATCCCTCCCACCGAGTTCCTGGCCTGGACCAGCACGCAAGCCGACACCCGCATCCTCGCGCTCCAGAGCGACACCGGCACCGCCCGCCTGGTGCTCGAAGCCTCACCCTTCTACCCCGAGGGCGGCGGCCAGGTCGGCGACACGGGCGCCATCCGTACCCCGGGCGGCGTGTTCGTCGTCGAAGACACCCGACCCGACGCCGCGGGCCACATCATCCACTACGGTCGTGTCGAAGGCGAGCTCCGTCCTGGCGAGCTTGCCCGAGCCGAAGTCGACAGCGGCCGCCGCGATCGCTCCCGTCGGCATCACACGGCGACCCATCTGCTGCACCGCGCGCTGAAAGACGTCCTCGGCGAAGGCACCAGCCAGCAGGGCTCGTACGTCGGCCCCGATCAACTGCGTTTCGACTTCAACTACCCGCGCGGCCTCGACGCCGCCCAGCTGCAGGCGGTGACCGACATCATCAACGATCGCAGCATGGACGACCTGCCCGTCCACTGGGAGATCGTGCCCATGCACCAGGCGCGGCAGATGGGCGCGGTGATGATGTTTGGCGAAAAATACGGCGACCAGGTACGCGTGGTCTCCATTGGCGACTATTCACGCGAACTGTGCGGTGGGACGCACACGCACCATTCTGGCCAGCTGGGCAGCGTGACCGTCGCCAGCGAATCCGGCATCGGCTCGGGCAAGCGGCGCATCCAGGCCTTCGCTGGGCCAGCCGCGCTCGCGTACCTGCAGCAGCGGCTGCGCCTGCTCAATCGCGTCGCCCAACGCCTGGGCGCCCGCAATCCTGAGGAGTTGGACGCGCGCGTGGACGCGTTTCTCTCCGAGATCGACACGTTACGCAGGGAGGTGCAGCGCCGCCAGCAGCAGCAGGCCCACAACGCCGCCGGCGCCCTGGCCAGCGGCGCGCGGGTCGTCAACGGCGTCCGCGTGGTGGCCGCCGCGGTCGAAGGCACCTCGCGCGACGACCTGGCCAGGCTTGCCGACGCCGTCCGCGATCAGCTGCAGTCCGGCGTGATCGTCCTGGCCGGCGGCCAGGACGGACGCATTCCACTCGTGGCTGAGGTCACGCACGACTTGACCGACCGGCTGCACGCGGGGATGCTTGTAAAGGAAGTAGGTGCCCGCGCCGGAGGAGGTGGCGGTGGAAATCGGCGAGACTTCGCCACCGGACAGGGCACGGACGCTGCAAAATTAGGTGCGGCTTTGCAACATACCTTCACGCTGGTCGAACAAGCCACGCAACCCCCGAGCTGAGCCGCGGAGCGAGCCCCTCCACCCACGATGTTTTTCCGACGCCCGCAAGTTGTCCCCCGCTCACAAGAGCTCGTTTTCCTGGACGCCGACGACGACCTCGGCACGATCCGCTCCAAGCTCGAGTCCAGCAGCGCCGAGGAGATCTATCTCGTTATTCCGCGCCGCTCATCGGTGCTGCGCACGCCCCTGGAGTTCCGCATTCTCGCGCGCATCGCCAACGAGATGTCATCCGAGACGATCCTGGTCACCGACGACCCCGCGCGCCGACGTCTGGCCAACCAGGAGGGTTTCCGCACCCGCCGCGGGCTGCGCACCCTCAAGCACCTGATGCTGGGCCCGGACCAGAATCCGCCCCGCTTGGTCGTGCCCGACTGGGTGCCACTGCCTACCCTGACCTCGTTTTTCAGCTTGTTGGGCCTGCTGATCGTCGCCGGCCTGGCAATTTTCGGTTTTTACCCCCAGATGCACGTCACACTCGTGCCTCAAACGCGAACGGTCAATCAGGCGGTCGATGTGACCGTTGATCCCGACGCGAAAGGGGCCGACCCCTCCACGGGTACGCTGCCCGCCAGCGTCATCAGCGTGCCGGTTGACGTGTCTGGGAGCGTCCAGATTCCGTCCGATCGGACCATCGGCAGCGACAAGGCGCACGGCGAGGCGATCATCACCAGCCAACGCACGGCCGCCTCGAATCTGCCCAAAGGCTCCATCGTGCGTGTGGACGGCGGACCGCAATTCACGACCGACCAGGACCTGAACCTCCCGCCGCGTGTGCCTGTCCGGGTCGGGATTACCGCGGTCGATCCTGGCACCGTCGGCAACGTGGCCGCCGGCCAGATCACCACCTTCGACGGCAACGGCTTCGACCAGTTGCAGGTGACCAACCAGCGGCCGACCAGCGGCGGCACCGATCGTCAGGCCAAGGTCGTCAGCGCGGACGACCGCAAGGCGCTCGACGACCAGCTGCGCAAAGATGCCCACGACAAAGGCCTGGCCCAACTGCAGCAGAAGGCCGGACCGGACCAGACGTTGCCGGAGGCATCGCTGGCCATCGATCCCGGCAACGAAAGCTTTGACCAGGATGTCGGTGCTGAAAGCGACCAGTTGACGGGCCGGTTGACGACGACCGTGTCGGGCACCGTCTTTCAGAATCTGGCTTACAACGACCTGGTCGGCAAAGTCCTCGAGCAGAAGTCGGGCAGCGATTGGGAGCTCGGGGCGCCGGTCAAAATCGACACGCCCGGCGTACTGAAGGCAGACGGCCACAAGGTCGTCCTGCGCAGTCAGGCGTCTGGCTTGCTGCAGAGCTCGGTGGACGCCGACGGCGTGAGACGGGCACTCACCGGTAGCTCGCTGCAGGACGCGCGGACCTACCTGACACGTTTGAGCGGCCTGGCGGAGGCGCCCAACGTCGTGATCACGCCGACCTGGGCTCCGCGCGCATTCCGGATCGACGTCAACGTCCAGGGACCCAAGTAACCCGCCGGGTCGCGTGCTGGGTATCGACGCCGGCGAGCGGCGGATTGGCGTGGCGATGAGCGACGAGACACGCCTGCTCGCGACTCCTGTGACGGTCCTCGACCGGCGTCCGAAGGGTCTCGCGCCCGTCCTGGACGCCATTCTCGAGCTGGTCCGGCGAGAGGACGTCCGCCACATCGTGGTGGGCTTGCCGCTGAACGCGGATGGCTCCGAGGGACCCCAGGCCCGCCGCGCCCACGATTTCGCGCGCGTGGCGGAGCGCGTGGTCGGCATTCCGGTCACCATGTGGGATGAGCGGCTCTCCACCCGCGAAGCGGAAGCGATCGTCCGCGCCCAGGGCCGCAACGTCCGCCGCCGCCGAGAGCGAGGCGAGCTCGACGCCGTGGCCGCCGCCGCCATCCTCCAGGACTACCTCGATCACGAGACGCACCTCCCTCTCCCTCTGGGAGAGGCTTTATCAAGGGGTGAGGGTGAGGGCTGAGGGCTGATGGCGCGCCTGCTGGTCGTCCTCTTCGCCCTGATCGTGATCGGCGCCGCCGTGGGCATCGGGTATTTCGTCCTCGACGACTCGAGCTCGGTCCTGAACAGCGCCGTTGGCCAGATGGTCGACCCCATGGCGCCCATCGACCCCAACGACAGCACGAAAGTCACCGTAAACATCCCACCCGGCGCGACCGCCAACGACATCGGCACCGAGCTGCAGCAGCGTGGCCTGGTCCGCTCGGCGCTGCTCTTTCGCCTGGCGGCCGACCAGGCCGACGTCGGCAGCGACCTCGCCGCCGGCGATTACGAGCTCAGCAAGTCGATGTCCACGCCCGAGATCGTGCAGGTCCTGGCCAGAGGCGAGGTCAAGCGCGGCCTGGTGGCCACCATCCCCGAAGGCTGGCGCAGCGAGCAGATCGCGGATCGGCTGCAGGCCACCGGCTTTGCCGCGCGCGACGATTTTCTCAAGGCCGTCGCCGCGCCTCAGTCGGTGCCAGGCACGGACAGCCTGCCGCAGCCAAGCGTGCCTCGCCTCGAGGGGTATCTGTTCCCCGAAACGTACGAGGTCCCGCAAGCCGTGAGCGGCAGTCGCGCGGCGGAGCTCATGGTGCGCATGTTCAGCCAGCGCGTGGGCGACGAGTTGCGGACGTCGTCAGATTCCAGGCTCAGCCCGCAGCAGGTCATCACGCTGGCCTCCATCGTCGAGCGCGAAGCCAGGGTACCCAGCGAGCGCGCCACCATTGCCAGCGTGTATCTGAACCGCCTCGCCCAGAACATGCCCCTGCAGGCCGACCCGACAGTCCAGTACGCGGTCGCCACCCGCGACGGCGCGGCCGCCGCGTCCTACGACTACTGGCGACCGCTCACCGCCGACGACCTGGACATTGCCTCGCCGTACAACACCTACCAGCACACCGGCCTGCCGCCGGGCCCGATCTGCAACCCCGGCGAAGCCTCGATCGAGGCCGTCCTGCAGCCCGCCCAGACGGACTACCTCTACTTCGTCGCCCAGACCGACGGCAGCGGTACGCACCTGTTCGCAAAGACCCTCGACGAGCACAACGCCAACATCGCCAAGGTCAATACTCATTAGACGTGGCGTCTCAACAGAGCAACCTCGTCCCGGTCGGTATACTGCTGTGTTCAACGCCGCACTCGGCCACCGTGTGATCTCCGTCCCCACGAAGGGCACCGGCCGAGGAGGACACTAACGGAGGTTTTCCAAACAAGAATCGTATGCCTGCACCTGTCCAGATGAAGACGCTGCTCGAAGCCGGCGTCCACTTCGGTCACCAGACCCGCCGCTGGGACCCGCGCATGCGCCCGTTCATCTTCACCGAGCGCAACGGGATCCACATCATCGACCTGCAGCAAACCGTGCGCCGCCTGGACGAGGCGATGACCTTCGTCCGCCAGCAGGCCGCCGAAGGCAAGACCATGCTGTTCGTCGGCACCAAGAAGCAAGCCCAGGACACCATCGCCGAGGAGGCGACCCGCGCGGGCATGCCGTACGTCAACCAGCGCTGGATGGGCGGCACGCTGACCAACTTCGCCACGATCCTCACCCGGGTGCGGCGCATGGAGGACCTCGAGCGCCGCAAAGAAGCCGGCGAGTTCGAGACCTTCGCCAAGAAGGAAGCGATTCGCCTGGACGACGAGCTCGACAAGCTCCAGCGCATGCTCGGCGGCCTGCGCAAGACCTACCGGGTTCCGGACATGGTCTTCGTCGTCGACCCGCACCGCGAGATCATCGCCGTCGCCGAAGCCAATCGACTCAAGCTGCCGATCATCGCCATGGTCGACACCAACTGCAACCCGCAGCTGATCGACTGGCCGATCCCGTCCAACGACGACGCCATTCGCGCCGTGCGCCTGATCGCCGGCAAGATCGCCGACGCGATCATCGAAGGCCGCGAGCAGCGCGCCGCGGTCATCGGCGAAATGCCTGAGGGCGGCCTGACCGAGGAAGATATCGAGGAGATGCCGTCCGAGCTGCCCATGATGACCGAA
>JAFAOS010000570.1 GCA_019247515.1 Chloroflexota bacterium | reverse complement strand
TCGAGACGGTGATCGCCGCCAAGAACGCTGATCGCGAGGAGGTGGCCCGCGAGGTCGCCGACCTGTGGTTTCACACGTTCATCCTGCTGGCGCAGCAAGGCATGACGCCCGAGGACGTGTGGAAGGTGCTGGCAAGCCGCCGGCGCTAGGTTCTGCTTCTCATCTAGCTCGGGGGCCGCGTGTCGCCTTCCCGATCGAGCAGCTCGTTCATCGACGCGATCGCCACTTCCATCTGCGATTCGTCTGGATAACGCGTCGTCAGCGCCTGCAGCAGCAAGCCTGGCGCGACGATCACCTTCATGAACGCGCTGTCGGGGAACCTGCCGCCCAGGCGCAGCAGCTCGTAGGCGATGCCCGCGATCACCGGGATCAGCAGGACGCGTGAGAGCACGCGCAGCCACCAGTCCGGCGTGCCGAGCAGCGCGAACAACACGATGGAGATGGCCACCACCTCGAGCAGAAACGCCGTGCCGCAGCGTGGATGCGCCGGCGGATACCTGCCAACGTGCGCCGGGTCGAGCGGATCGTTGTGCTCCCAGGCGTGGATCGTCATGTGCTCCGCGCCGTGATAGGCGTAGATGCGCTTGACGTCGGGCATGGTTCCAATCAAAGCGACGTAGCCGACCAGCAATCCCAGCCGAATGAGTCCCTCGGCCAGGTTGCTCCAGAACGTGCTCGCCCCGCCCAGCACGTGCTCGGCGACGCCCACCACCGCCAGCGGGGTGACGAAGAAGATGCCGACGCCAAAGATCAGCGCGATGACGACGGTCGTCCACGCCAGCGGCTTGCTGAGGCTGGCTGGCTCGTCCACCGCCGAACCGTCGCCCACCGCGTCGGCTTCCACCTCGCCGGTCATCTGGATGTCGGCCGAGTACATGAGCGCCTGCATGCCGAGACCCAGCGCGTCCCACAGCATGGTCATGCCCCGCACCAGTGGGATCTTCTGGATGATGCCGCCGTACAGATGCCTCGGGAGCGGCCTGGACTGGACCTTGATGGTCGTATCCGGCGCACGCACGGCGACCGCCATGAAGGTGCGGCCGCGCATCATCACGCCCTCGAGGACCGCCTGGCCACCGTAGGAGATCTTCGGCGTTCGACTTCGCGCTGTGCCGGATGCCTCGACGGTGGCCTGAGCTGTCACGTTGTGAGAGGGATCAGCTTACGAACGCTTCTTGGCGTGTTGCAGGCGGCGCTGGAAACGCTCGACCTGGCCCGCGGTGTCGACGAGCCGCTGCTCGCCTGTAAAGAAGGGATGGCACACTGAGCACACGTCGACGTGCAGTCGCTCCCTGGTCGAACGCGTCTGCCAGGAGTTGCCGCAGCCACACGTGATGGTGGTCAGTTTGTATTCAGGATGGATGCCCGCTTTCATGGTCGCCTTGTCTTCTACGCTTCGAGCGCGTACACGCTGACGCGCTTGCGCTCTCGGGTTGCTTGTTCGAACCGTACCTGTCCGTCAATCAAGGCGAACAACGTGTGGTCGCGTCCTATTCCGACGTTGCGGCCGGGCTTGACGACCGTGCCGCGCTGCCGCATCAGGATGGCTCCGGCGCGAACGACGGAGCCGTCGCCGCGTTTGACGCCGAGGCGCTGGCCGGGACTGTCGCGGCCATTACGCGAGGAACCGACCCCTTTCTTGTGTGCCATGTGTGTCTGTGTGCCTCCTGTCAGGCTTCGTCGCGACGTGTTTCTTCGGGTGGGGATGCGTCGGGCTGCCGTGTCGCTTCGGGTGCGGCTGCGTCGGACTGACGTCCCTCCTGGGGTGCCGTTGCGTCCGCGTGCGCCCCGGTCACGCCGCCGTGGTCCTCGGCCTGCACCCCTGGTGAGATGTCCTCTGGCGTCTGCAGTGTCGGCTCGGCTGAGGCGACGGGCCGTGTCTCGGAGACGGCAACCGGTGTCGATTCCTCCTCGGCGACGGCAACCCGTGTCGATTCCCGCTCGGGCGAGAGCGAGGCCCCGTCCACCAGGATGTCGGTGATCCGCAAGCGGGTCAGCGACTGCCGATGGCCTGTCTTGCGTCGATACCGAACCTTCGACTTGTAACGGAACACGATGATCTTCTCGCCGCGGGCGTGCTCGACGACTTCCGCGCGCACCACCGCGCCCGCGACGCCCGGCGAGCCAACGCGCGTGGCGCCATCACCATTGCCCGCCAGCAGCAGGACGCGATCCAGGTCGAGCACTTCGCCCGGCTCACCGCTGAGTCGCTCGACGGCGATGGTATCGCCAGGTTTGACGCGGTACTGCTTCCCGCCCGTTTCGACAATGGCGTACATCAGTTGCTCAGTTCTCTCCGACCCCAGGCTGGCTCACGGCGGCGTGCAAGAAGACGCCGCGGGCACAGGCAGCCGCGCGGCTCGCAGAGTATACCCCAGTGGCCGCCCGCGTATTCAAACGTGGTCGAACGTGGATGAAGCGCTGGCACACGTCCTGCCTTTAGACTTGAGCGGAATGCAGGCCGAAGCGGACCATCCGGACCAGGCCCGGGCGATCGTCCTCGCGCCGCGTACGAACGGACCCGAGCTGCGCCGCGATGTCCTTCGAGCCGTCTCAGGCCCCGCGGCCCTGACCGTGCAGTGGGAGGGTCTCGCCCGACTCGAACGCTTCAGCCAGGTCGCCGAGAAGCTGGCGACGACCATGCGCCGACTCGAATGCCACGACCGGGCCAGTCTGTACGAAGACCGCGCCAGGCGGACCCGCCAACGGATTGCCGCGCTCCGGGCAGTGTTCGCGACGATCGAGCTCTGCCGTGTGGTCCTCCGCTCGCAGCGGACGCCCGTCCCCGCGGTCCATGGTGCGGATCATGCCCCGATCCCACTCGGGGCCAATCTGGCCGCCCGCTTGGAAGACGCCGAAGCGACGATCGCTTCGCTACCTTCCGGTGCGGTCAACACGCCGATGCCCACGCTGACCCCGCGCGAGTGCGAGGTCGCGGCTCTCATCCTGCGCGGCCACACCAACCGTGAAATTGCGGACGCGCTGGTCATTACCTACGGCACCGCGGCCAATCACGTCGCGCACATCCTGACCAAGCTCGAGTGCCGCAGCCGCGCGCAGCTCATCGTCAAGTTGTTGGCGGCGAAGACACCTGACCCGGCGGCTCAACCGCTGGCAGCGGTGGCAGCTCCTCGAATGATCGCAGCCCGAGATACTGCAAGCAATCCGGGGTGATGGCCAGCAACGCGGGACGCCCGGGCGTCTCCTTGCGGCCGACCTCGGCCACCAGGTTGCGTCCAAGCAGCGTGGCCACGGCGCTGTCGGAGTTCACACCGCGAATGGCGTCAATCTCGCCGCGCGTCGCCGGCCCGCGGTAGGCGATCACGGCCAGCGCCTCGAGCGCCGCGCGCGAGAGGCGGACCGGCGGTGGCGAGCCGAGGTATCGCTCGATGACCGGTGTCGAGCACGCGGCCGTAGTCAGTTGGAGCCGGTCCGCGAAGCGCTGCAGCGCGAGTCCAGGGGGTGGCTCGCGTTCGAGCAGGTCGCACACCGCGTGCAGGTGATCGGGCGCAATCTCGAGCAGGCGGGCGGCCTCGGCCGGAGCGAGCGGCCCGGCGGCGGCGAACAACAAGGCGACGAGGTGGCCGGCCAGCTCGGCGTCGGTGACATCGCCCGGGTGCAGCAGCACGAGACTCGCCCCCTCGTCGGCGAACTCGTGGCTGCGCGCGGGATCAACCCTGGACACGTGTTCTAATTATAGGCCGCCACACCAGCAAGCCGATTATGACAACCACCGCCGCCACGCTGAGCAGCGCCCCGCGCTTGAAGCTCGACGAATCGAAGTAGATGTCCACGTCGTGCTCACCGGCGCCGAGCGCAACGGCGCGGAACAGGCTGTCCGCGCGAACGACGGGCGCCTCAGCGCCGTCAACCCGCGCGCGCCAGCCCGGATACCACGCCTCGCGTTGCAGCAGGTAGCCCGGCTGAGCGAGCGAAACGTGGGCATGCCAGTGCTCGGGATCCACGGCATCGGGAGTGACCGGCTGCGCCGCGGCCCCCGGCGTCGAGCCCGTCGCCGAGCCCTCGAGGACGACCTCGCGGTTCGAGTCGAAATCCGAAGCCGCCATCCTCTGCAGGGCGGCATCCTCGTCGGCCACCGGCGTCGCGCCAAAGACCACGAGCGAGCGCGGCACCGGCTCAGGTCGAACGAAGATGCTCAGGTCGCCGAAATCAACGGTCTGCAAGTCCGGCCGCGAGTCCGTCCCCGAGTTGGCGATCAGGTACCGAACTCCCAGCAGGTCGAGCACGTGATCCGACGGCAAGCTGTCGAGTCGCGTGAGCAGCACCCCGTCCGGGCGTGGCGACTGAACCAGCAGCCCGCTCAGGTGCAGCCAGCGCAGCAGCGGCAAAACGCCGCCGTCGTAGCCGTCCGCGGTGTTGAGGCCGTACTGTAGCGGCACGTTGGGCGTGAGCGTGTCGTGGTACTTCTGCGCTATCAGCACCGTGTCGACCAGGTCCGAGGGCAGGGCGCTGAGTTGGGCACGAATGTCGTCTTCAGCGGCCGGCACGTACTCGGGACGCGCCAGGCTGAGCAGGCGCTCCTGATCGGTCACGCCCCGTGAGCGGAACCAGTCCACGGTTTCGCCGTCGGTGAACGCCGCGGGCGGCGCCTGGCGGAACGGGGACGCGTCGGCCACGGCCCAGAGCTCGACGCCCAGCATCGCCAGCAGGATCGCCGCGGCCACCCGCGGGCGGCCCAGGTAGGGGAGCGCGCAAACCCCGAGCGTGGCCGCCGCGACCGCGGCAAAGATGAGCGGCGTCCGACGCTGCGGGAATGCCTCACCGTTCGCCGCCTGCCAGACCAGGCCGATGCCGACGATCAGAACGACCAGCGTCGCGCGCACCCAGAACGTCGGTGAGCGCCACTGCAACCTCGCGCCGCGTCCGACCCAGTCCGTGCCCACCGCGGCAAGCACCGCGGCGCCGAACTCCCAGAGGAGCAGCCAGCGCGCTGGAACGCGAAAGGTGTCAAAACTGGGCACCGTCGAGAACACGAAGCCGTACAACGGGTTGTTCTCGCCCAGGGCCAGGAACACGCCCAGGAACGCCACGATCACGCCGAACACTACCGGGCGAAGACGGCCCTGCACGATGCCCAACAAGCCGAGCGTTACCGCGACGACGCCGACATAGCCCAGGTACTCGGTGTAGGGCACGTAGATCCAGTACGGCGGCAGGAGTGCACGGACTGCCAGATACGACGGCAGGGAACCCGCCACCGCGTCGGCCCAGTTGACACCGGCGCCGCGAATCGACAGCGGGGCCAACTCCAGTGTCGGCAGCAGCTGCGCCGCGGCGAGGCAGGCGCCCAGAATGCACATGGCGGCGCCCGCCGCGCCGCACACCACCAGCAGCCGCACGTTGCGCCAGGGCGCGGTCACCACCCCGAAAATCCCCAGCACGATGAGCGTCATGTAGGTCTCCTGGGGATGGCCCGCGAGCAACTGCAGCCCGAGCGCCAGCGCTCCCAGCGCCAGCCAGGCGACCTGGCGGGTGATTGCGAAGCGGTGATAGGCCAGCAAGACGGCTGGCAACCAGGCCGCCGCGCTGATCTGATTCAGATGGCCAACCTGGCCGACCGCGAAACCGCCGAAGGCATATGCCAGGCCGCCCACTGCCGCCGCGAGCGGCGTCAGCCCGAAGGCGTGCCGCGCCAGCAGATACGTGAAAAACGCGGCCAGAAAGGCGTGCAGCACCAACTGTACGGTGTAGATCGTCGCCACCGGTCCGATCAGGAACAGCCAGGACGGTGGATACAGCACCGCGGTTTGTGGGTTCGCCAGGAATGGGGCGCCCAGGAAGAGGTCCGGGTCCCACAACGGGATGCGTCCCGCCAGCAGGGAGCGCACGAGGAAGACGCGCTGTGGATAGAAGTACACGAACGCGTCGTAGTCGACGAGTACGCGGCCGAGAAAGACGAGCGGATAATAGAAGGCCAGTGACGCCGCGGCGAGGCCGAGCGCCGCCGACAGGTCCGTTCCCAGCGGCCACGCGATGCCCGCAACTCGGCGCCTGCGTTCGACGGCGACCTGGGGCGCGGTTACCGTCGCGCTCACGACGGCAAGAAGCGATACCGCAGCAGGGTCCTGAGCACCACAAAACCATCGCGCCACGAGATCTTCTTGCCCTCGTCGAACTCGCGACCGGCGTAGGAGACTGGCACTTCGTAGATGCGATTACCCATTTTCAAAATGCGCGCGGTAATTTCGGGGTCGAAGCCCCAACGTGGTTCTCGCAGCTTCAGCTTTCGCGCAATATCGATGGTGAAGACTTTGTAACAGGTCTCCATATCGGTCAACGTTGTGTCGAACAGCGCATTGCATAGCAGAGTGAGAAATTGATTGCCAAGCGAGTGCCAGAAATACATGGCGCGGTGTTCGCCAATGAAGCGGGAACCGTACACGACCTTTGCGCGGCCGGTCTGGATCGGCCGCAGCAGGACCGGGTAGTCCGCCGGGTCGTACTCCAGGTCGGCATCCTGAATGATGATGACGTCGCCCCTCGCGCATTTGAGGCCGTCCTGGACCGCCGCGCCTTTGCCCCCGTTGCGCGCCCGCAGCCGCAGCACGATGTCGCGATGGTCGGCGACGCGCTGTTTGAGAAGCTCGCGTGTGCCATCGGTCGAGAAATCGTCGACCACGATGATCTCCTTTTCGACGGGCACTGCCTTGACGCGGTCGATCAACTCGTCGATGGTCTGCCGCTCGTTGAAACACGGGACGACCACGGAGACGCGGAGGGTGATCGGCGTATGGGCGTACAGCGGCAGAGCGGGCGGATTGCTCACTGGTTGCCGGGGAGGAAGAGCTGGTAGGTGGCGTCGTTGACGCGCACGCTGCGGTCCAGGAAGTAGTACCGCCCGATTGCGGCTAGCACTGGCTCTGGATACAGCTCCGCATCCAGGATGACGATAGCGTACCTGTGCGCGCGCAGGTCACTGACCATCGGCGTTGGGTCCCACAAGCCGGCTTCGTACAGGTTGCGCAGGTGGGTTGCGTTGCCGACCAGCGCCTTGCCGGCGACGACGGCAAAGCTCGGGTCTTCCGACAGCGCCGGCCCGTTCAGTCCGCGAATCTCACTCGCGATCAACTGACCTGCTTGCTGGTCGGCGGCGCCGGGCGCGCGGCCCAGAAAGGCCTCCTGCGGCCCGCGGTCGGGTAACCACGGCAGCAATGCGCTCAGCTCGGCGTGCGACAGCAGCAGCGCCTGGATCAACAACGCGAGGCCGAGGCCCCAGCGCAGTCGTGACGCGGGCGCCGCCGCCAGGAATCGAACGATCCACACACCCGAGAGCACGCAGACCGACGCAATCGCGCCGAGGAAATACGACTCGCCGGCGCCCCACTTGGCGACGCCGAGGGCAGCCACGCTGGAGGCGACCAGGTACAGCGCCCACGGCGACCAATCGCGTTTGAGCAGCATTCGCGCGCCCTCGGCTGCCGCCATGACCAGCAGCACGCAGTGCAGGACCGAGAAGTTCGCCACGTACTCGGTTAACTGCCGCAGGTCGAACGGGTTGGCGTTGCCGGCGACGACATTCAGCCAGAATGCGCCGTTGGTCGAAAACATCAGCAGTCCGAGTCCCACGGCTCCCACCCCGCCGACGACGGCCGCGGACAGCAGGCCAAGACGCGGCTGGCGCAGGGCAACCGCCACGACCCCGGCCAGCGCGGCGTCGATCGCCGTCGGTTTGGTGAACAGCGCGGCAGCCAGCGCCAGGCTGCCGAGGATGACTCGCCGACGCGTCGGGCGTCGGTCGAGCAGCGTCAAGCCGACCGCCGCGGCCAGGAGGGCGAGGCTGTTCACCCGCGCCAGGGGTGTCGTGTGAAAGACGTAGGGTGAGGCGAGGAAGAAGCCGGCCGCGAGGACCCCGGCCAGCGACCTGTTCGACAGCCGGCGCGCGGCGATGTACAGCACGCCGGCCGTCGCCAGTGCCGCGACCGACGATACGACCCGCGCCGCGCCGAGCCCCGGACCCACCCACGCCATCGGGATCGAGACCAGGTAGCTCCACAGGGGTGGGTAGTTGGACGAGTAGTAGGGGAAGCTCGCGTTATTCGTGTACGGCAGTTGGCCAAGGTTGATCAGCCAGCCGCTCCAGGCGTCATAGCCCTCGCCCTGGTCGAAATCGAATGGAAACCCGGCCAGCTGAGCCGCGAATTGCACGTAGGCCACGGCGTAGATGGCCAGCAGCAGCAACACCGGCCAGAGCTCCAGGCCGGCGGTGGGCACGCGCACCCATGCCAGTCGTGAGGAGGGTGGGTGCCTAACGCGCTGCAAGGGGCAATCGTGAGGGTTTGAGGTTGAATGCGAGGGCGGCGCCCAGCAGCACGAATGCCAGGGTCAGCGCCACCGCCGCGGGGCCGCCCACAATGTCGATCAGCACGCCAGTGAACCACTCGCCGACCAGACCCGTCGACTGACCCAGCAAATCCTCGGCGGGCAGCAGGGCGATTGTGATCAGGCCGAGACCGATCAGTCGGCGCCTGGGCAGCGCAAACGTAGGCCTGGCAAGCCGCAAAAACCCCAGCATGGCGACCAGCACCAGCCCGAGGGGTATGACGAACATGGCGCGTCCAAAGAGTCTGTCCAGGCCGTCGTGGACTGGCACCAGCACTCGCCCTTCGGGTGGGAAGAAGACGACCACGCCCGCGATCGCCGCGAGGAACATTGCCGTCAGCGCGAAGGCTTCGATACGTCGATCCACCTCAGCCGAAAACGTGATCGACATGGGTTGGCCTCAGAAGAGAGGCAACTGGTCCAGCGGCGCCGCCCGCGCCTCGGCCGCGCTCGCCGTTGCCGCGAGCGCCATCTGCTTCTTGCGCGCGGCGTCGAGCAATACCGGGATCTTGCGAAAGTCGTCCGCGTAGATGCGTTTCATCTCGACGGTCGGCGTCCGCAAGATGAACGCCGGGTGGTACATCGCCAGACACGTGATGCCATTCCACTCGCGGGTGCGGCCGTGCAGGTCGCGCATCGACCCCAGCCCGATGAACCGCGCCATGGAATAACGACCGAGGGTCACGATCAGTTGCGGCGCGAGCACCGCGATCTGCCGCTGGGTGTACGCGTCGCAGGCCTCGAGCTCATCTGGCAGCGGGTCGCGGTTGCCGGGCGGCCGGCAGCGCACCACGTTGGTGATGAACACGTCCTGGCGGCGCAAATTGATCACGCCGAGCATCTCGGTGAGCAGCTGGCCCGCGGCGCCGACAAACGGCCGGCCCTGCTGGTCTTCGTGGAAGCCGGGGCCTTCGCCGATGAACAGGATCTCGGCGGTTGGGCTGCCCTCGCCCGGCACGCCCACGCTGCGTCGTTCACACAGCTTGCACGCGCGACAGGCGCGGACGTCGGCGCCAATGCGCTCCAGCGAATCGCCCATCTGGCCGCGCAGTGTACCGTGGTTGGCTATGGCTGGCCCGCTCTCCGGCACCCGTGTTGTCGACCTGACCCGTGCGCTGGCGGGTCCGTACTGCTCGCTGCTGCTCGGCGACATGGGCGCCGACGTGATCAAGATCGAGCTGCCCGGCAGCGGCGACGAAACGCGGCAGTGGGGACCGCCGTTCGTCGCCGGCGAAAGCAGCTACTTCATGAGCGTCAATCGCAACAAGCGCAGCGCGACGCTCGACCTCAAGTCGGCCGACGGCGTCGACGTTCTCAAACGTTTGATTCAGTCAGCCGATGTTCTGGTAGAGAACTTTCGACCAGGCACGATGGAGCGTCTTGGCCTCGCGTACGACGATGCGCATCAACTGAATCCGTCGCTGGTGTACTGCTCCGTCTCGGGCTTTGGCCAGACCGGCCCGCGCGCGCGCCAGCCGGCCTACGACGCCATCCTGCAAGGCATGGGCGGCATCCAGTACCTGTCGGGCGAGGCCGACGGCGGGCCGACGCGCGTCGGTGTGCCGATCGCCGACATCACCGCCGGCATGTTCGCCGCCTATGCCGTCGCCTCGGCCTTGTTCTGGCGCGAACGGGATCCCGAGCGGCGTGGTCAGCTGATCGATACGTCGATGCTTGGCGGCCAGGTGGCGCTGCTGACCTACCAGGCAGGTCGCTACTTTGCCACCGACAGCGCGCCGTCGCGGATCGGCAATCGCCACGCCAGCATTGCGCCGTATGAGATGTTCCGCACCGCGGACGGCTACGTGAACGTGGCGGCCGCCAACGAGCCGATGTGGCAGCGTTTCTGCCGCGCCCTGGATCTGACCGCTCTGCTTTCTGATGCGCGCTTCGGCACGAACCCGGACCGGGTGACCAACCGCGCCGAATTGAGCGCGCTGATCGAGGCCCGCCTCATGGAGCTGACCCAGGCCGAGGTCATTCAGCGTCTGGAGGCGGCCGAGGTGCCGGTCGGCCCCGTGTACGACCTGGCCCAGGTCTTCGCCGATCCTCAGAGTCAGCACCTCGGTATGGCGGTGCCCACGCCCCACCCGAAGGTGCCCGACCTGCGCACCACGGGCTTTCCGTACCGCATGTCCGAGACAAATCCCGAGGTGCGCTGCCCGCCGCCATTGTTGGGCGAGCACACCGCGGAAGTCCTGGGTGAGCTCGGCTACACCGGGGCCGAGGTCGAGCGCCTCACGCGCCCTGACTGACGGTTCGCGGCGCTAGGCCGTCTCCTCCACCGCCTGCGGGGCGGCTTTCGCCGTCGGCGTCGTCCCGAGATTGAGCGGCGTGCCCGCCTCGAGCCCGAACGACACCACGCCTGGGATGAGCCAGTTCGTCCACTGCTCGTCCACGCGGCGCTGGAACAGGTCGTAGTCCTCGTCCGTAAAGTGCGCGAAACGACCCTGCTGGGCAAGATACTCCCGCACCGGCTTGCGCCGCGCGCGGCCCGAGGCAATCGCCCGCGTCGTGCCGTTCAGCTTGACGGTGTGGTCCTCCATCTCCCACAGTGACCAGATCCCCGTCTCGACGGCCAGCTTGCCAAGCTCGTGCGACAGCTGCGGGTCGTAGTGCCAGCCCTTCGGACACGGATCGAGCACGTGGATGAACGCCGGGCCACCGGCGGCCAGCCCCTTGCGCACCTTGTTCATGAAGTCCACGCCGTACGCCGCGTCGGCGGTCGCAATGTACGCCGCGTCAGGATGCCCGGCGACCAGCGCACCCGGCGTGTTCTTCTTCCAGCGCGTGTGCATGATCCGCTTGTGCTTGCCCGACGGCGAGAAGGTCGTCACCGCGCCATAGGGAGTCGACCCCGACAGCTGGATGTCGGTATTCGCATAGGACTCGTTGTCGTACAGGACCACCAGGAAGCGGTACTCGGCGTGCGTCAGCGCGGCCGAGATCGCCGAGAGACCCATGTCCGCGCCGCCGCCGTCGCCGCAGAAGGCGATGACGTTGATCGGCTCGTCCTTGAGCTTGCCCTTGCGCATGAGCACCTTCAGGCCAGCCGAGGCGCCCAGCGCCGCCGAGCCGGCGGCTCCCAGCTGGGTGTGCATCCACGGCACGACCCATGGCGTGGTGTAGTAGCTGGTGTTGGCCACGTACATGCAGCCGGTCGAACCGAGCACGATGGTTCGCGGCCCGGCGGCCTTGGCGATGTAGCGCATGACCAGCGCGCTTTCGCAGCCCTGGCAGGTGCGGTGGCCCGAGACGAAGTACTCGGTGTACGGAACCTGCTTGACGGTCTTGATCGAGCTGAGGTCGACCAGCTCGGATGCTGGGGTAACGGTGAGGCTCATAGCGCGTCTTACTCCCGAACGCCGATCCAGTGAACGTTGGTTGTCAAATCGCCGGCGGCGGCCTTTTGCATCAGGGTAAACATTTCCTGGCCATCGGCGGCGGTGAACTCGCGGCCACCCAACCCGCCGATGATGTTGATCATCGCCGGTCGCTTCGGGCTGTCGTAGAAGGCGGCGCGGATCTCGGTGAACAGCACGCCGCCGTGATGCGGCGAGCCGAAGCTGTAGTCGCGATCGATGATGCCCACCGACTTGAAGCCGCTCAGTCGTTCGACGATCTCGTCGGCTGGGAACGGACGGAACCACTTCAGTCGGGCGAAGCCCACCTTGTGACCCTGCTCGCGCAGGCGGCGGACGATCACGCGGCCCGGCATGGCGATCGTGCCCTGACCGACGAGGACAAAGTCCGCGTCGTCGGTCATGTACGTCTCCATGAACGGCTCTTTCTGGCGGCCTGTCAGCTCGTAGTACTCGCGGTACGCGTCGCGGATGACGTCGGGCGCGCGGCGCATGGCAGCGTCGTTCTGCTTGCGAATCTCGGTGAGCCAGTCCTGGTCGACCTGCGGGGCGATCGTGATCGGGTTATCTGGATGGAACAGGCGATCGCCGAGGTTGTAGGCCGGCAGGTACTGGTCGACGATGGGCTTCGGCGGGATCTTGACCAGGTGCTGCGAATGGGTCAGAAACGCGCCGTCGGTGCTCACCGCGCACGGCAGCATCACCCGCGGGTCTTCGGCAACCTTGTAGGCGATCAGCGCCGCGTCGAAGGCCTCCTGACCGGTCTCGACCCAGGTCATCAACCAGCCGAGGTCGCGCACGGCCAGCGCGTCGTTGTGCTCGACGCCAAAGGCGCCCGGATCGTCCAGCGCGCGGTTGCCCACGTTGGCGACCACCGGCAGGCGCAGCCCGGCCGTCACGGCGATGGCCTCGAACGCGTAGAACCAGCCGACGCCCGACGAGCCGACAAACGAGCGGGCGCCAACCGCGCTGGCGTGCTTGACAAGCTCGAACTGCGAGTGCTCGCCTTCCGCGACGATGTATTCACAGTCCATCTGCCCGTTGGCGATCATGCCCGCCACCGCCTGCATGACGGCGTCGTACGGCCGGATCGGATAGGCGGCCACGATGTCTACATCAGCCAGCCGTAGCGCGTGGGCGATGGCTTCGGAGCCCGTGACGAGGAGCTCTTCCTCGCCCTGGAGCGCACCCGTCGTGGCGCCCGGTTGAGTCGCAATAGCCATCCTTACTCTTCACCTCCCGCCAGGGGGACCGGTCCACCGGCCGCGGAGGCTGGCTCCGACGTCGGGGCGACCGGCCATTTCCTCTCCTGCACGTCGTGGACCGCGGGCGTCTTCTTTGCCTTCTCGATCAGCTCGGGGTGCAGCGGGATGTTGTGCTTCTGCAGCAGTTGTCGGTACGCCTCGGGATCCTGCTTGTACAGCGTGTACAGGCTGTCGTTGTCATCGAACTCGAGCTCGTTGACCATCGCGATGCAGTCCGGCACCGGGCAGACTTCTTCGCACACCGAGCAGCCGATGCACGCCTCGTAGATGACTTCATAGGTACCCTCAGGGGTGACCTCGAAGCACTCGTCCGGGCACTGCAGCCAGCACTGGGTGCACTTGATGCAGGTGTCGAAGTTGACGAGCGGTCGCCGTGTGCGCGTGCTCCACTTCTTGTACAGCGGGTTGCGCGTGCCGACCTGCTGGGCCTCGACGATGATGCCTTCACGCATCTGCATCCAGCCCGGCTTGCGGTACTCCTCGAAGGAGACCGAGCTGCCCTCGCCGGCTTTGACGGTGTATGGCTGCAACTGGTCGTACGTGGCCTTGACCATGTCGACGCGCGCGTCGTCGTGGGTCCGCTCGCGGACAATGGCCAGCACCGAGTCGATGGACATGACTTGCGGCGCGACCCGTGCTACGGCGGCCAGGCAGTTGTAGTCGGTGTTGTCGTCGTTATCGACCCACAGTCCGGCGAAGCTGGCCGAACCTTCGGGCGCGAAGACGCCGGCGTGCACGGGACTCGGGACGACGATCAGGGTGTAGTCGTACGGCTTGGTCTTGATCGCCTTGAGCAGCTCTTCGGGCTGCTTGTCGGAGGTGACGAGCAGGAAGCCGCCCGGCACCACGAGCTTGTTGATGGGCTGAACGCCATACCAGGCCCAGGACTCGACGCCCTTGCACATGGTGTCGTCGACGACGATCGAGATGTCGACACTCTCGGGCTCGTAGCGGGCCAGGGACGACTCGAGCTGGACCTCGTCGGTGGCGACGACGGCGAAATTCTTGGAAGGGATGCCGTTGCGCTCGGGCGAGTCGCCGTAGCGGGCGAAGGCGGTGCCGACCTTACCTTCTCGGCGCGCGCCGAGGACGACGCCGCGCGAGATGCGATTGGCGAGGCGCTTCTGGAAAATGCCGCGGTAGACGACCTCGACAGACCAGGAAGCCGAACTGGTCTGGTGCATACGCTGCGTCACCTCACACTTTGAAAAATGGCTGAATGGTCTGACCAATATTCGGGGTTGGTCGGGAACAGTGTCAAGCCGGTGTGGGTCGTAGGGGTCTCCCCTACCCACCGACACGGCCCGAGCCGTCGGCCCCAAAAGGCGCGAGCCGCACCCGCGTATGCTGGCATGCATGCCCGACTACGAGCACGTGCTGTCCACCTCAGACGGCCCCGTCGGCATCGTCACCCTCAACCGTCCCCGCCAGCTCAATGCCCTCGCGGGCCCGCTCCTTCGTGAAATGGTCGCCGCGCTCGAAGCTCACGACGCGGACCCCGGGCTCCGCGCCATCGTCCTCACCGGTGGCCCGTCCGTCTTCGCCGCAGGCGCCGATATCAAGGAGATGGCCGAAGCCACCCCGGTCGACATGCTCGTGCGCGACACGATCGGCATGTGGGACAGGGTCAAGAAGATCGGCAAACCGCTCATCGCCGCGGTCGCCGGCTACGCGCTCGGCGGCGGCTGCGAGCTGGCCATGCTGTGCGACATCGTCGTCGCCGCCGAAAACGCGCGCTTCGGCCAGCCCGAAATCAATATCGGCCTGATTCCGGGCGCGGGCGGCACCCAGCGTCTGACCCGCACTCTCGGCAAAGCGCTCGCCATGGACCTGGTGCTCACTGGTCGCATGCTGGGCGCGGAAGAAGCTCTCCAGCGCGGGCTGGTGGCCCGCGTCGTGGCCACGGAGCTCATCGTCGACGAGGCGGTCAGGCTCGGCAAGGAGCTCGCCAAACGGCCGCCCATCTCGGTGCGGATGGCCAAAGAGTCCATCACCCGCGCGTTCGAAGGCCGTGTCGACGACGGCATCGACCTCGAGCGCAAGGCCTTTTACCTTCTGTTCGCCACGCGGGACGCCCACGAGGGCATGCACGCGTTCATTGACAAGCGCCAGCCAAGCTACGAGGGCCGTTGACGATGCCCCAGGTGCTGACCCATCTCGCCGAGGGGGTCCAGACGCTCACGCTCAACCAGCCCGACAAGCTGAACGCGCTCTCGGACCAGATGATGTCCGAGCTGCTGCAGGCCCTGCGTGCCGCCGAGCGTGACGACGCGGTGCACGCGCTGGTCCTGACTGGCGCCGGTCGCGGGTTCAGCGCTGGCGCCGACCTGACTCAGTCTGGGCCAGACGATGCGATGACAGACGTCGGCGACGCGCTGCGGTCGCGCTACATCCCGGTGGTTACGCGCCTGCACGCACTCGACAAACCCGTGCTGGCCGCGATCAACGGCGTCGCCGCGGGGGCAGGCCTGAGCCTGGCGCTGGCCTGCGACCTGCGCTTCGCGGCCGAGTCGGCGCGCGTGGTGGTGGCATTCGTGCGCATCGGCCTGGTACCCGACGCCGGAATGCTGTACTTCCTGCCCCGCCTGATTGGGCCGGGCAAGACGTTGGAGCTGGCCTGGACGGGCGACCCGCTCTCAGCCGCCGAAGCCTGCGACATCGGCATGCTGAACCGGGTGCTTCCGGACGAACAGCTCCTTGGCGAGACGCAGGCGTTGGCCGCCCGTCTGGCGCGCGGTCCGCGCAAGGCCATCGCGCTCATGAAGCGCGCCGTGAGCCAGACCCACGAGCTGCCGCTCGAGCGCGTGCTCGAGCTCGAAGCTCAGTACCAGACCATCGCCGCGCGCGACGCCAACTTCGCCGAAGGCGTGGCCGCGTTCCGCGAGAAGCGCGCGCCACGGTTCAACGCCTGACCTAAGCCGTCGCGGGTCCCTCCAGGGCGCGAAGAATGCCGTCGCGTACCTCGGTAATGTGCTCTAGCGACGCCTGGTACGCCGCCTCGCCATCCTGCGCCTTCACCGCGCCGAGAATCGCCTCGTGCCCGCGCAAGCTCGTCTGTGGTCGGTCGGGCACGTGCAGGTAGCTCTGCCGCGATTCGCGGAGCACGTCAAGGATCACATTATGTAAACGCAACAGGATGTGATTGTCGGCCGCGCGGGCCAGCGTGTAGTGAAACGCGGTGTCCTCGTCGACAAACGAGCGATTTTGGGCAATGCATTCGCGCTGGCGCTGCAGTAGCGTCTCCAACTCCGAAATGTGTTCGTCGGTGGCTCGCTCCGCCGCGCGTCGGGCAATCCCCGGCTCGATCAGCTCACGCACTTCGAGCACCTCGGCCAGCTCTCGCCGCCCGCGCAGGATGGCCGCGGCCAGCGGCGGCACCAGCGCTTCGGTGTCGGCGGTGCGGACGAACGTTCCGCCGCCCTGTCGGCTGTCGATGACGCCCTGCATCTCGAGCGCGCGCAGCGCCTCTCGCACCGACGTACGACTGACCTTGAATCGTTCGGCCAGCTCGCGCTCTGGCGGAATCTGGTCGCCTGGCGCCCAACGGCCTTCGCGGATCAGCGCGCGGATCTGTTCGACGATGTGCTCATAAATCCGGCTGCGTTTGACGGGTTCTAACAACACGTCCGCCGGCGTGTCTTGCGCTGTCAACTCCTGGTAGGCCCCGCGAAGGAATGGGCACCAGTCTAACGCACAGTTCGCTATCCTCCCTCGCGACGTACCGATGGCCTTCAACTTCTTTCGACGTCCGCAGAACGAGCGCGAGCGCGCCGTCGCCGATCGCCTGCCGCCTGGCCAGTACCTGACCGAGAAGTGGCCGGTACTGCACTACGGCAGCGTCCCGCGCGTCGACCTGGACACCTGGACGCTGGCGCTGGAAGGCCTGGTCACTGCCCCCCGCGCGCTGAGCCACGCCGAGTTCAAGCAGTTGCCGCGGCGGACCGTGAAGTCCGATGTGCACTGCGTGACGCGCTGGTCAATGCTCGACAGCCGCTGGACCGGCGTGCCCGTCGCCGAGGTCATGAAGCTGGTCGAGCTCAAGCCCGAAGCCACGCATGTGATGGTCCACGCCGAGCACGGCTTCACCGCCAATCTGAGCCTGGACGACTTCCTGCGCGAAGAAAACATGCTGGTCGACACGCGTAACGACGAACCCATCGCCCCTGAACATGGCTGGCCGTTGCGCCTGTTCGTCCCCCACCTGTATTTCTGGAAGAGCGCCAAGTGGCTACGCGGCTTCGAGTTCATGGCCGGCGACCGCCCAGGCTTCTGGGAGCACTACGGCTACCACATGCGCGGCGACCCCTGGCAAGAAGAGCGCTACGGCTGGCAATAACAAGAAGAAGAAGCAGAAGACAGAGAGAGAGTGAAAGGAGGAACGGTGCGAGATTACGAATTGATGGTCGTCCTCGACCCGAACCTTGACGAGGCGGCAGTCGATGCCTTGAATGCGCGGATTCAGACAATGGTCACCCAGCGGGGTGGGAGCATCGAGAGCGTCGAGGCCTGGGGCCGCAAGCGGCTTGCGTATCCGATCGGCCGCTATCGCGACGGCGTGTATATCCTGAGCCGCTTTCAGATGCCGCCGAATGCCGCGGCGGAGATCGAGCGCAGCCTGAAGCTGACCGAGAGCGTGATTCGGCATCTGCTCGTGCGCGCCGAGGGTCTCGCGCCGGCGCCGGCCCCGGTGGCGGCCGCCCGCGAATAAGCTGTCGGAAGCACTCGGATACAGGGAGGCCCGTAGCTCATGGCAGGCCTGTGCAAAGTGATCGTCATTGGCAATCTGGGCCGTGATCCTGAGAAGCGCTATACGCAGGACGGCCGACCGGTCACGCGCTTCAGCGTCGCGGCCACCACCCGTCGTCGCGAGCGCGACGGTGAATGGGCGGACCACACCGAATGGTTCAGCGTCACGGTGTTCGGTCGCCAGGCCGAAACGCTGGCCGAACGCGTCAACAAGGGTACGCGGGTGTACGTGGAAGGCAGGCTCGAATCGCGCCAGTACGAGTCGCAGAATGGCAACAAGGGCTTCTCGCTCGATGTGGTCGCCAACGAAGTGGTCGTCCTGGAGAACCGACAGCGCGACGCCGACTTCGGCCAGGCCTCGGGCGAGTTCGAAAGTGCGGCGCCCGCGCGATCGTTCCAGGCGGTCGGTAGTCCAGCGGTCCGCGAAGATACCGCCGACCTCGAAGACCTGCCCTTCTGAGGCATCGGTCCAGCTTCAAGGCTATACTCTGCCGACCTTTCTGCCCCCGCCTGGCGTGGGGGCGGCTCCCCAGAGAAAGGAACCCACTGAGAGATGACATCGCCTGCCCCCGCCGCGCCAGCGGCCCCGGCGCCCACGACGGGCGGCCGCGCCGCGCCGGCTCGTCGACGCCCGGGTGAATTCGGCGCCGGCCGCAAATTTACGCCGCGACGCAAGGTCTGCCAGTTCTGCGTCGACAAGATTAAAGAAGTTGACTACAAGGACCTCGTTCGGCTGCGCCGGTTCCTGTCGGAGCGCGGCAAGATCGAGCCGCGGCGCAAGACTGGCACGTGTGCCGCGCATCAGCGCTCGCTGAACGTCGCTCTCAAGCGCGCGCGACAGCTCGCGCTGCTGCCCTTCACCGCCGAGCACATCCGCGTGACGGGCGTTCTGGTGCGCGAGCCTGGCGCGCCGCCCTTCCGTGGCGCGCGGCCGCGCCCGCAGGACGTCGACGGAGTGGCCGAGACGCCTTCCACCGATGGCGTGCCTGCTGAGCGGGTCCCCGACGGACAGGCGACCGAATCTCGCGCGCCCGCGGCCACTCCCGAAGAGCCCGTGGCCGAAGTGGCGGTGCCGGCTAGCTCAGCGCCAGAAGCCTGACCTGACCCAGGCGCGTCGCAGTCCGCCATGACCAGTCCGCCTCCGCCACCTTCGAGCACTCGACGCGTGCGCTCCGCGCACGAGAGCCGAAGCGCGACGGTCAGGGCGGCCGCGGCGGCGCCGAGTCGTCGACAACGTTCGCGCTGGCAGCGCGAGCAGCAGCAGCTCAAGTTGCTGTACGTCGCGGTTGGCGCGCTGGTGCTGGTCGTGGCCGCCATCTTTGCCGCGGGCATCCTCTACGACAACCTCGTCCAGGCCAACCAGGTTGTCGCTCAGGTCGGGCCTGACTCGATCACCGCGTCCCAGTTGCTCGACGAGGTGCGCCCGCAGGCGCGCGCGATCGACGCTCAGGCCAGTCAACTGGGCGACCCTTCGACCACCGCTGACTACGTGGCTCAGCAGAAGCGCACGCTGCCGAACTCGGTCCTGCAGGATCTGGTCGACACGCACATCATTGCCCAGGAAGCGGCACGCCGCGGGATCAGCGTGTCGCCGGCAGAGGTGGACGACAAAGAGCGACAGACGGTGGCGAGCTTCAATGCCGCGGTCAACGCCACCCCGACCCCGGTGCCGACCGCCGCCGCGGACACCACGGTCACCACAGATGCCGCGGCCGCGGGCAGCACGCCGGATCAGAGTGCAACAAGCGTGGCAACCGCAACGCCCAGTGCAGCGACCACGCCTACAGCGGTACCGACGCTCGAAGACTCGGCGTATGGCCCTGCGCTACAGCAGCTTCTGGATCAGAACCACCTGACGGAAGCAGAGCTGCGCACCGTGCTCGAGCGCGGTCTGCTGCAAGACAAGGTGTCGGCGGCCATCGGCGAAGAGCAGGTCCCGGCGGTACAGCCGCAGGTCCATGCGCGTCAGATTCAGGTGGCGACGTCGGATCAGGCCAACGACCTCCTGACCCAGCTTCAGAACGGCGCCGACTTCGCCACGCTCGCCCAGCAGAATTCAACTGACACCGCCACCAGGTCCAACGGCGGCGACATGGGTTGGTTCGGTAAGGGCGTGCAGACCAGCGCGATCGAGGACGCGGTGTTCGCGTTGCAGCCCGGTCAGTTGAGCCAGGTGGTTACCGACACCGCTGGTTACCACATCCTGCAGGTACTCGAGACAGACCCGAACCGCGCCGTACCGCCCGCCCAACTCACCACCGCACGTCAGAAAGCCTTCAGCGACTGGCTGAGCGCCCAGCGCAGCGGTCAGGACGTGAAGCTGTCGCTGGACCAGTCGCAGACGAACTGGATACTGTCGAAACTCGGCGTCCGCCCCTGACGAGCGGGCCCGGCGGCCCCTACCTTCAGCGCCAGTGGATCAGCACCATCCCCAGCATTTGACTGAGGAGGCACAGCACAATCAGCACGCCGAGCACCGCCGCCAGGCGGCTCGGCCGCGTGGGAATCGGCTCGTGTGCCGGTATGCCGCGCAGCCGCGCCATCCGCGGCGCGTCGAGGCCCCCTTCGAGGATCCGCAGCTGGGCCAGCTCACGCCGATCGAGTGTGCGGTCGCGCGGGTCGCTGCACGAGCGCGAGAGAACGTAGGGCAGCAGCTCGTCGCCATCGGACAGCAGGGCGCTGAGCCGCGCCTGGCGCACCTTCACGGCCAGGGGCTGCCGCTGCGCCGCCAGGAGCGTCGCCCGGAGTGCCGCAAGCTCCTCGTTCTCCATGACTTCCCGCCGTTAGTTCAGTGTAGAAAATGGCTCAGACTCGTTCAAAGAGGGAATCGCCTCCGGCTACACTCGAGGTCGTGGCGGTCGAAGAACTTGTGACGCGCCTCGAGCGCACGGTTCAACAGCTTCTGGACGAGATCGAGCGGTTACCCGCTGAAGTGCTGTACCGCGCGCCAGAGCCGGGCGAGTGGCCCGTGATGAGCACGCTGGCGCACCTGGCCGAATTGATGCCGTTCTGGGCACGCGCGGGGGCGGAGATCGCGGCGTCGCCTGGCCAGCACGTCGGCCGCGCGCTGGACGACCCGCGGCGCGTCGGTCCGATCGAGCAACATGCCCAGGACTCGCTGGATGCGATGGTGCCGCGCGTGCGGGCGGCGCTGGCGGAGTGCGTCACAATCATGCGTGCGATCCCGCCCGACGGATGGCAGGCGCGTGGGTCACACCCGCGCCACCCGTCAATCAGCGCGTACGAGCTGATCGAGACCTACGTGTGCAACCACGCGGCCGAACACGCGAAGCAAATCCGCGCCACGCTCCAGACGCTCGAAACCGCGCGATCCTAGCGCTCTTACTCTTCCCAGGTCCCGTACGTTCGACGGAAATACATCAGCGGCTTGGTCCCCGGCGCGGGTGGCTGGCCGTCGGTCACCTCAGCGAGGAAGATCAGATGGTCGCCGGCCTCGAGCTCCTGGGTGATGGTGCACTCCGCGTGGGCGATGGTGTCGGTATGCAGCCAGGGCATGCCGTTGCGGCCAGGTCGCCATGAGACGTTTTGAAACTTGTCGGGTTCCTTGGAGGCGAACATGTTGGCCAGTTCGCCGCGCCCGGCCGACAGGTAGTTGACGCACAATTTCTGGGAGTGGCGCAACGCAGGCAACGTGTTGCTGTTCTTGTCGACGCACACCAGGACCAGTGGCGGCTCGGCGGAGACACTACACAGCGCGTTCGAGGTCAGACCTCGGGGCTGCTCCTGGTCGTCCATAGCCGTGACAATGCCGACACCCGTCGGAAATGCGCCCATGATGGCGAAGAACGTCGCACGATCCATCAGGCCTTTCGACAGCCTCCTGCAAAACTGGCTCAACGGTAGCACGTCCGCGCGATGCGACGACGGACGTGTGGGCCCACTTGGCCAACCCGATCTGAGGATCGACCAGCTTCGTCTGGTGCCGGGGGCGGGATTCGAACCCGCACGCCACTCTCGTGACAGTGGATTTTAAGTCCGCCGCGTCTGTCCAGTTTCGCCACCCCGGCGAGGGCGGTCTGGAGTATACGCACTCGGCACGGACGGGGCGCACCAGCGGCACCTGGGCCACGACGATGCTGTGCTGACCCCAGCGCGCCCTCACGCGGGATGCCGCCGACCCTCCAGATCGCACAGACACGCGGGTGACTCCTCCAGCAGTGGGCGATCCCAGCCGCCGAGGCTGGCCGCGGCGTCGTACGTGCTCTGCAGAAACTCCCGCAGGGCCGTGTCCGGCTCGGCGGCCGATTGCACGGCGGAGTACGGCATCACGAATTCACCCATTTCCTGGCTGTAGGCGGCGCCCGTCGGAATGACTACGGCCTGCGCGAACCCGGCCGGAGCCGGCACCGCGTAGCTGTAGAAGATCGATGGTGCTTTGCCGTCCCCCGGCCAGAAACCGGCGCTGCTGAGCTCGTGCGAATACGAGGCGTGCATCACGTGCGGATGCACGTTCAGCACGGGTCCGGACCACAGTGGCGCCCGCCGCCCAGAAAAGCGCGTCACTGCCAGGTCGAAGCTTCCCCAGAAGAAATGCACTGGACTGGACTTGCCCAGGAATCGTCCGCGAAAACCTTTGAACACCCGGTCCGATTGGATCAGGATGCTCCAGAACGCCCGCGCGGCCGCGGGGTCGTACGCGGCGTGGACCTCGTCCTGCTCGAATGGAATTGGATCGGCTATCTCCACCGGGTGGCTCCAGATCGACACCGAGATACCCGCCGCGCGCAATACCGACATCACCTCCGCGTAGAAGTTCGCGACACTCCTGGGTTCCAGCACCACCGACGCCCGGTATCCCCAACTGGAGTCCAGCTGAAGGCGATGTTCGAGGAAATCGAACTCCAACTGGAAGATACCGTTGGCATTCGGAATGGCTGAGGTGGTGAGTCCACGCGCAGAGACGTACAGCGTCGAGTGCCAGTAGTGGTTTTGCCACGGACTGAGCGCTAGACGCACCTTCCCGACGATCTGCGTCCACATGTGCAGCGTGGGCCGCGTAGCCGCCCAGGTCTCGGGCAAGCTGGGCCATTCCTGGGCCATCGAAGTCGGTGTGGATCGGGGTGTGGCAGGCATGCTGACCAGTGTCTCACGGACGAGAGGTCAGCGTTTAGCCCGCGGCCGTTTCGCCTCCGAGCAGCGTCAGGACTTCGCCGGTGATGTAGCTGGAGTCTCCGTCGGACGCGAAGAACACGTACGCCGGCGCGATTTCCTCCGGCTGCGCCGGCCGTTTGTACGGCACCTGCTGACCGAACTTCGCGACCTGCTCGGCTTCCTGATCTGACGCATTGAGCGGTGTCCAGACTGGACCGGGCGCCACGCAGTTCACGCGGATGCTTTTTTCCACCAGGCTTTGCGCCAGCGACTTCGTAAACGCGTGAATGGCGCCCTTGGTAGCGGAGTAGTCCAGCAGGGCTTTGCTGCCCTCGAGGCCGGTGATCGAGCCGGTATTGACAATGGCGCTGCCGGCCTTCAAGTGCGGCAGTGCCGCCCTGGCCATGCGAAAGTAGCCGTAGATGTTGGTCTTGAAGGTGTGATCCAACTGCTCGTCGGAGAGTTCCTCCAGGCCGGCGACGTGCTGCTGAAACGCTGCGTTGTTCACCAGGACGTCGAGCTTGCCCAGCTCGGCAACCGTACGCTCGACGGCCTGCTTCGGAAACGCCGGATCGGTCAGGTCGCCGGCGATCGACAGGCAGCGACGTCCCTCCGCTTCCACCGCGCGACGCGTCTCGTCGGCGTCCGTCTGCTCCTGCGGAAGGTGGACGATCGCTACATCGGCGCCCTCGCGCGCGTACAGGATCGCCACGGCGCGGCCGATGCCCGAGTCCCCGCCGGTGATCAGCGCAACCTTGCCGGCGAGTTTGCCGGCTGCCTTGTAGTTGGGAGCCTGGTACTCCGGACGTGGGGAGATGCGCGCCTCGAGCCCAGGCCTGTCCTGATGTTGTTCCGGAAACGGCGGCCTGGGTTGTTGCTGGATCTGGGTCATGGGCAGGTCAGAAGCAATTGGCGTGCCTGAGCTTCAGGCGATCTTTTCCAGCAAGTGCTCTGCCTCGACGAGGTCGAGCGCCAGTGTCTTGTAGCCAACCTTGTCAAACATGACACTCAGCGCGTCCGCCGTCACGCGCTGCACAATGCCTTCGCCGAGACTCACGTGCACTACTCGGTCGCTGATCGCGAACCGCGAGTCTCCCCGGTTGGGAGCTGGCTGCGAAGGCCTCGCGTGGGTCAGGTCCACGTCACACCGTTCACAGCGCTCGGTCGGCAGGTCTTCGCCAAAGTAATTGAGGATGTAGCGTCGCCGGCATTCGCGCAATTCAGCGTAGGTCCGCATCACTTCGAGGCGACCCCGATCGTAGTCTCGCCGTCGCTGCTCACGCTCCAGAGAGATAGACGACACATCGAAGTCGTCGACCCGCAGCTGATAGCGGCCGCGTCGTACGCGCAGCAGGCCTTCGGACTCGAACAGGTCCACAACACGCAACAGGTCCGTTGTACTGAGGTCGGTGGCGGCCTCCAGATCACGCAGTCGTCCGTTGCGAACCGCGAGCAGACTTTTCCGTCCGCGCTCAAGGTCTTCGACTGACAGCGGGGCGCTGGCGGCAAAGAATGCGGCCTGACCCAGGTCGCCCGGGAAATAGAGCAGCACGCACCGTGCGAGCTGACCGTCTCTGCCTGCGCGACCGGCCTCCTGGTAATACTCCTCCACACTGGGCGGGATGTCGCGGTGGATCACGAATCGGACGTCGGCCCTGTCCACGCCCAGCCCGAACGCGTTGGTGGCCGCGATCACCCGCACCTCGCCCGCCATGAAGGCTGCCTGCACGCGTTCGCGATCGGATTTTCGCCGCTGCCCGTGATAATAGTCGGCCGATATGCCCCACTCTCGTAGCCAGTGGGCGGTCTCCTGCGCGGCGCGCGTCGTGGCGGTATAGATAATGCCTGCTCCCTGCATCACCTCGCGCAGTGGCTCAGGGAGCTGCGGTGCCAGCTCGCCGTCGAAGAGCTGCTTCAGAATGGCGCGGTCCTGGCGTTTGGCGTCGACGGGGATGACTTCGAGAAAGAGATTCGGGCGATCGGTGCCGCGCACCACGACAGTTGGTTCGCGCATCCCGAGATGTTCGACGATGTCTCGGCGGACCCACGTGTTCGCCGTCGCGGTGAGCGACAGGATTACCGGCCGACCGAGCTCTTCGATTGCCATGCGCAGGTTCAGGTAGGCCGGCCGGAAACTGTGGCCCCACTCCGAGATGCTGTGCGCTTCATCGACCACGAACAGAGACACCTGCTCCCGAATGCGCCGCATGATCTCGGCGTTCTCGAGTCGTTCGGGCGTGACGTACAGCAATTTCACCTCACCGCCTGCCGCGCGCTCGAGCGCGCGGGCGTTCTCGGCGTCCGATTGGGTACTGCTCAGCGACTCACTGGCGATGCCCAGAGCCGAGAGCGTGTTGAGCTGGTCCTCGATGAGCGCCAGGAGGGGCGAGACGACGATCGTCAAGCCGTGGAGAAACTGCGACGTGAGCTGGTAGGCCAGCGATTTACCGGCGCCGGTCGGGAGTACCGCCAGGACGTCGTGCCCGTCGAGCAGATTGCGGATGATCTCCTGCTGGCCGGGTCGGAACTCGCGGTGGCCGAAGCGCGTCCGCAGGACCTGTAGCAACTGGTCGCGCGGCACGTCAATCGGAGGCGTCATTGGCTGAGGCATGCGCGGTGGCACGCCAATGCACGGCGTAGGCCAGACGTCCATTGATGAGGGACCTCGGCAAGGGCTCCACCGCAGGTCGATCACTGAACCTGCCAAGCCGGCCAGGTCGGGAACCAATCCCGGCCGACATTTGTATATCAGGTATGCAGACGACTCCTGTTTCCAGTTGGGCCGATGCCCTCATGACCTCGCTCGCCGCGGGAATGGCCATCCTGTTCGCCGCCGTGCCGAAGATCCTCGGCTTCCTGGTCATTCTCATCATCGGCTGGTTCATTGCGTCGGCCATCGCTGGAGCGGTCACCGCCCTCCTGCGCGCGGTGCACTTCAACGACGTGGCGCGCCGCTCCGGTTTCAGCGGCTTTGTCGAAAAGATGGGCATCCGCCGCGACGCCAGTGGGTTCCTGGCGGACCTGGTCAAGTGGTTCATTCGCCTGATCGTTCTCGTCAGCGCCTTCGATGCCCTGGGTCTCCCAGCAGTGTCACAGGTGCTCGAACAGCTCCTGCTGTGGATTCCGAATCTCGTCGTGGCGCTGGTAATCCTGGTCCTCGCCGGCCTGGTGGCCAATGCGCTCGGCAGTCTGATCCGCGGCGCCACTGCCGAGGCCAATCTCGGCAATCCGGACCTGCTCGCGACGATTGCGCGTGTGGCCGTATGGGGCTTTGCCATCGTGATCGCCGTGAACCAGGTCGGCATTGCGACAACCCTGGTCAACACGCTGTTCATGGGCCTCGTCGGCGCGTTGGCGCTGGCACTTGGCCTGGCCTTTGGCCTGGGCGGACGCGAGACCGCCGCCCAGATGGTCGCCAGCTGGTACCACGCCGGCCAGGGAGCCGCACCGAAGCTCCAGGAAGCTGCTGGCTCCGCACAGCGCGCGGCCGGAAGTGACAATTCGACGCGCGTTGAGTTTCAACGTTCCTGATTTCCAGCTCGGCACTCGACATTTCAATTGGAGGACCTGGTAATGACGCACGAGCAACGTACGACCGTGGTCGGCGTGTTCAACGACCGCGATGCCGCACGTGACGCAATCGCGGCCCTCAAGGACGCCGGCTTCTCGGCCCAGGACATCAGCATTCTGACTCCGGACAAGCGTGAAACCGCCGACCTCGCGGAGGAAACGGGCACCCACGCGGGCTCCGGCGCCGCGACCGGGGCTGTTGCCGGCGGCATTCTGGGCGGGCTGGGCGGTTGGCTCGTCGGCATCGGCGCGCTGGCTATTCCGGGTGTCGGGCCGTTCATCGCCGCCGGCGCGTTCGCGACCGCGTTGGGTGGCGCCGCGATCGGAGCCGGCGTCGGGGCCATTGCCGGCGCGCTCATCGGCATGGGCGTTCCGGAGGAAGAGGCCAAATACTACGAGGGCGAAGTCAAGAGCGGCCGCACGCTCGTGACGGTGCGCGCTGCCGAACGCTACGCCGAGGCGCGTGCGCTACTCCAACGCCACGGCGCGTACGACATCGAGTCGTCTCGGCGCTACGCGGGCGAGACGACTGGTGTTGCTGCTGGTCCCACTCGAAGCCAGACGGCGGGTAGCCAGACGCTCGAGCTGCGTGAGGAGGAGCTCCAGGCGCGGAAGACACCCGTTCAAACCGGCGAAGTGACGCTGGGCAAGGACGTAATCGAGCAACAGCGCACGATGGATGTACCCGTGACCCGCGAAGAGGTGTACGTCGAGCGACGCGCCGTCGACCGGCCGGCTGACCGGCCCATCGAGCCCGGTTCTGAGAAGACAATCGATGTGCCCGTCCGCGAGGAGCAGGTCGAAGTCGAAAAGCGCCCAGTGGTCTACGAGGAAGTCGAAGTGGGCAAGCAACAGGTGCAGGAAACGCAGCGCGTTTCGGACACCGTCCGACGTGAGGAGGCGCGCATCGAGCGCGAAGGTGACGTCAGGACCAGTGGTGGCGATGCCGACGAAATCAGGACGTGATCGGGCCTCCAGGGCACCGCGGCAGGCACGCCGCGCCGCAGCGGAGAGGCTTCGCCCCCGCTTGCATGCGGATGCCGCGCGTCCCCGTCGCTCCCCCGTGGTCGCGCAATCGGAGTCTGGTCAACCACCGAGCACCGCCGCGTTTTGGCGAAGCGGATGTCAGGTCAGCACTGGTGTACCTGAGCGCCAGCAACTTCGTTCGAGGCACCCGCGGGTTTGTCGCGCGGGTGCTGGAGTCCATTCGCCTGAAAACCGCCCCAGACTCGCGTGATGGAGGGTAACAACATGTCGCGACGCAGAGCTTCTCGGGTCCGGCGTGTCTCGGATGAGAGTGCAGCAATGGCGGAGCCTGTCCGCGACGAAAGCGCCGACACGCTGGAATTGCGTGAAGAGCGACTGGTGGCCCACAAGGAGACGCGCGAGCTGGGTGAAGTTCAGCTCCGAACCGAGGTCGACTCGGCGCCCGGTCGCCTGGAAGTTGACGCGTATCGCGAGGAAGTCGTCGTCGAGCACGAACCAGTCGGGCAGGTGGTAACGGAGCGCGCCCAACCCTGGGAGGAGGACGGCGTACTCGTCGTACCTGTTTACGAAGAGCGGCTCGTGGTCAGCAAGCGCCTTGTACTGCGCGAGAGAATCCGCATCCGGCGCGTTGGCAGCACGGAGCGGCAATTGTTTGAGGACACTCTGCGTCGCGAGCGGCTGGTCATCGATGATCCGAACCAGACCGGTCGAGTGCGCGAGGTGTACCCGTCGCCAGAAGAGGAGGCAGACAACGTAGAGGAGGCAGCTGAAGCGCCGAGCGATGCCAGGCCGGGCTTGTTCGAAGGCCTGGTCCGCAAAGCTCTGGAATAGTTTCTCGGGTAGACGTTCTCGAGCTCCGCCCACCGCGACGGGGTCTGGCACGGGAGTTGCTCCCTCTGGGTAACCCTCACGCGGCGGCCTGTCTGGTCGCGGTCAAATGTTTCGGAGGTACACGTGCAGAACCAGTATTTCAGTCAGGTTCACGAGGGCATGGAAGTCCTCGACATGGATGGTCAGAAGATCGGCATGTGCGGTGAGAGACTGGGCGACTACTTCAACGTAGACGCCGGGTTCCTGGGCACGAACGAGTACTATGTTCCATTCAGCGCGGTCACCAATGTCGTCGACGATCAGATTTTTCTGAATGTCCGCAAAGACCGTATCGACGAGATGGGCTGGCACGAGCGGCCAGAGCGTCGGTCTGGAGCGACCTACACACGCGCCGAGACTGACACCGCGGCGCGGACTGCAACCCGCGGTGCCGATCGGATGGAGCTCCGCGAGGAGGAGCTGCAGGCACGCAAGACGTCGGTCGAAACGGGCAGTGTGCAGCTCGGCAAGGACGTTGTCGAGGAGGAGCGCACGCTCGAAGTACCCGTCACGCGCGAAGAGGTCTTCGTCGAGCGACGCCCGGTCGATCGGCGCGAGTCGAGCACTCCCATCAGCGATGCCGAGACCGAAACCATTCGCGTTCCGGTCACCGAAGAGCGTGTCGAAGTCGACAAGCAGCCGGTGGTCTACGAGGAAGTGGGTGTGAACAAGCGTGTGACGCAGGAAACACAGCCCGTTTCCGAAACGGTCCGTCGCGAAGAGCTGCGGGTGGACGAAAGCGGCGACGTGAAGAACGTTCGCAAAGACCCGAAGCCGAAGCAGTAAATATGGGTCTTCTCGACAGCTTGCTGGGCAATCCTCAGCAACAACAGGACGTCCAGGGCTATATCCAGCGCTATCAGCAGGGCGCACCTCAGGAGGGGTACTCCGACCAGGAGGTCCTGCAGCGTTATCAGCAGGTGGCGCCGCAGCTGAACCCGCAGGAGTATCAGGCGGCCGCAGAGCAGTCGTTCAACCGCATGTCGCCACAACAACGACAGCAGTTCGGGCAATATGTGGAACAGCAGCTCCAATCCCAAGGGACGCAAGGCTTTGGCCAGAATGGTGGGCCTCAGGCGTACCAGGACGCGGGCTATCTGGCTCAGCAGGCGACGCAGTTGCACCAGCAGCAGCCCGGGCTCCTCGGCCAGCTTCTGGGCGGCGGGTCCGGCGGCAACAGCGGCGGGGGTGGCATGCTCGCCAATCCTGCCGCCAAGGCTGCCCTCGCGGGCATCGCCGCGATGGCCATCTCGAATGCCATGGGTGGCAACAAGTCCGGCAACCCACTCGGCAGCATTCTCGGAACGTAGTCGATCGATTCATCCAGCGGAGGGTTCTCGATAGGAACCGGAGCGACCCAGCGTCGCTCCGGTTCCTGTGCGTTTCGGCGCCGCTCAGCCGCGGCGCCGTCCGCCGATGCCGCCGCGCGCGCCTTCCCGCTGCGGAAAGCGGTGTTCGCCGATCGCCGCCACAAATTCAGTCGTAAACGCATCCACGTCCGAATCGCCGATCACGACACCCGGCCCTTCAACTCCCGGCGGCAGCAACTCGGCTGCCTCGCCGACCACGCCAATCGGCTTGCCGTGTTTGAAAGCCTCCGTGAGAAAGCGCTGCACTTCATCCAGCTCCGCGAGGGCGGCGACGTGTCTGGCGCCGCCGGGCACGCAGACCGCGTCGTAGATCGCCGACGCGGCGACTTGCGAGCTTTTGTCGACCGGCACCGGCGTTCCATCAGCGCCGCGCACCACGCCGAGCCCAATCGAGATGACATCCGGATGGGCGCCGCCCGCCTGAAGCGCGGCTCGAGTGGCCTGAAATTGCGCCGCGTCAAACCCGGGCGCCAGCAGTAGGGCGACGCGCCGACTCTTGATGCTGCCCTTCGGGGTGTTCATTTGACTCAACGCGGGTGAGGCATCTACCCAGACACCAGGCTGCGGATCGATGCGCACGCGCCGCAAGACCTCGCCGGCGGCGTCTCGGATCTCAACGCCGTCTCCGGTCGGCGGTTGGACACCGATGCGCTCCGCAATCCGAGTCGCCAGCTCGCGATCCACCAGGTCGAACAACGCGACCATCCGCTGCCGCACGACCGGGCTCTCGACGCGCCCAAGCTCGAAACGTGCCGCGTCAATCAGGTGGCGCTGTTCTGGCTCCGACAGGCTGTTGTAGAACAGGCGTGCCTGGCTGAAGTAGTCCTTGAACTTCTCGGCGCGTCGGCGCAGCTTGACGCCCTCGACCGGTTCGGGATAGTGCACGTACGCCCCGTCGGCGGCAGGGGCCAGCGCCGGGCACCCCAGTCCGAGTGTGTTGGGGTAGTACGCGGTTCGCCCATGATCGATCTGCGTGCGGTGAAAGCCGTCGCGCTGGTTGTTGCGCACCGGGACGACCGACCTGTTGATGGGGATCTCCGCGAAGTTGGGACCTCCCAGCCTTAACAGCTGCGTATCCAGGTAGGAGAACAGCCGGCCCTGCAGCAGGGGATCGTCGGTCACGTCGATCCCGGGCACCAGGTGCCCAACGTGAAAAGCAACCTGCTCCGTCTCGGCAAAGAAGTTCTCCGGGTTGCGGTTGAGCGTCATTTTGCCGATGCGGCGCACGGGCACGAGCTCTTCAGGCCAGATCTTCGTGGCGTCCAACAGATCGAATGGAAACTTGAATTCGTCCTCCTGCTCCAGGATCTGAACGCCAAACTCCCATTCCGGGTAGTCACCCTGCTGGATCGCCTCCCACAAATCCCGTCGATGGTAGTCGGGCTCCTTGCCAGCCAATTGCTGCGCCTCGTCCCAAACCAGCGAATGGACTCCGAGCAGGGGCTTCCAGTGGAACTTCACGAATCGCGACTTGCCCTGGGCGTTCACGAAACGGAACGTGTGGACACCGAAACCTTCCATCATCCGAAAGCTGCGCGGGATCGCACGGTCGGAAAGCGCCCACATGATGACGTGCATGCTCTCGGGCAACAGGCTGATGAAGTCCCAGAAGGTGTCGTGTGCCGTGGCGGCCTGGGGTATCTCGTTGTGCGGCTCGGGCTTACCGGCGTGAATGATGTCCGGGAATTTGATGGCGTCCTGGATGAAGAAAACAGGCATGTTGTTGCCGACGAGATCGAACACGCCCTCATCGGTATAGAACTTCGTGGCGAAGCCGCGTACGTCGCGGACGGTATCGGCCGATCCGCGCGAGCCGAGCACGGTCGAGAAGCGCACGAAGACTGGCGTCTTCTTGTCAGGGTTCTGCAAGAAGGACGCGCTGGTGTACTCGGTCATGGGCTCGTACACCTGGAAGTAGCCGTGCGCGCCCGAGCCGCGAGCGTGAACGACCCGCTCGGGAATGCGCTCGTGGTCGAAGTGTGTGATCTTCTCACGGAAGTGGAAGTCTTCCATCAGCGTTGGGCCGCGCTCGCCAGCCTTGAGCGAATCGTCCGTGTGTGGGACGCGTACGCCCTGGTTGGTCGTCAGGAACTCGTCCTCGGGCCGGACCTGGTACTGATGGAGCTGCTGCTCCTTGGTCAGACCATCGGGCGCGAAGCCATCGCGACCCGTGCGATCGGAGCCGTTGCTGCTCGTCATGCTGTTCCTCCTTAGCGCCGACGGCGAGCGGACGCGGCGTGTGCGCGCCTGCTGACAGGCTGTTTGGCGGCGGCGCCCTCGACGACCTGCTGCATCTCGGCGCCGATGGACTCGAGACGTGCAGCGTCCCACGTCTGCTCGATGCGCCCAAAGATCTGGCCTTCTTCATCTGTTACGTGGCGTGTCAGCGCGTCAGCGACGCGACCGAGTGCCATGCGCCACTCTGGAGTTCCAGGTTGCGCCGCATCGACCTCGGCAATGAGCTGCGCGACGATGGCCACGTCGCCGTCGTGACGCTGGGCCCAGTCGCCAAGCGGCGAGCCGGCGCCGAATTCCTCCGCGAGCGCGGTGTAGACGTACTCGTCTTCCAGCTTCTCGTGCAGCTCCAGCAGCGGCCGTAGCGCTTGCCACGCCTGCTGCGCCTCGGCGGGCTGGTCGGACCCGAGAATGCCTTTCAATCGGAACTTTGTCTCGGAATGCATGGTTCTGAGCAGCGCCATCGCATTCATGGCAGTCAGTCCCTCCTCCAGTAGATGCGCGGAGCCGAGGGCACGAAGCATGCCACCGTTTTCGTCGCGCTTGGCACGCTGGATGCCAAGAGATCGGTGTGATGTGCCCAGGAGGGAGTCGAAAAGGGATCGGTATGCAGTTCCTACTAGGCGTGGCCGTCGGCGCGGTGGGCATGTGGGCGTACAGCAACGGCAAACTGCAGGGCGTGATGGGTCAGCCCCCCACGGAGCCGCACGGCGCTGAGTAGCTCGCTGGGGCGCTCATCGCCAGTCGGCGAGGAGATCCCGTCCGACGCGACACTTGTGACACGCGTTCGGCAGGGTGATACCCACGCTTATGCACGCCTCGTGGAGCGCTATCAGTCCTCGGCGATTCGACTGGCGACGCTCGTCACCCGCGATCCAACTGAAGCGGAGGACGTCGCCCAGAACGCCTTCATCAAGGCGTACTACGCACTCGACAGCTTCAAGCCCGATTCGAGTTTCCGAGCCTGGCTGCTGCGGATCGTCGTCAACGAAGCACGCAACTCGCGGTCCGCCGCGCGGCGGCGAACCACGGTTCAAACGCGATTCGGTGCGGAGGTTGTCGACGACGCCGCGCGCTCGGCTGAGGATAGCGCGGTCGCCAACGAGCAACGCGTCGCGCTGCTGGTAGCCCTTGACGACCTTCGCGATGACGATCGAGCCGTGCTGGCCTACCGGTACCTGTTCGCCATGAGCGAAGCGGAAATGGCGCAGGCGCTCGGCTGTCAACTCGGCACGGTGAAGTCGCGTCTGTCACGCGCGCTGAGGCGGCTGCGTGAACGTCTGGACCGCACCGCGCCGCTCATCGTCATTCCTGTTGACATTGGCCCCTGGTTGAGCCACGGGTTACCCAATGCGGTTGGTGGCCTGGAACCGCTCGGTCGGCCGGAGTTCGCCCCCGTGGTTCTTCAGCATATCGCCGCCGGAACGGCCGCCGGAGCTGGGGCCGCCGCGGGGGCCGCCAAGCCTTCAATCCAGCATGTGACAGGCGCTCTCGCGGGTGCCGGGGCGGCCATTGCCGCCATCGCCGCGGTCGGGCTGGTGTTGTCGGCGCAGCATGCGCCGGTACCACAACCGACGCCGGTTCCGCAGACTCCAGTAGCGAGTTCGGGTTCGCCGCCGGCTCCAGGAGTGGTCGTGTATGGCGGCGATCTGTCTGACGCGCAGCACGCAGAAGTCCAACAACTCTTTGGCGACGCTGCCTCTGGACTGCCGACCGAGACTGTCGCCCGCCCGGAGCTGATCGGCACACTGCAGTCCTTAGGTTTACCGCTGGATGGCTCGGAGCGCGCCACTTCCAGCGTCCTCGTCGCCTGCCAGGCAGCGGGTTCGGGAGTGCACGTCCACACGCAAAACATCACGGAAGTTCCCGCGGCGGCCTACGCGAACGCGCTGGTGACGGCCGGCGTCGCCGACGCCTCCGTGCTCGTCGCGGGGCCGCCCAGCTCGCCGATGACCGGCGAGACGGCACTGGTCGGCATCTTGCGGGCGGTTCCCGATTGTCGAGGCGGACAGGCTGTCGACGCGGCGCACCTGCAGCTCGCTTACGACCAGCTGCACGTTACGAGTGAACTGGCCGCCAGCAATTCGAACTGGGACCGCGCCGCCGCGGCGGTCCTGCGGGCCACCGAGTCAGTCGTGACCTCGCCCGCGAGCGATGCAGCGTCGATTGGCGCCGAGCTCGACGGCTCGGTTGCGGCTGAAGGCATCAGCGAGCCGGCCGGCTGGCACGATGAAGCGGTGTCGATGTTGACGAAGATGGCGAGCGTCGACCACGGTCCGTATCGTCGCGGCTACGACCTCCGGGAGGTCGATCCCACTGACGTGTGGGTTCGGCCCAACCAGCAATAGGACCGACCGGGCGCGCTTGACAACCTTGCCGCGGCGCGATTCGTGCGGGACGCCTGGCCATGAACGCTACGCCCCCGCCCGACGACCTGTCTCAGCTGGCAGCCAGGTACGGTGTATCCACGGCTGTGCTCGAGGACCTCTACGCCCGCCGCCGCGCCGGCGCACGTGACGCCGAGCTGCTGAATCTCCTCGCCCAACCGGACCGCGGTGGTCTGGACCCAGGCCAAGCCCGGGCACTCGTCAAGGATTTGCCCGCGCGATAGCGCGCGAGATGGTCGGAACCGACACGATTTTTGTAATCCTCAAATGCTCCTCTAACACGCGACAGCGGAAGATTGCCGGTGACGCGAGGTCAGCACTCGGGCCTCGCGAACACAACAGGTTTTCGAGAGGAGGAATCGTTGGATGGCAGTTGATCTGTGGCGCACGCGCCCGAATACCTACACCAGCCCGCTCACACAGGCTTTCGATCGCATGTTGGAGCAAGCATTCGCTCCTTACTCGAGCACCGGTACGGCGAACGGAGGCAGCACCGGGTACCAGTCGCTGCCAGTGAATATCTGGGAAACTGACGACGGCTACAGCGCGGCGCTGCTGGCGCCCGGCCTCGAGGAGCAGAGTATCAGTGTGACCGTCCACGACGACACGCTGGCTGTCGAGGGCGAGCTGAAGTTCCAGGCGCCGCAGGGTGCGCAGGTCGTGTGGCAGGAGTTCGCCCCGGTGAAGTTTCGCCGCTCGCTCCGGTTGGGCTCGGCGGTTGACCCACAGCGCGTGGAGGCCAGCTACAACAACGGCGTGCTCCTGGTGAGCATGCCCAAGGCAGAGCACGCCCGACCACGACAGGTACAGGTTCAGATGGGAGAAGCTTCGGGCACGAAGAAACTGAAGTCAGCCTGAGCTAGCCCAGTGTGAAGTTCATACCAGGGTCACGTCTTCGGCAAAGGTCGACATGTCCTCCCAGGCCGCGTCGAGCGGGATCAGCCGCTCGTCGCTGGCCAGGCGTGCGTATGCAACGTCCCCGCCAAGGCCAGGCGGCGGCTCCTGGGCGGCGTCCAGCGCCCGGGCGGCGTCCAGCATGCGGCGCCTGTAGCGGATGATGGCCACGTCGGTCGCGCCCAGGTGTTCGCGGCTGCGATCCAGGATCGGGCCCATGCCCTCCGCGACGGCGAAGTCCTGCGGGTTGATACCGACCACGCCCGACCAGTTGCCGGCGCGCATCGCCGCGCGATCCTGAAGGTGCTTGTTGGCGCGATTGCGCACCGGTCGCCCGGCGTGACCCTGGACGCCGAACTCAGAAGCATGCTGACGCCAGTATCTCGGGAGCGGCCCGCGGCGGTTGTACGCAAACGTGAAGAAGGCATTGTGCTCGTCGTCGATCGGCACGAACGCTTGCTGGACGACTACTTCGCCGGGGTTGTCGTCGTCGGAGGCGAGACGGCCCTGGCGAAACGGAGGAATGAAGGCGAAGAACGGCGCCACGAAGAGCGTCAACCGCACGTATTTGAAGGCATCCGCGTCGGAGTCCGGCGTGCGGATTGCCGCGTACTTGAAGCCATATGGGGTATCGACCGCTTCCAGCCGTGGCGCATGGTCCCTCGGTCGACCGCGTATGTCGGAGGAGTGCAGGTAGTCGGAATGCGCGGAATCGATGGTGCCTTCGACGCCCTGGGCGTAGTTGCACTCCTGCAGAATTCGCGTGGCGCCCCGCTGTTCTTTCGGCGCTCGGGTCCACTCCCAGTTGGGAAAGTCCGGCTGGATTTCGGATGGGCCAAGATATGTCCAGATCACGTCGCCGGCTTCTACCACCGGGTACGCCGGATGACGCAGTCGGTCGCGGAACGTGCTGGTCGGCGGTTCGGTGGGCATGTCCACCACGCGCCCGGCGGCGTCCACCTTCCAGCCGTGATAGATACAGCGGAGGCCGCACTCCTCGTTGCGGGCGTACGCGAGCGAGGCGCCGCGATGCGGGCAATTTTCGTCGAGCACTCCGACCCGTCCATTGGTGTCCCTGAAGGCAACGAAGGTCTCGCCGAGCAGCCGCACCTGGAGCGGCTCGCCATCCGGCTCGGGGAGCTCTTCGGAAAGCAGCACCGGGAGCCAGTAGCGGCGCATGAGTTTGCCCATGGGCGTCTCGGGCCCGGTGCGGGTCAACAGCTGGTTGTCTTCACGATTGAGCATCGCTCACCAGGTCCTATCAGTACATGGGAGTGTACTGGCCGGTTAGCGGCAGCGGCACATACCTGATTGGTACCATGGGACGCCCGTCCCATGTACTGATACTTGGACGATGACAGGTGAGGTGGTCAATGCTCGTATTCAGGCGTGTGTTTGTGGCGTGCGCGATCGCACTGGTCGGCTCGGCGTGCAGTGGCGCACCGCCCGCGGCACCGGCTGCACAACCGACGGCCGCCGGAGCCGCAAGCAGCGCCGCACCGTCGCCCGCCGCGGCGACAACCCCCCCGAGCAGCCCAGCGCCGAGCGGCTCCCCGTCCGCGGCCGCCAGCCCGGCGCCGAGCGGCTCACCCTCGGCGGCTGCCAGTCCGGCCGCCTCGGCGGCCACGCCCAGCACCCGCTTGACTGTCCAGTTCGGCGGCCTGGGCAACATCCCCGACCGCGCGCTGTTCGCCGCCCAGCAGCTCGGCTATTTTGACGAACAGAACCTGGACGTCCAGGTCACCACCTTTCAGTCCGCCAGCCAGATGATCCCGCTCATGGCTACCGGCAAGCTCGACGCCGGCAACGGGGGCAGCAGCCCGGCGTTCTTCAACGCGCTCAACCAGGGTATCCCGCTCAAGATCGTCTCGGACGTGACCGTGGTCAAGCGTCCAGACCCGAGCATCCACGGCGCGCAGCAGATCGTCGTTCGCAAACAGCTGTACGACCAGGGTGTCACGACGCTGGCGGACTTGAAGGGCCACTCGATCGCCATCAACACGCCTGGCAGCCTCAACCAGGAGCAGCTCGACGACAGCCTGCGCGCCGTTGGACTTTCGCCCGACGACGTGCAGGTGCAAACGGTCGGCTTCAACGACATGCTCACGGCGGTCACTAATGGTGGCGTCGACGCCGCGGTCGCGCTCGAGCCGTTTGTCACGCTCGGCCAACAGCAAAACATCTGGGTGCCAATCTACGACGTGGCGGACGCCACGCTCGGACAGACGGCCGAGTGGCTGATCTACAGCGACGACTTCATCAAGAACAATCCAGAGGCCGGTCGCCGCCTGATCCTGGCTTACACGAAAGCGTTGCGCTGGCTGGAGGACGCCGAGGTCAAGAACGAGCACCGCGACCAGGAGATCGCCATCCTGACCGCGAATACCTCAGTGAAGGATCCCAACCTGTACGCGGCGATGGGTCGCTCTTATGGCGAAACCGATGCGCGCATCAACATGGACCAGCTCACACGCGACCAGCAGTTCTATATTCAGACCGGCGGCCAGAAGCAGCTGGTGGATCCCTCGCAGATCGTCGACACGAGCTTCGGCGACTACGCGCGCCAGACCCTCGGGCCCTACCAGTAGGTCACACCACCACCAGCGAGAGCGGCCGCGTGCCGAGCCGCTCGGCGCCGTCCTGGCGGACCACGATCGTGTCACCCCACGTGACGTCGTGCTGGCGCGCAATGAAGCGCGAACCAGGCGGATATGCAAACGGCTTCAGGACGAAGGTCGAGCCCTCGCGCATTGGCATGCCGCGAAACGGCGCGTGCGTATCGACCGGAATCAACATCGGACCCTCGTTGCCTAGCCCCTGACCGTGAATCAGGAAATCGATCTCATAGCCTGAGCCGCGCCCCACGTTCTTGACGCCGTCCTCCACGGCATCCCACGTTGCGCCGGAGCGCATCAGCTCGCAGGCGCGCCGAAAGGCGGCGGCGTTCAGCTCCCAAACCTCGCGCGTCTGCGGATCGAGTTGGCCGACGACGATGGGCTCGCTGATCTGGCAGTGATACCCGCGCAGCGAGGGACCAATCTCCGTCAGGATGTACCAGGATTCCGCGCCAATCTGGCCGGGCGGTGGGCTGGTGAAGCGCCACTTCGGCTCACCCCACCGGCCTGCGCACCACGACAGCATCTGCTCTTCCGCGCCCCCTCGCATCTGGGCCAGGATGCCCTGGCCGAAGACCTCTGCCTGGGGTGCGCCCGCACGCGCATGCTCGGCGATGGCGCGCGCCGAGGCTTCGGCGACCTCGACAGCCCGACGCATCACCTCCAGCTCTTCCTCACTCTTCTGGTGGCGCGCCTCCGCTAGCACGCCCGTGCCATCCACGACCTGCGGCACGACCTCGCGAATGCGCATGACGGTCGAATAGTTCGCGTAGCCCTCCGGCTGCCGCACGTGAACCAGGTACGAGGGCCCCAGGCCGGCGATTCCCACTCGCGCGCTCGAGGGCAGGCTCAGCTCCGCCAGGCGCGCGGCGACCGCCTCCCCATAGGCCACTCGCGTCGATCCGCGCGCCGTGGCGCTGCGTCGATCCGCGATCCAGCCTTCGGCGGCCGTCGCGACGTTGCTGCCCTCACCGCCAATGATCAGCGTCGGCTCGCCAGTCAACGGAAACACGACCGCACCGCTCTGGTTGGCGACGTACAGGGCGTCGTCGATCAGCCACTGCGGCAAAACCACCAGCACGTCGATACCCTGGCGGTCCATTTCCTCGCGCAGGCGACGCCAGCGGCGCTCGCGTTCGTGAGCGGTGAACGTGGCCCGGTTGGCCGGGGACGACGACCAGTGCATCAGGCCACCGCGCCGGCGACCGGCGAAGCCAGGCCGAGCAACCGCTCGGCATTGGCGTGGAACACGGCTTCGCGCTCGGTCTGATCGATTGGCAGGTTGTTGACCAGGTCGATCGCCTTCGGCAGCAGTGGATTGAGCGGCGGTGCATCGGCGCCGAACAGCGTGTGCTCGATGCCGACGGACTGGATATCGGACCACAGGGCCGGCGGCCAGTAATTCGCCGTGTCGATCCACATGTTCCTGAGATAGGTGCTCGGCGCCTGGTGGATCAGCACGGGCGCGTACGCGCCGAGGAACTCGCAGTAGTCGCCCAGCTCGTACGCGTAGTCCATGCGACCGATGACCTCGCAAATGCCGCCGCCGCCGTGGCAGCCGACGAGCTTGACGCTCGGAAACCGCTCCCACAGACCGCGGACGATGAGTCGCGCGAGCGAGAGGGTCTCGTCCATCGGTCGCGCGATGCTCGAGATCAGACGATACATGTCCATGCGGTCCTCGCCGAACGCGCAGTGCGGCGAGTGCAGCATGACCGGGATGTCCAGCGCGCTGGCCGCCTCCCAGAATGCCCAGGCCTGCTCTTCGTCGGGGTACATGCCGTCGTGACTCGAATTGACGAAGCAGCCTTTGAGCCCCAGCTCGCCCACGCCGCGCTCCAGCTCGCGGACAAAGTCCTTGCCTGCCGCCGGAATGGTCGAGGCGAACACCTCCACGCGGTCCGGGTACGCGGCCTTCAGCTCGGCGGCGTAGTCCGTCCAGCGCTTGATCGCATCCAGGCACTCGGCCAGAGTCCGCCCGCGCAGGTAGTGGAGCGGGTTGGTCACCACGACCCGCTCCACGCCCGCGTCAGCGTTGCACGTGAGCAGACTGTCGATGGACAGCATCCAGAAGCGTGAGTCGCTCAACTCTTCGGGCGGATAGACGTGGGAGTGCCAGTTGATCACGCGCATCGTTGACCACCTCTGGATCGTTGTGCCAGGTACCACAATCTGATATAGATTGCCCATTCTATGGGACGGCTCAAGTTCGGTTATTTCACCCTGAGTGACAACTCGATCGGCTACGGCGCGCGGCGGCGCGACCCGAGCGAGCTCATCCGCGAGGTCATCGACCAGGCGATCCTCGCCGAATCGCTCGGCTATCACTCGGCGTGGCTGCCAGAGCATCACTTCGGGCTCTTCGGCGTGCTGCCCACGCCAGCCCAGGCGCTCACCTACGTTGCGGCGCGCACCTCGCGGCTGCGCCTGGCGGCCGCCACCGTGGTCCTGCCCTGCAATCAGCCGCTGCGCGTCGCCGAGGAATGGGCGCTGCTCGATGTGTTGAGCGACGGGCGAGCCATCTTCTCCGCCGGTCGCGGCTACGACGAACGCGAATACACCGGCTTCGAGATCCCGTTCGCCGAAAGCCGCACTCGATTCGACGAAGAGCTGCTGATCGTTCGCAAAGCCTGGACCGAGCGCGACTGGACATTTCCCGACGGCCAGCATCACAAAATCACCCGGCCGATCACGGTTGTCCCGCGTCCCGTCCAGCAGCCGCACCCACCCGTGTACGTCGCCTGCTTCAGCGAGCCGACGATGCGCATGGCGGCCGAGCAGGGCTTCAACATCATCTTTGCGCCGTTCGCCGCCTCGATGGTCTTCGGCTCACTCGCCAACGCCGTCGGCACGTTCAAAGAGATGGCCGCGGCGGCTGGCCATCCAGACGCTAGAGCCATGTGCTCGTACTTCACCTGCATCGCGGACACGCCCGAGGCCCGTCTGGCGGCCCAGGAGCGCCTGCTGTATTACCTGACCAACTTCATTCCCGCCGTCCCGCAAGACCCGGAAAAAACGCCGCCCCACATCCGCTACTTCGTCGACATCGCCGAACGCGTCAAGCACATGCGACCCCAGGACCTGGGCGAGCGAAGCATCGTGACTGGTACCGTGGAAGAGGTGATCCAGCAGTTCGAGAAGGTCGAAGCGGCCGGCATTGAAGAGGTCATCTGCTACTTCAATTTCGGGTTGCTGCCGCACGCCGAGACCCTGGAGCAGATGGAGCGCGTCTCGCGCGAGGTCATGCCGCATTTCGCCGCGGCGCGCGAGGCTGCCGCCCTGGCATGACGGTTGTCGCCGAGCCGACCCAGGGCCGCAACGCGACCGCCGAGCGGGCGATCGACGTGCTGCTCCTGTTCGACGAGGAGCATCCGGTGCTCACCGCGGGCGAGATTGCGCGACGCCTGGATATGCCGCGGTCGACGACCTACCGCTATTTGCAGACGCTGCGCTCGTACAAACTGATTGAGGAGGACGCGCGCGGAGGCTTCCGCCTGGGGACGCGCATCTTCCAGCTCGGGCGTATCGCGCGCCAGGGTCTGGGCTACGTCGAGGTCGCCCGCGCGTACATGGACGAACTCGCGGCTTTGACGGGCGAGGTCGTCCTGCTCACGCGGCGCGCGGGCAACCAGGTGGTCTGCGTCGAGCGCGTCGAAGGTGACCCGCGCCACCCCATTCGACTGTCATATGAGCGGGGGCACGTCCTGCCGCTGCACGCCGGCGCCTCGGCCAAGGTGCTGCTGGCGTTTTCCGACCCCGCCGACATCGATGCCACCCTCGGCAGCATCGACAGCCTGCCGCGCTATACGGAGCGCACCGTGACCGACAAGACGGCCCTGCGCCGCCAACTGGAGCGGATTCGGAGCGATGGCTACGCGCTCTCGGCCGGGGAAGTCGACGCCGGCGTGCGGGGTATCGCCGCGCCGATCCTCCAGCCGGACGGACGCGCCGCGGCCGGCTTGTCGGTGGTCGGTCCGCAGTTCCGGCTCAAGGACGCGGCGCTGAAAGCCGCCATCACCGCGGTGCGCGAGTCGGCCGGTGCGATCTCGGCTCGCCTGCGCGAGATCGACTGGTAGGCGCGACGGAGCGCACCCCGATGACGCAGCTCGAGATCCTCGGTCCATCCGCCTCGGCGTCATCCTCGAGCGCCCCCGATTCCAGTTCCGACCGCGAAGCCACGGCCCGCCAGCTGCGCCAGGAGGTTCAGCGCGGCCGGGTTTCGGGTGCGCTGCGCGATCGGGTGGTGACGATCTTCTCGCCGGTCATCCTGCTCGTGGTGTGGGAAGCGCTCGCGCGGAGCGGGCTGCTCGACAACCGGTTCTTTCCCGCGCCGTCGGCGGTGGTCGTCGATCTGTGGGGGATGCTGCTGGACGGCTCGCTGTTGATGAACACGGGCGCCACGCTGGCCCGGGTTGGCGCGGGACTGTTCATCGGCTGCGTGCTCGGGGTCGTGCTGGGGCTGGTGCTGGGCCTGGTGCGGACGTTCCGACTGGCGATGATTCCGATCCTGGCGGTCACCATGCCCATCCCCAAGATCGCGCTGCTGCCGTTGTTGATGCTGATGCTCGGCCTGGGCGATCCCTCGAAGGTCGCGCTGGTGTCGATTTCGGTGTTCTTCATCATGGTCTACAACACGATGGCCGGAGTTGTCGGCATTCCCGAGATTTACCTGGACGTGGGCAAGACCTTTGAGGCCAGTCGGCTGAATTTCTACCGGACCGTGGCCATTCCGGGTTCGCTGCCATACATGCTCACCGGCTTCAAATTGAGCGTGGCTGTGGCGCTGCTGGTGGTAGTGCCCGCGGAGTGGTCGGGAGTGAAGTCCGGACTGGGGTACATGATCAATCAGGCCTGGAACACCTTCTCGATCCTCGACATGTACGTCGCGCTGATCGCGCTCGGGGTGCTCGGCTACCTGAGTGGGCTGCTCCTGGAGGAACTGGAACGCTGGCTCGTGCCATGGCGCAAGTGATCGCCGCCTCCACCGAAAGAGTCCGCATCGCGTCGGTGTGGAAGGTCTTTCGCGCACAGTCCGGTCCACTGATCGCGCTCGAGGACGTCAGCATCAACGTGCGCGACGGCGAGTTTCTGTGCATCGTCGGACCCTCTGGCTGCGGCAAGACCACATTGCTGCGCATGCTCGCCGGTCTGGAGCAACAGACCGCCGGGCAGGTCCACATCCAGCCCGGCGAGGGGAATCGGCCGCTGAGATCGGTGGTTTTTCAAGAGCAGAGCATCTTTCCGTGGATGAACGTGCGTGACAACGTGGCGTACGGCCTGCGCATGCGCGACGTGCGTGGCAGGGCGCTGAACGAACCGGTCGACTACTACCTCGAGCGGGTCGGTCTGACGCAGTTCGCGCGCGCGTTTCCGCACCAGTTGAGCGGCGGGATGAAGCAGCGCGTCAGTCTTGCGCGCGCCTTTGCCAACGATCCGGAAGTGCTGTTGATGGACGAGCCATTCGCGGCACTCGACGAGCAAACCAAGCTCGTGCTCCAGGAGGAGCTTCTGCGCTTGTGGGGCGAGCAGCGCAAGACCGTCATCTTCATCACCCACGGGATCGACGAGGCGGTGTTCTTGGCGGACCGCATCCTGGTGATGACGGCGCGGCCCGGTCGCGTGAAGGCGCTCATCGACGTGCCCTTCACGCGCCCTCGCTCCCTGTTCGATATGCGCGCCGATGCCCGCTACGGTGAGCTTACCGCCGAAATCTGGCGCGCGCTGCGCGAGGAAGTGGTGCGCGCCGGCACGAGCGACCCCAGCGCCTGATCAATCGGCAGACGGCGTCGCGCACGGGCAGGGTGTCGCGCTATTCGAGACACTGCTAAGCTTGCTGGCTGATGACAGCCATTGCCGAGCTCGGCCACACCGGCCTGTGGGTCAGCGACCTCCCGCGCATGAAGGACTTCTACACACGTGTGCTCGGCTTGCAGGTGACCGACGAGAACGAAGCCGAAGGCATGGTCTTTCTCTCGTCGCGGCCGGATGCCGAGCACCACGAGCTGGTCCTGGCGCTTGGACGGGTGGGTGGTCCCGAGGTCAGAGTCACGCACCAGATTTCGTGGCGTGTGGCGCGGCTCGAGGATGTGCTCGACTTTCACGATCGATTTCGAGCAGAAGGCATTCAGGTCCAGCAAGAGGTCACCCACGGCAACGCCGTCGGTATCTACTTCTTCGACCCTGAGGGCAATCGGAACGAAGTCTACTGGCAGACGGGTCGCGACGTGCGCCAACCCTTCCGCAAGTCGCTCAACCTGGACCAGACGCCAGACGCCGTGCTGGCGGAATCCGACGAGCTCGTCGCCGCTGGCGGGCCCGCCTACCAGCCTGTGACGACGGGACCGGTCCTCGATTAGCGACTGACGGCCGGCTGAAGACCGAGCATTTCTTCCATCGATCGAAACTCGGCCTGGCGCGAGACCTTCGCGAGTCGCTCGAGGGGATTCAGCGACAACACGCTGATGTAGCGGGTGGTGGCGTCGCTCACGCTGGTGAAGGCGCAGCCGCGCGGAATCTTCACGAAATCGCCCGGCTCCAGGTCCACGCAGCCGCACTGGCTGACCAGCTTGCGTTTGCCTTCGACCTGGTACTGGACCTCCTCGGCGACCCGATGGCGCTGGTACTCGGACCCGTCGCTGGGATCGAGCGCGGTCATGCCAATCCACACGCTTGGAGACTTCCAGACCCACGTGGTGGCGCGCGCCGACTGGTCCACGCGCGTGACGTTCAGCCGACGCTCGTCGGCGTGCACATGGTCGACCAGCAGTTGCTCGTCAGCCATCTGGAAGGTGCGCACGTCGCCGTCGCCGATCATCTCGGTCACCTCGGCGGGCTGCCAATCCCCGAACACGTGCGGTTCTGAGCGCCGCCGAGCCTGAAGTTGCTCCTGCATGCGCTCGCGCACGTAGAACAACAGGTGGATTTCGTGGCGGCCCCAGTTGTCGTGGGCCACGCCGACAGGTATGCGGACGAAGTCGCCCGGCTCGAGGTTCACCGTGCCCAGCTCGGTGATCAGCATGCGCGGGCCGGTGACCTGGTACGACATCTCGTCGACGCTCACGTTGCGGTGATAGAACGGTTGACGGCCGTTCATGTCCTGCAGCTCGATGCGCGTGCTGGCGTTTTCGTAAATGTCGTCGGGCGGACTGAACGGTCGCGGCACGTACGTCGGGTTGAAGGAGACCACGTCCAGGGGCTGCGGAGGCGGAGGGGTGCGCCCCGGTGCGCGGCCGGGTGTCAGGAGCAAACGCGGATCGCGCTCGAGACGGACGACGCGTTCGTCGAGGGGTAAGCCGTCGAGTAGTTCATGTGACGTGGTCATTGGGAAAGCTCCTCCTGAGCGTAGCCAAGTTCGAAGCGAATTGTCACGGTGAACAGCCGCCGCGGGGCTGGAGACGGTTGTCAGCGTTGTCAGTGCGTCAGGAAATCGACCACCAGCCGATTGAACGCCTCAGGGTGCTCCTGCTGGACCCAGTGCCCGCAATGTGAAAAGACATGCAGTTGCGCGTTCGGCATCAGCGACAGCATGCGAATGCCGATGTCGTAGGGATTGAACCGGTCGTCGCGGCCCCACACCAGCAGGGTCGGCGCTTCGATCTTCTCCAGGTCCAGCAGCGGCTCGCCGACTTTGCGCGCGGATTTGCGGCGCGCCTCGCGCTGCTCGGGGTTCTGGGCCGCCATCACGCGATCGCGTATCAGCGCATCGTCGATCAGCGAGTGGTCGTACAGCATCACCTCGAACAGCCGCCGCATGTTGGCTTCGTTCGGTTCCCGGAAGGTGGCCATCAGCAGCCGGTCGCCTTCGGTTGGTAGCGGGCAGTACTGGCTGGCGCCGCCACCACCTGGCCCCATCAGCACCAGTTTGGCGGTGCGTTGTGGGAATTGCAGCGCGAATTCTAGCGCGCTGGCGCCGCCGGCCGAGTTGCCAACCAGGCTCACCGGCTGATCGACGCCCAGGACCTCCAGGAGCCCGGCGACCGCGCGGGCGTTGAATTGCCAGCGGTCGTCCGGGATGACCACCGCGTCGGATTTGCCGAAACCGGGCAGGTCCACAATCAGGCACCGAAAGTGTGGCGCGAACGCTTCGACGTTCAAGCGGAAAGTGCTCCAGCCGTTGGCGCCGGGTCCACCGCCGTGGAGCATAACGACCACCGGGCCCTGGCCGACGTCGTGATAGTGGAGTCGGTAGTCGTGCACCTGCGCCGACCGGCTGGTGCTCGCCTCCGACGTCTCGGTCGCGAGTGTCATTTCAGTGATTACCTCGTAGTGAGGGAATAGACGCGGCTGCCGCTGGAGCTGCTCATCGAGGCGGCACGCTCTTCGGCGCTCATCTGCATCAGCGCGTTGCCGTGCTCCCAGTTGGTGATGATGCGTTCGGCCGGAATCCGAATGAGATCCGCCGCTTTGCGCGGGTCGCGCTCGATGCCGACCGGGTCCAGCCCTTGCTCGATGCGCTCGATCTGCTCGCGCCAGACGCGGCGCTGCAGCACCACCCCGCGGTCGGACGATCCGAGGTGCCACTTTTCCCAATCGGGCAACCCGTGCCGAGCCTCGGTGCCCTGGGTCCCGCAGATGACCTCGTCCTCCCACAGCACTCCGCCGCGCATGCGATGATCGAAGTTCCACCAGGCGCCGACGTCGCGCACCCAGTTGTCGGCCGGTTCCGCGGTCGCATGCGTCATGGAAGTCGGCCCGCGATTGTTGGCCGCGCGCTCCGAATCCGGGGTGAGCTTGCCGTCCGGACCGTACTCGTAGAACTCGACCACGAACCAGCGCGTGCGGTAGTCGTCGACGGGGATGCCCCAGCGCAGCGCGTTGCGGTTGCAGCGAGCGGCCGGGAACACGGTGTGAAGCTCGTAATATTCATAGACGCCCGGTTGCGCGGTGTCCTTGAGCACCATGTCGCGGGTGCCCCAGGGCGTCCGGTCGTAGCGAACGGGGGACGCCGGTCGACCGTCGATGCCGTGGTGCATGCTGACGATCGCCTCACGGCGCATGAACCAGTTGTGCGCGAACTCCGGGTGCCAGATGTCCAGGTTGTTGTCGAGCAGCGCCTGGAAGACGTTGCAGCCCTGGATGTAGCCGCCCTTGCCGGTAATTCGCAGACCATCGTCGCGGAACAGGATGTCGTACCTGGGGAAGCACGGCTGCTTGTCGGGCGGACCCATGTACGCGAAGATCAGGCCACCGACCTCGCACGTCGGATACGTCTGCTGGCGGATGTGGTTCTTGAACGTGCTGTCCGGCGGCTCGGCGGGCTGCTCGACGCACTGACCGGTCCCGTCGTACGCCCAGGCGTGGTACAGGCAGCGGATGCGATCCGGCTCGACGCGACCCCAGTACAGCGAGGTGCCACGATGCGCGCAGTGCTCGTCCATCAGGTGCGCCTGTCCGCTGCCGTCGCGCCACAGCACCAGCTCCTCGCCCAGAACGCGCACCTGGAGCGGGTTCCTGGGACCATTGATCGAGTGCTGCGCGTCGCCAATCTGGAGGTTCTCGGAGGCTTCCACGGGCAACCAGTACCGGCGGAACAGTTCACCGGACGGCGTGCCTGGTCCGACGCGGACCAGCGCTTCTTCCTCCGCATTGTCGAAGCCTGGCATGAGTTTCGAGCCTATCCTCCCTGGACGTGGAATTTGATCTGGGCGCTGCCCATGGTCCACGGCTGGATGTGCTCGACGTAGCCGAGGACCTCCGCGGGGCAGCCCCGCGTTGCGCCGGCGATCGTGACCCAGTTACGGACCTCGTGGGCGCCGTTGCCGGCGGCTTCGATTTCGGCATTGCTCATGCTGAGCAGGTCGCTGTCACGGCGTTCGACCAGCATGCGCAGCAGCGCCTGGTCCCATTCGGCGTTGACCTCGCCCATGCGCGGTGTCCCCACCCAGTGCGACAGTCCGCCGGTGCCGACCAGGGCGACCCGCTCGGAGGCCGGACGGGTCTCGACAAACTCGCGAATCAGCTGGCCGAGCTGATAGCAGCGTTTCAGGGGCGGGCGCGGTCCCCGCGACGTGGCCTGGTGGATGTGCACGATCGGCAGGTCCAGGCGCGGCGTGAGGAAATGGAGCGGCACCATCGTGCCGTGGTCCAGCAGGAGGTCGTGGGTGACCGCGACGTCCACGCCGCCGTCCCAGACCGACTCCAGCAGCTGACTTGCCACGTTTTCGTCCGAGGGCACCACCTGTGCGCCCAGGCCGGCGTTGCGCACTTCCTCGACGGACTGGAATTGCGGAGCGACACCCAGCGCGAACGGCGGCAGATAGGGATAGAAGGCGTTGCGCAGGTGTTCGTTGGTGATTACCAGCGCCCAGTCCGGCGACGCATGCTCCAGCTCGGCACGCAACAGCCCGAAGCCGGCGTGGACGGCATCCGCCTGTTCGGACGGCGCGGCATCGGGAAACGCGGTGATGAACGGGTTGTGAACGGTCGCCAGCGCCGCCACCAGCCTGGCCACCTAGCGCGCCTCCCGTCGAGCGCCAACCAGCGCCCGAGTCAGTCGACCGCCGCCGAGCCCGATCCAGCCCGAATAGCGCAACAGCAAATATTCGTTCACGCCCATTTCGTACAGCGTTCGAACATCACCGCCGAGCAGCGCCTCACGCTCGGGCCGCGTCAGGTTGCAGGCGTCCATGCGCGCATCGGCCTGCGTCAGGAACTCCTCCCAGGCTGGCCGGGTGCTGATGCTGTGCAGGAGCTTGTCGATGTCGAAGGCGCTCATGGTGCAAAACGCTGGATGAAACGCGTGACGTTGTCGACAAATTCGTCCGGGTACTCGCGGAAGTGGAAGTGCCCGGCGTGGTTGACCTCGATCATACGCAGCCGCGGGTTGGTGGTGGCCAGCAGGTCGAATACCGCGCGGCCTTGTTCCAGAATCGCCGTCGGATCGTTGCGCGCCCAGTACAGCAGCGTCGGCACCTCCTTCAGCTCGCCAGCTTCCAGGTGCTGGAGTGTCTCCAGCTTGGTGCGCTGGTAGTCGTCCATGAACCTGGGCTCCTCGGTCGCCCAGCGTCGTTTCCACGCCTGCATCGCCGGCGTGCGTTGAATCAACAGCGTGGCGTCGATTAATTCGTCCGAGATGTGCGAGCGATCGAAAGACAGTCGGTGGAGTCCCCGCGTCACGGCCTCGCGTTCGTCACGCGCTGGTTCGCGCTGCATGCCCTGGCGGCGCGCCTCGTAGTCGCCGACCTCGGGTGCGGTCGTGGCGCTGTCGACGATCACCATGCTTCTGGCAAGCTCGGCGTGGTGCAGAGCCAGGCGGGTGATCAGCAGGCCGCCGAACGACTGCCCGACCAGGTGCGCGCTGGAGATGCCGACCGTCTGCAGAAAGCGGTACATGTGCCGCGTCTGAAGGGCCATGGTGTACGGCACATCGGGCGCTGGCGCATCGGTCAGACCGCTGGCCAGCTTGTCGGCGGCGAAAACGTGAAAGTGCTGACCGAGGGGCGCCAGGTTGAGGCTCCACACGTTGGCGTCAGAGACGCCAGGCAAGCCGCCGTGGCACAGCAGCATTGCCGCGGCATCAGGCCGACCGAGCTCGTAATAGCGCGTGCGGATGCCGTCGACGTCGACGAATTTTGCTTCGAGTCCGTCGATCGAGGCGGTTGGCGTGCTGATGCGTATCCCCGTCATCCCGCGGCTCCGAGAAAGCTCCGTCCGCACGGCGAGCGAGCCTATACTACCCGAGTCTCAGATTGCGGGCACGTCGTCCCAAAACTGGAGGGTCGATCGAGTGAGGGCTTTCATCCTGGGCGGCACCGGATTCATGGGCCAGCGCGTTGTCCGTGCGCTGGTCGGCGCGGGACACTCGGTCACGGGTCTGGCACGCGGCTCTGAGAAGGCAGCTCGGTTGCGGGAGCTGGGCGCCGAGCCGGTGATCGGCGACGCCGAGACGCCAGCATCGTACGCGGACGCACTCCGCGCCAGTGAGGTGGTGATCAACCTCGCCTCGCCTCCGTTCATCACGCAGCGTGTGGACGAGGAGATGGTCGCCAGCATCGGCGCACGACTCGTGCAGCACGCGCGCAACCTGGTGAATGTCCTCGACGAGGTCGGGCCTCGACCGGTCGTCGTGACGGGGGGAACGTCCATTTATGGCGATCACCCCGGAGGTGAGTGGATCGACGAGACCGCGAGCTACGACTTTCGGGGCTATGGTCGTCTCGGCGAACAGGTTGTTCGCTACTGGGACGAGGTGCGGGCGGCTGGCCGTCTGCCAGTGATCATGATTCAGCCAGGAACAGTGTACGGGGCGGGCAGCTGGTTTCTCGAACGCGTGTTGCCGCTGCTGCGCGACGGGCGCTACACGGTCGTCGACGGTGGCGACAACATCGTTCCGTACGTCCACGTGGACGACGTTGCCGAGGTGTTCCGGTTGGCGGCCGAGCGGGCACCCGGCGTGGCGGCGATCGCCGCGGTGGACGATGAACCCGTGACGGCGAGAGCGTTTGCCGACTATGCCAGCGCCCTGCTGGGCCAGCCGCCCGTCGGCTCGGTGGCGCAGGCCGATGCCTTGAGGTGGACGAGTCCCGTGCAGATGGAGTCGCGCGTGCTGAACTGCCGCATGAGCAACGCGCGCGCCAGACAACTGCTTGATTGGCAGCCCAGGTACCGGACATACCGCGAGGGGCTGCCCGCCGTGCTGGAGGAAGTCGGCCTGGGGCAGCCCGCGTGAGGCCTCAGACGCGGCCGAGACGCTGCAGCGCGTAGTCGCCGTAGCTGGTGTCGACCAGGGAATTGATGTCGAACTTCGTCTTCTGCGTACCGATCTTGACGAAGTAATCCTGCCAGTCCGACAAGACCTTGACGTTCTCGGTGGCGTTCGGCTCGAACCCGCCGAGCGCCTTCTGTTGCATGGCGTCCAGGTACTGCTGCGGTTGCTTGATGGACGTGTGATTGATCAGGATGCCGATCGCCTCATCCGGCGCGACGTCGCGCCGGTCGAAGGCGTGCCACGCATCGCGCTGGCCACGCAGCCACCCCACCAGGAATCGCTTCGCCGCTTCGCCGTTACTTTTCTCGAACACACCGCTCAGGCCCAGATTGGCCGGCTGATCGCCGGGGACCAGTTCGCCGTCGTTGACCAGTCGTTTGGCCGCGCCACGCTGTTCGGAGATGCTGACGAACGGTTCGACCAGCCACGCCCCGTCGATCTTGCCGTTGGCCAGCGCGGGCACCATGTCCGGGAACTGGAGCTGTTGCGGAGTGATGTCGTCGAACGTCAGGCCGCCCCGCTGCAGGACGCGCTCGACGTACAGCCGGTTGGCGCCATCCCAGTTGGCGGAGCCGAGCGTCAGGCCTTTGAGGTCCTCGTAATCCTGGTACTTGCCGCTGTCGACCAGGGCTCTGGCGACGACGAACGCGGCCGCGGCATCGTCCGGAGGGATGACGATGTAGGGCGCGATGTACTTGATGGTGATGCCCTGGGCCATCGCGTTGAACGTCTGCGGACTGGGCGAGAGATTGCCGAAGTGTGCCTGGCCGGTGGCCAGTGCCGGCAATTGCTCTCCGCTGTTGGACGGCACGATCTCGACGTTGAGCCCCTCGTCTTTGAAGTAGCCCTTGTCGGAGGCAATGAACAGTGCCGCCTCGGGCGCCAGGCCCAGCGTGGTGACCTTGATGTCGACGGGTGGACTCAGCGGGGTGGGCGCCTGCTGCGCGGCGGATGGAGAAGTCGGGGCGGGCGGCGCCGTAGGGTTGGATGCGGGAGCGGCCGCTGGAGAAGCCGTGCACGCGGCCAGCAGCACCGCCGCGCTCGATCCGAGTGTCTGCGAAATCAATCGACGGCGTGTCAGTCCTGGCATGCGCCGCCAAGTATGGCAGTCCTGGCGATCTCTGCACAGCATCCTGGGACGCCAGTCTCACTATTCGGGTACCCTCACGAGCGCATGTCAGACGAGGCGCGCCTGGACCGGTCGGTGACGCTGCATTTCATGGGCGATCCCGGCCGCGCGAACTTCCACCGCATTCTGGGTTGGATGTGTGACGAGCTGTCGCGGCGGACCGGCCCGTTCACGCGCGTGGCGATCTGGAACGGTCTCGGGTTCGTGGACAACGTCCGCGAAGTCGGCCGCGGCCAGAAGGACCTGGCCATCGCCACGCCCGCCAGCTTCGTCGCGATGGCGCTCGACGGGCGCGGGCCATATGCTGGCGAGTCGTTTCCCAACCTGCGCGCGATTGCCAGCATGCCGCAGAACGACCGTCTGGTCCTGGCCGTCGACGCAAGTCTGGGTGTCAGGACATTCGCGCAGATCCGTGACAAACGCGTTCCATTGCGGATCGCCACCGCGACCAATGACGGTATCAACCACATTGGCCTGGCGGCCCACGCGCTGCTGGCCGCCGCCGGCCTGAGCGACGCCACGCTGGCGGAGTGGGGCGGCGGGTTCGCGCCGGGCGACTGGTACCCGCAAGCGCTGGCGTCCTTTCGGTCCGGCGCCGCCAACGCCATCATGCAGGAAGCCATCATGACCCCGCCCTGGCAAACGATGGCCAACGAGCACGACATGGCCTTCATCTCATTTGACGACCAGGTGCTAGATGCCGTGGAGCACGAGTGGGGCTGGCCGCGCGGAACGCTGCCGGCCGGCTACTTCAAAGGTCTCGAGGCGCCGTTTCAGACCCTGGACTTCAGCGATTTCCTGGTGTTCGTCCGTGAAGACATGCCCGAGGATCTGGCCTACGTGCTCGCGCGGCTGATGGTCGAAACACGCGGAGACATCGAAGCCCGCTATCGGCATATTCCGCCCGAGCGCAGCCCGCTGAGCTATCCGATCGAGCCGCGGCGTATGGCGGCCACCCCGATCCCGCTCCACCCTGGCGCCGTGCGCTACTACGCGAGCCAGGGGTTGCTTCCATCCTGAGCCCTCTCCTCTTCTAGAGCGCGAGCTCTATCCGCAAAGGAACGTCGACCGGCCGCCGCGCGCCACCCTCGCTGCTGCCCAGCCACTCGACGATCGCGGCCCGCGTGCGCCCCACGACCTCTTCCAGGCTGGCGCCTTCCACGTGGCACGCGGGAAAGGCCGGCACCTCGGTCCAGTACGAAGCAACGCCGCTGTCGTCCAGTCGGCCCGCCGGGTGCACGACCACGAGCACGCCACCTTCGGCGGACGCCCGCGTGGCGCTGCCGAAGCCGCCGTGCGCCTGCATCACGAGGCGGGGGGCGCCTGCCGCTCGTAGTAGCCGCTGGCCTGCGCGGCCCAGGCCGCCTGGCCTTGCGACGTGTTGAAGCGGATGATCGTGTTGGCAGCCGGGTCGCGCACCAGGGCCATCGGCTCACCGCCGGCCTCGACGATGGCCAGTTGCTCGCGCAGCATCTTCCGATACAGGGCTATCCCTCGATCGGAAGCGCCCAGGTGCTCGACCGACCGGTCGTAGATCGCCCCCGCCGTCTCGTACGCCATCTTGTCCTGCGACGGGAAGGTCAACATGTCGTACTCGCCATCCTCGGTCATCCCCGACGGCAGGTACTCGACCGGGATCGCCTCGTCAGCTTGCTCGACCTCTGAACCGTCGTCACTACCGCTGAACTCGACCTCGAAGATCTGCGTTCGAGCGTCGTCGATCGGCACTCGCCAGTGCAGCGCGTGGAAGGGTCCGGTTGGCACCCGCAGCGCGTTGGGAAAGATGAGCGGATGGCCAGCTTCCGTCTCGGGATGTTCGCCACCATACGTGCGCCGCTTGATGATGCCCCACTCGAACGGCTCGAACTCGTAGTTCAGGATGGGTCGCAAGTAGTACTCACCGGCCGAAATGCCCTTCATCTTCATCATGTGGCCGTGCAAGAAGTACGTATGTACCGTGTCGACCGCGTTTTCCATCGGCTGAAGCCAGTTGGCTTCGAGCACCGGGTGGACGAAGACCGTGCGGCAACCGTCTGGGCGAACCAGCACGTCCCAGCGCGGAACCAGCGGCTTGCGCTCGGGCGGCCCCAGATACGCGAAGAGCAGTCCAGCGAGTTGCTCGACCGGGTACGCGGGTTGACAGACGCGTTCCTTGAAGTGGCTGCCGGCGGGTTCGAACGGCTGCTCCAGGCACTGGCCGTCGAGCGCGTACTTCCAGCCGTGATAAGCGCACCGCAGGCCGTCGGACTCCAAAAAGCCGTAATAGAGCGAGGCGCCACGGTGCTGGCAGCGCTCCTGCATGAGCCCGTAGCGTGCGTCGGGCATGCGGAAGACCACCAGGTCCTCGCCGAGGATGCGCAGCCGTTTGAGTGGCTTTTCGCCGGCCAGCTCGGCGGCTGGACAGATCGGCTGCCAGTAGCGGCGTAGCAGCTCGCCCATCGGGGTCCCCGGTCCGACGCGTGTCAGCCGTTCGTTTTCCTCGCGGGTCAGCATCTTTCCTCAGCGGCTCCTGGTCGCCGATAATACCTGACCTGACCTGCGCCACTGAACGGGACCGCCGTCCTGTAAACTGGGACTGCTGTGCAGTTCGGCAGCCGACGTACGTAAATGTCAGAGGAATCGCCACGTGGCGCCCTGTTGGTTGGCAGCGTGCCACTCTCAGATACGGAGGCGGTGTTGCGGACCGTCAGCAGCGCATTGGGCGATCGTCTCCGCCGCGTCCCCGACGGTGAAACGGGCCCACGTCTGGACTTCATCGGCTGGCAGTCGGACCTGTTTCTGCGCCACCCGCAACTGGAGCCGTCGGGTGAGATCGGCCGCTACAACCCGCGACCCAGGTCGCGCCTGCGCGCCGGCGTTTCGGCGGCGGACGTGCGTTTTTCTCAGCTGGGCTACGCCGAAGCCGCGCTTGGCTCCTACCCGACCTTCGCCCGACTTCAAACTTCAGACGGAGTCATTGCTCCAGCAGTCCGTTTCCAGGTGTGCCTGCCCTCGCCACTGGCGCCGGTGCAGGCCTGGATCACCGAGCGCGACCAGGACGCCGTTCGCCCGGCGTACGTCCAGCGCATGCTGGAGGAAGTGGACGAGATCGCCGCGGCCATTCCGCACGACCAGCTCGCCATCCAGTGGGACGTAGCCTCCGAAATGCTCGCCTTCGAGCGCATGGGCGACGATGACGGCATGGCGGGTCGCAAGGCAAGCATTCTCGAGGCCCTGGCGCGCTCCGGCAACCGAGTGCCGCGCGATGTGGAGCTCGGGTTCCACCTGTGTTATGGCGATTTTGGGCACCAGCACGCGCTTCAACCACGCGACACCCGCACCCTCGTGGAGGTTGCCAGCGGCATCCTGCAACGCCTGGAGCGCCCGCTCACCTGGCTGCACCTGCCGGTCCCGCGTGACCGGGACGACTCGGCATACTTCGCCGCGTTGGCGGACCTGCGTCTGCCCTCTGCGACGAAGCTGTACCTTGGGCTGCTCCATCTGGCCGATGGCGCCGAAGGCGCGCGGCGGCGCATCCGGGCGGCCCGCCAATTCGTCGACGGCTTCGGCGTGGCGACCGAGTGCGGCTGGGGTCGGCGCGACCCGGCGACCATTCTGGACCTCCTGCGCTTGCATGCGGAGGTGGCTGCCGCCGATGTATGACGCGGACGTGCTCGTGGTTGGCGCCGGCCCGACGGGCCTGACGCTTGCCAACGTCCTGGGCCAGGCGGGCGTCTCGACGCTGGTGGTGGAGCGCAACGCCAGCACGACCGACGAGCCTAAAGCGGTGAGCATCGACGAAGAATCCCTCCGCCTCCTGCAGTCGATTGGACTGTACGAATCCATGCTGACGCTGCTGCTGCCGGGCACCGGGACGCGCTACTACGGAGTGGGTGGCGCGCTTCTCGGGGCCGCGCGTGGCCCGTATCCACCCCGCTACGGGCATCCGATCAAGAGCGAGCTCGACCAGCCGGAATTCGAGCACGCTCTGGCCGACGGTGCGGTCCGCTTCGGGAGTGTCTCGCTGCGGTTTTCGACCGAGCTTCTGGACGTTTCCCAGGATGAGGATTGCGTCGTGGCCAGCGTGCAACCGCTCCATGGCGATCCGGAGTCCGTTCGGGCGCGCTATGTCGTGGGCTGCGATGGCGGCCGCAGCAGCGTCCGCAAGCTGATGCGCGTGCGCATGTGCGGCTCTTCGCTCCAGGAACCGTGGGTCGTGCTCGATACGCGCAACGACCCCCACGACGTGCGCTACGCCATGCACCATGGCGATCCGCACCGGCCGCACGTGATCATTCCCGGGCGCGATGGTCGCTGCCGCTACGAATTTCTGCTGCTGCCGGGTGAACGCGCCGACGACATGCTCTCGCTCGAGCAACTCCAGCGGCTCACCGCCCCGTATCGACGCCTCGCGGCCGGGGACATCGTGCGCGCCAAGGTGTACACGTTTCACGCGCTGGTGGCCGAGCACTGGCGCCAGGGCCGAGTGTTCGTCGCCGGCGACGCGGCGCACATGATGCCCCCGTTTGCTGGACAGGGTCTGAACACGGGCCTGCGCGACGCGCACAACCTGGGCTGGAAGCTGGCCAGCGTGGCGCGTGGAACGGCTGGACCACGGCTGCTCGAGACATACGAGGCCGAGCGGCGAGCGCACGCCGAGGCAATGATCGCGATGTCGGTCAAGCTCGGCAACATCGTCATGACACGCTCACGCGCGCGGGCGTTGGCCCGTGACGCGTTCTTTCGCAGTCTCGGCCAGTGGGGCCCGATTCGGCGCTACATCTCGGAGATGCGCTACAAACCGCCACCGCGCTACCGCCAGGGACTGCTGGTTGGCTCGGACGCCTCCATCGCCGGCACGATGCTGCCGCAGCCCCAGGTGGTCATGCTGGACGGCCGCGTCCATTTGCTGGACGACGCGCTGGGCAGCGGCTGGGCAGTCCTCGCGCTCGCCGACGGTACGAAGGATCCATTCGTTGGGCTCGAGCATTCTGTCTGGCGCTTGCTCGACCCAAGCTTCATCCGCGTCTATTCGTCCGAGCGCTGGCCTGCCAGGACCGCGCCGTGCCGCACGCCCGTGGTCGACGATCAGGCAGTGCTGGTGTCCGAGTTGTGGCCGTCGGGTCCCCGCTTCGTGCTGGTGCGTCCCGACCGCTACATCGCCGGCGCGTTCACGCTCGCGGAATCGCACGCCGTGGCGGAGCAGTTATCTGCATTCCTCGACCTGGACCAGGCGCATACTGAAGATGTGCTCGATGCCCTGGCGGTCACCATTCACTGAGGTGCCCATGACGATGCTCGCCGCTCGCGCGTACCCGGGCGAAACCCGCCTGCGGCTGGAACGCGTCGCGGTCCCCACCCTCCACGACGGCGACGTGCTCGTGCGCGTCCGCGCCGCGGGGATGACCCACGGGCTGCTGTCACTGTGGCACTCCGGTCGGACTCAGCTCCTGCCGGGCGTGCTCGGCCACGAAGCGGCCGGCGAGGTGGCCGAGGTCGGCCCGCGCGTCAGCCGCTGGCGGGTGGGTGACCGCGTGCGCCTGCACCCGACGCTCACCTGTCGCGACTGCGCGTACTGTCGATCCGATCGCGAGACGCTGTGCTCGACGCTCGCCGTCGTCGGCCACGCCGTCTACACCCGCGAGGCCATGCCGCTGTACGAGCAGTACCACAATGGCGGTCTGGCCGAGTACCTGCGTGTAGCCGAATGGTCGCTGGATCCTTTACCCGATGAAGTCTCGTTCGAGGTTGGCGCACGCGTGCACTCGCTGGCCATCGCGCTTCGGGCGCTGCGCAAAATCGAACCGCGCCAGGGCGAAACGCTGGTTGTTGCCGCGGCGACCGGCGCCACCGGGGCGGCCGTCGTCAAGTGCGCCCCGCTGTTCGGCTTTGCCCGCGTCATTGCCATCGGACGCAGTCGCCAGAACCTGGCGCGCATCGCCGCCCTGGAGCCTGGACTGGTGTCGACCATCGCCCTGGAGGACCTCTCATCCGATTGGGAGCGCGACGATGGGCTCACCGAACGCATCCGCGTACTGACTGGTGGTCAAGGCGCGGATTGCCTGGTCGACCTGATGCCAACCGGCGCCTCCGTCACGATGCAGGCGATCTACGCACTTCACAAAGGTGGCCGCGCCGTGTTGCTCGGTGGCAATTACGCGCCGCTCAACATTCCGTATGGCCGCATCATGGTCGGCAACTACACCATCACCGGCAGCAATGGCTACATGCGCCGCGACGCGCTCGAGCTACTGGAGCTCCTGCGCGCCGGGCGACTGGATATTGCGGACCTCTTCACCCATCGTTTTGCGCTCGCGGATGTCAACGCCGCCATCGACCTGGTCGAAACTCGAGACGGCGGCCCGCTGTTCGTCACTATTGACATAGACGCAAAGGAGTCAGCCATGTCGTCTGAACGTAATCAGCGCGTCGTGTACGTCGGAACCAATGTTGGACTGTTCCGCGCCACACCTGGCGACAACAGCCAGGCATACGCGCTCGAACCTGCCGGTCTGCAGGGCCAGACTGTGGTAGCCGTGCTGGTTGATTCCGCCGATCCGTCGCGCCTGTACGCCGGCACGCGCGACGAAGGTGTCTTCCGCAGCGAGGACGGTGGCCGCACGTGGCAGGAGTCCAGCAAGGGCATGGTCTACCGCGAAGTGTGGAGCATGGCCCAGCATCCGACGACCGGCGAGATCTACGTCGGCACGCAGCCGCCAGCGATCTTCAAGAGTACCGATCGCGGCGTGACGTGGACCAACTGCCGCAGCTTCCAGGACATGGAAGAGTCCCTGTTCTGGACCTTTCCGAGAGCCCCGCACATCGCGCATATCAAGTACCTGCACGTCGTGCCGGAGGATCCAGAGAAGATTTTCGGCGCCGTGGAAGAAGGCTGGATCGTCCGCTCGCTGGATGGTGGCCAGTCCTGGGAGACCCTGAAACAAGGTGTCGCGTTCGATTCCCACGCGGTGACCACCGTGCCCGGTCAGGCCGACGTCGTGCTGGCGACCTCCGGCGCCGGCGTCTACCGCAGCGACAACCTGGGTGAGCGGTTCATGAAGTCGGATGCTGGTATCGATGCTGGCTTCACCGGCGGCGGATACATGTCACCGCCAGTCATCCATCCGGATCGCCCGAACGTGGTCTTTGCCGCCGGCGCAGAAGTGCCGCCGCCGTTCTGGTTCACGCGCGAGCAGGGCGCCAGAGCGTATTTCTATCGCAGCGACGATCAGGGCCGCACGTGGCACAAGCTGCTGGGCAAGGGTGCCCCGACTGAGGGCCTGCGACCTGCGCCGCGCTCGTGCGTCATCGACCCGCGCGATCCTGACACCGTCCTGTTCGGATTGACCGACGGCAGCGTCTGGGAGACCCGCGACGGTGGCGAATCCTTCCAACCGATCATGACCGGCCTGCCTGGCTGGATCTCGGGCCTGTGCGTCGCGTATCCATCCGCCAGCGCACCTTCCGCGTCTCGAGTCGCCACGGCGCATGCAAACGGCGCCAACGGCACCGCGGGCGCCAGTGCGCAGCCTGCGGCCGAAATCGGCCAGGAATACGAGATCACCATCACCAATCAGATCGACAATCCATTCATCGGGCCCAACGGCGTCACGCGCATCGGCGACGCCGACGTGCGCATCCCGAATGCCACGGTCGGTCAGAAGTACCACGTCCGCGTGCTGGCGCTCGGCATGAACCAGTTCACCCAGCGCACGGAGGCCACCATCCAGACGATCTCGGGCCCGGAGTAGCTACTCGTGGGGTTTCTGTAAAAGATGCAGGTCTGGTTTCGACAGACAGCACCGTACTATCACGCGTCGGCGGACGGCAGCCCCACCCCATTTCCAGTCCCCGGCTGGATGTGGGACCGCTCGCGCGGACAGCAGCTCTATACCGACCGCATGCGCTTCATCCGCCGCCTTGACGAGCTGGGATTCGACGGCATTATTTTCACCGAGCACCACTCGGGACCCAACGGCGGGCTGATGCCATCGCCGATTGCTCTGATGGCGGCCGCGAGCCAGGTCACCGAGCGAGCGAAGCTGATCAGCATGGGTGTCATGCTTTCGCTGTACCCGCACCCGGTGCGCGTCGCGGAGGAGCTGGCGCTCGTCGACAACCTTTCACACGGACGCCTGGTGCCGGGTTTCATCAGCGCCACCGCTCAGAACCTGTACGCCTACAACGTCTCGCCTGACGAGGAACGCGCGCGCTATCACGAGGCGTACGACCTGATCGTCAAGGCATGGACCGCGCCCGAGCCGTTCGAATGGCACTCGGAGTATTACCACTACCCCTGCGTGTCGATCTTGCCCAGGCCCGTCCAGCAGCCGCATCCACCGACCTGGACCACCGCCGTGGCGCAGGAAAGCATCCAGTGGGCGGCGCGCAAGCACATGGGCTTCATGTCGCACGGGCCGACCGCCGAGTGCGCGGAGCGACTGGCGTATTATCGGGCGTTTGCGGCGGACCAGTGTGAGTGGTCGCCATGTCCCGCGGACCTGGGCATCTCGCGGGAGTTGTACGTTGCGCCCTCCACCACCAGGCTGAACGAGGCGCAAATTGACGAGCTGATCACCGACGTGTTCGAAGCGGATGCCGCGCACGAGTTTGGCTTCATGCAGCGCGATATGCGCCTGCAGGCAATCAATCGCCAGCGCGAAACGGTGCGCTCGTATGAGTATCTGCATACCGCCGCGCAGCCGTTCCACGGTGCAGCCAATTCTGTTGAAGGTCGGCGCAGCGGACAGTTTCTGGCGGGCGACCCCGAGACGTTGATCGAAGACATCATCGCCCAGCAGCAGACGACGGGAGCGGGTGTGCTGGTAATTCGCAACGAAGTCGGCGCAATCGACCTGCCGCGCGCCCTGGAAGGATTGGAGCTCTTCGCACGCGAGGTGTTGCCGGTCATCCAGAGGATTTGACGCCGTCGGCTACGAGGTGCCGAATGCCGCCGAAACGAGCAGCGCTGCCGTCAGCACAATCAACACCACGGTCGTGCCAACCGCGAGCACGTTGAAGGCACGGCTGTTGGTGTGCTGCTGGAGGAGCGAGCGATTGTTGGCCAGCCGCACCACGAAGACCAGCACCACTGGCAGGAGGACTCCGTTCAGCGTTTGCGTCGCCAGAATGACCTGGATGAGCGGCAGTCCGGGCACCAGCACGAACGCCGCGGCGACCGCGATGAGCCCGGTGTACAGTCCGTTGAACACCGGCGCCTGTCGCCAACGATGCGAGACCCCGCGCTCCCAGCCAAAGGCGCCGCAAATGGCATACGCGGTACTCAGGGGCAGCACGCTCGCCGCAAGCATGCTCGCCCCGAACAGTCCCAGCCCGAACAGGACCCTGGCGTACGGCCCAGCGAGTGGCTCGAGTGCACGTGCGGCGTCGTCGGCGGAGCTGACCTGAATGCCCGCCACGAACAGAGTGGCAGCGGTACAGATGACGATGAACGCGGCGATCAGGTCGCTCAGCACCGAACCGAGGACGACATCGGTCCGCTCCGACGCGTAGTCCGCCATTCCCAGACCTTTGTCGGAGATCGAGGACTGCAAATAGAAGAGCATGTACGGAGTGATGGTGGTACCCACCAGCGTGATGAGCGTGGTCAGGTAGCCAGCGTCGAGGTAGAAGCTGGGTGTCACCGACTCGACGGCGACCTGGCCCCAACTCGGGCCCGCGAGCACGGCCGCGCCGACGTAGGTCAACAGCGCCGCGCCGAGCACCAGAAATACCTTTTCAGCCAGCGAGTACGACGAGCGCACGACGATCAGCCACACCACCACGGCGGCGACGGGCACCGAGACCAGCGGCGGAATGCCAAAGAGCCCGCCGGCCGCGGCGATGCCCGCGAATTCCGCGATGGTGACCGCGCCGTTGGCGATCAAGAGCACGAACATCGCCAGCGCTGACCAGCGCACTCCGAACTGCTCGCGGATGAGTTCCGCCAGGCCCTTACCGGTGATCACGCCCAACCGCGCGACCTGGATCTGGACCACGATGAGCGACACCGTGATCAATCCCAACGCCCAGAGCAGCGTGTAGCCGTACTGCGCACCGACCGACGCGTACGTGGCGATGCCGCCCGCGTCGTCGCCAGCGGCGCCGGCGATCAGTCCCGGCCCAAGCACGGCAAACACGGCCAGGAGCCTCCGCCAGATTGGCGAGCCAGGAAAATGGCCGAGCGGCAGCCGCGAGGACAGGCGCCGCGGCGCGCCGGGCGTGACGCTCGACAGACGTGCTGTCGTTCGCAGCCGCACTTCGAGCAACGCGGCGCCAGGCGCACGAGGCGTGATCTGAGCGATGGCCATGTCGGTCCTCCCGTGGACAGAAAGGCGCCCCTCCCGCTGCGAGGAGGGGCGTCCTACGTCACTGCGACAGGAGACCGCGGGCAGATCGGCGGGTCAGCCCTCCTCGCCCGGCGAGGCGATGCCGGGACGGTGATCGATGTTGAGTTGGGGACCTGGTGGTTCGTACATATCGAGCGCAACCGCGCCGCCCTCACTTTAGCTTCAGAGCACGGGCAGGTCCAGGCATTTCTGGGTACGCCTGCATTGCGATTTCGTGAACATGCCTGATCACGCCCTGTTGACACACCGTCTCACTTGCGGCATGCTGCCTGGATGAGATGACATCTCGTCACTTCAATCACCTTCGAAAGGAACACCCCCATGCAACGACTCGGCCCCGTGCTGCTGCTGCTGGCGAGCTTTGCCCCGCTGTTGGCACCGCCAGCCTTCGCCCAGGCCGCCTGTCAGCTGAGCGGCGGCTTCGCCCAGCTCCAGGCACAGCTTCCTGACCTCGTCGGCGCGTGCAGCGGCAGCGCCACCTCGCGTCCCGAGCTCGGCGAAGCTACGCAACCGACCAGCAATGGACGCCTGATCTACCACACCGTCGACGGCATCGTCTCCTTCAGCGACGGCTCGCACACCTGGGTGCTCGATCCGAACGGCCAGGTCCAGGTGCGCAACGTCGACGAGCGCTTCCCGTTCGAGTTCAACGGCGACGGGTTTCCCCTGGTGGGCCAACCCGCGCCCCAGGTCAATGGCGTCTGCCCTACCGCGCCGCTCTCGGTGCTGGCGGTCGAGAACTTCTACGCCAGCCTGGTCAACCAGCTCGGGGGTCAGTGTGTCGCTACGACGACGATCCTGTCGGATCCAGACGCCGACCCGCACGAGTTCCAGCCGACGGCGGCCGACGTCCGCGCGTTCCAGGGCGCCCAGCTGGTCGTCGAGGATGGGCTGGGCTACGACGACTTTGCCGACAAGATCCTGGCAAGCATGCCCGCCCAGCCGGCGCTGGTCAAAGCTGGCGACGTGCTCGGGCTGCAGGTTGGCGCCAACCCGCACGTGTGGTACAGCGCCGGCTACGTCGACCAGATGCGTGCCGCGATCCTGGCCAGGCTGAAGGCGCTCAACCCCCTGGCGTCGGCCTATTACGACGCCCGCTCAGCGGCGCTCGATCAGGAGTTTGCGACCTACCACGGCCTGATCAATCAGATCGCCTCACAGTACGGCGGCGCGCCTGTCGGGGCGACGGAGTCGATTTTTGTCGACATGGCGTACACGCTCGGCCTGAACCTGGTCTCACCGCCCGAGTTCATGCAGGCGATCGCTGAAGGCAACGATCCGTCCGTCCGCGACGTGGCTGCTTTTCAGAATCAAGTTCAAAATCGGCAGATCAAAGTGCTGGTGTACAACACCCAGACGGTCACGAGCCTGACCGAGCAGCTCAAGTCGATGGCCCAGCAGAAGGGCATCCCGATCGTCGGCGTCTCGGAGACGATGCCCCTCGGCGCGCAGACGTTTCAGGGCTGGCAATCGACCGAGCTCGAGTTGCTGCGCCAGGCGCTGGAGAAAGCGGCGGCGTCTCCGTGAGCGTCGCGGGTCTCAACTGACTCACCCGAGGCGGGAGCCTGATTCTCGTCCATCGAGGCAGCCGCTTCCGCCCCCGCGGGCTTTCGATGCGAGGCCAGCCAACTGCGCGCTCGACCTTTGACTACGTATCGGTACGTTTGGAAAACTCCAAACCCGGCCGCGGCCCCAATCGCTCATTGGACGCACATGGCGATTTCTCCTGACTCCTGCTGACCCGTTTGCTTGAAGTATGCTCCACCGCGCCGACTGACGGCGTCTTACGCTCGCGCCGACCTGCTTCGGCGAACGCCGCGACGAGCAGCCGCACGCCCACCGTCGTGCCGCGGCGGCTGCCAATCGCCCCAAGTTTCGGACGTGCCTGATCTTGTTCAGTGCTTCTTCTGGCTTTGTTCCATCTGGAAGTCGGCCCTGGCGTCCGCCAGCGCGGACTCGAGCCCTTCGCCGTCGGCGAGCGCCTCGTTGAAGGTCACGACGTCGATCTGCCCCGCGTACTTCTGACGGATTGCCTGTCGTTTGCAGTACGTGTCGACGCGCGAGTCGTGAATGCCGGGCGTGAGCACGCCGTTGTCGATGCACGTCACCGCCCCTGCCGCGGCGGGAGGCGCCGTCTGAGTCGTCGTTGTGTTTGCCGCCTGCGTCGCGGCGGGTGTTGGCGTCGGCGCGGCTATCGGTGCGGCAGGCGCCGCGCCGCCGACCGTGAACACGAACTGCCCGTCGTTCGGATCGCCGTCGTCGCCCGAGACGTTGTGCCACAGCACCGTGTACACCCCTGGCCCATCACCGCTCATCGGGACGCTCGCGTTGGTGCGGTTCGCGAGGTCGAATTTGGCCGGGCCGGTGGTGACCTCGGTGCCATGCGGGCCCATGATCGAGATGTGGATATCCGCGAGCTCCTGGGTGTAGGTGACCTGGAGTTGGCTCGGCGCGGAAGACACGGTTGAATTCGCCTGTGGCGTAGAGCTCTGGTATTGCGCGTGGGCAGACACCACGCCGGTGCCGACGCCGAACAGGCCTGAAAACGCTAAACAGACCGCCGCCAGGAATCGCAGGCGACGCAGCATCATGTGCAAGTCCCTCGTTCTACAAATTTCAGGGTCGAAGGGTCAGTTGCTGATAGGCGACACGGCCGAGCCAAACGCGGGCGCGCCGGTCACGCTGTCGACCGTGAAATCGAAGTCGCCCTTGGCGTCATCCACGACGTTGGTGCGGCGCACGATGACCTGGGCGTGCCAGGCGCCGGGAATGGCCACCTCGTTGCCGTTCAGAACCCAGCCGCCGTCACCGCTGGGTTGGGTGTCGAGCAGGTCGGTGCCGAGGTCCGGTCGAGACAACTGAATGCGGACACGCTCGACGCCGGTGGTGTTGTTCAGACCCACGCGTAGCAGCGACGATCCGTCCGGCGCCGAGGTGACCGTCAGCGTCGTCATCAGGTCGGCCGCGGGTGCCTGAGACTGGGCCTGGCCGTCGACGATGCCGATTGGTCCGCCATTGACGACAAACGTGTAGAACCCCTGGGCGGTGTGCCCATCGTCCGCGGAAAGACTGGTCCAGGCAACTGTGTACGCTCCTGGCGTCAGGTCAGACGTGGGCTGCACAGATGACTGTCGACCGGAGGTGGCGTCGGCCTGGACAGGTACCGGAGTGTCAGTCGAGTCGAGTAGCACCAGCGACGTCCCGCTCTGAACGATGTTGGAGTCGTAGGTAATGCCGACGTGCGCAGGAGTGGCGTCGAGTCGCGCGTTGGCCGAGGGGTTGGTGGTCTGTGGATAGGAATGTGCCGAAGCGCTGGCAAGTGAGGTCGCCAGACTCAAGCACCCGGCAAGGCATGCCAGCGCGAGCCTGGCCGTTCCGCCTCGACTGGCAATTGGATGGGCGCGCGTCACGATGTGACGAATCGGGAACATGGGATCGCTTCCTTTCGCCTGATCAGGAAAATCTGAAGGAGTTGGACACGCGAGGGTGTCCGTCTCTCAGTTGCGGGTTATTCAGGCGATGCGATCCGGCGGCGGGTCCTGTACCTCGGCGCGGAACTCGGCGGGCGCGGCACTGTCCTCGATGACCAGTCGGCTCTCGACAGACCTCACACGTACCGGCTCGAGCGCGGGGAGGGTCGGGCCGAGTGCGATGCCGAGGCCTGCCGCGTCCGCGCCGCTGCCAGCGCCCAGCGCCGCGCCGCTGATCGGCGGGCTGCTGGCGGCCGCCGCTGTCTGAGTGACGCGATCCAGGGCCAACTGCTGGTCCGAGACGATCTGGCCATTGATCGTATGCACATGCGGCAGGACGGGGTGCAGCAGCTCATTCTGGTGGACGCCCTCGCCGGTCCCGATCGGGGTGGTCAGGACCAGCAGCCCAACCAGGAGCTGCACCACGAGCTGGCCGAGCAACGGGCGCATGAGCACGACGGCGGTGTGCACCATAGCCCACGCATCCGTCTGGGCACAACGTGCCGAGCCAGCAGACGCATGACGCGATCGGCGATTGCGAGGTTGCCCTCCGATTGGAGCGCTGGGTTCTGCGCCCAGCGTGACGTGTCAGTTGGCGGCATGCTCACTTCGCGCTGTTTTGGAGCTCGGACAGGTCCGGACATAGCCGATCCTGCAGATCGCGCAATTCGTCGATAGTCATCGTGCGGTTCACGTACTCGTCAAGCGCCGGGCAGGGCCCTCGTGTGTCCGCGATGCCCTTGCCTAGTATCAGCTCACTTTCATCGGCGCGGGTCACCGCGTTCCCGGTGGCAATTTGCAGCGCGCGTCCCACGCAGAGAGCGATGACGACGACCAGACACACCCACGCAACGATTTGCCCGAGTGTCGACCACTCTGCCCTCCCCGGTCGGCAAGCCATAATGCGAGCACCACCCGCCGGCGGCCCGTTTTCGCGTCGTTCCCGGCGGACGCCATGCACGCCAGCACTGGCAATCGCGAA